>JANPDO010000167.1:0-7613 GCA_031431535.1 Chloroflexota bacterium
GTCCCGTACCTCCAGGGTCTTCGCGATCGACCCACGGCATCCGCCCGCCAGAAGGTGATCAGCGAGGTCGTGTCGGCAATTACGTTGCCGTCAGCGTCGTAGTCGATGATCCTCGCGTCGTCGAGCTTCTCCTGGCGTGCAGATGCTGCGGAGGAAAAGGAGAAGTAGGCGGCGTCGACGCCTCGGTCATATTCGATCTTCATTCGTTCACCTGCGTGATCCACGCGCTCACGACGGACCCGTCAAGGAGGTCGACGACGATCTCGACGACGTGGTCATCATATCGGCGCCACCGAACCTGTCGATCGGGGCCATGCACTGATGCGCTCAGATCCAGGATCTCCGACGCCGGCACCAACGACGATAATATAGGCTTGACACGATATCTGTCCGCTACTATATTCTGGCCGTGAAGCCGTGGATCGACCCCGAGGCCACGGACCAGGTAGCCGCTTTTTACGCCGGGCTCGACGACGCGGCGTCGGAGATGTTCGATGCGGCGGTCGAGCGGCTCGCCGAGCACGGGCCGACACTCGGCCGGCCGACCGTCGGCGAGGTCGACCTGAGCCGCGAGGACGCCGAGGTTCGGGGCCCGTTCGGCAACAAACTCAAGGAACTGCGTGCCGGGACCATCCGGGTGCTATTCACGTTCGGACCGGATCGCGTGCCGGTCCTGCTCTACGCCGGCGACAAGTCCGGTGACTGGAGTCGCTGGTATCCAGCGGCCATCAAGGAAGCCGCCCGGGAGTACCGGGCTTACCTGGAGGACATCGGTTCTTGACAGGGCCCCGCGGTCGGGCAAGTGACCGCAGGAAGGAACCAACCATGAAGGCGAAGGCCGAGGGCAGCGGCCGAACCCACCGGAAGTTCAGTGAGATCCGCCGCCCGGAGACCCCGGAGCGGCGTGCGCGCGTCGACGCGATCAAGGCTGCGATGGCCGAGGGTGAGCGACTCTACGAGTTGCGGAAGGACCGCGGCATCACCCAGGTTGAGCTGGCCGAACGGCTCGGCGTCAGTCAGGGCAGCGTGAGCGAGCTCGAGCGGCGCGACGACCTGTTCATCTCCACCCTGAACGGCTACGTGAAGGCGCTCGGGGGTCGTCTCCAGGTCGCCGCGGTGTTCGACGACGGGACCGTGCCGATCACCTTCGGGAATCGGGACGGGTGAGCGTCAGACCCCTCGCTCGAGGTCGTGGTGGATGCGCGGGTCGCGGTGAGTGTATCCGGTGATCAGGAGTTGGCCGCGGCTGACGGCGCGGGCCCGGTCTGGTCGTCGCCGCTAAAGGTAGCCCTCCGGCACGGGACCGATCACCTCCATCGAGTAGCGCCGGGCGATCTGGGACAAGATGTCTGGGTCGCCATCACCCGTCCTGGCGGCATCTGCGAGCTCGTCGAAGTAGCCGACCATGGCGGCCGGAGTGTAGAGATTGAGCTTCCGACTGGCCACGCCGCCGACGCGGAAGCCATGCGGGATCCCAGCCGGGATGAAGATGAACGACCCGGCCGGGCAGGACGCCTCCCGACCATCGAGGAAGATGATGTACTCGCCCTCCAGGACGTAGAACGCCTCGGCCGCATCGCGGTGGATATGGAGCGGCGGCCCGAAGCCAGCCGGTTCTTGCGCCTCGAGAAGCGAGAACGCCCCGTTCGTTTGGTCGTGCGTTGCCTTGACGGACATGCGAAACCCGCCGAGGTCGATCTGCCTGCCTTCGCCTGGTCGAAGAATGAACGCCGAACCCGCCACCGCACTCACGTCTTGCCTCCTCGCACCGGTGCTCCCTCTCACGCGAGGCCCGGTGGGCTCGCCCTAGCCGGTCTTGACCTCATCGACGTCCATCGTCTGGCTTCTGCCGCCGCGCGACGGCGATCCTGGAATGACTCTCGGACCGTCGACTCGAGCGCCGGATACGTAGTGGGTCAGCTGAACGGTGCCACCCACCAGCCTCTCGGCTCCCTCGCGCATGACCTCCGAGACCGTCAGGCCACGAAGCTTGGCGTATTCGGAGATCCTGGCTAGAAGATCTCGCGGGACGCGGACGGCGACGACCGCGCCTACCGTACCGCGCGTCCGTGCCTCGACCTGTGCCCCCAATTCGACGTCTTCCTCAGGGTCCACGCTCCGACTCATATCGAACTCCTGTACCTGCGGACCTGCCATGCATTCGCACTGAACGCTGTGACCGGACGCCAAACGCCGTGACCCCAATCCTCGATTGGGACGACGAGCACTCGCCCGGAACGTGTGGGACCGACCATCACATGCGACGCCCGTCGGGCCCGTCGATTCTCGAAGAGCCGTGGTTCCAGGTCCATCACATCGAGGACGTCCGTGCTGGTCATTCCGTGGTCAGCGAACTTCGCCTCATTGATAGCGTCGAAGACGAGCTCTCGTACGTCAAGCCACACCGCCGCTGTACCTCGCCACCGTTGACAACCGTATTACAATACGTATGACATTGTCAATCGAGGCGGACGTAGAGGAGAAGAACGTGCGGCAAGAATTCCTGATGCTGGCCGACGGGGCCGAGGCCACGAACGGCAAGATCTTCATCCTCGGTGGCGGGATCGACCGACATGCCGCTACCTCGTTTGATCCGGCAGCCGCGCTACAGTCGGATATTGCGTGCTCAGTGCTTGTTGATTGGGGCGAGGCGAATCGGACGTTTGCGGTCTCGTTGAAAATCGTCGACGAGGACGAGCACGTCGCGGTCGCGCTTGAGTTCACGATGGAGTCGGGCCGTCCGCCCGGAGCGAAACCCGGGCAGCGTTTGCGGACCTTGTTGGCTGTCCGGGGACCATTCCCGATCCCGCATCCCGGTGGCTATCGGCTGGCGATGGAGCTGAACGGCGTTCCGCAGGAGCCACCATTCCACTTCTGGGTCGATCAGGTCGCGGTGCCGCAACACGTTCCACATTGACACCGTAGCGCTCGCCGCTGCACCGGCACTTACTGGAGCCACCGACGCCCTCTGGCCGCTTTCCGGGATCCTCGAGATCATCCAAGCCTCCTACGGGACACGCCATCGGGTGGCTTGGGACGACGGGCACGAGAGCACGTTCCGCCCCAGCGGCGAGACCGCTCGGATCGTTCGGGCAGCGAATGCCACGAAGGGGCGGAAGTAGATCTTCGAACGCGGATCTCAGCCGCCGCCCCGTCCACCGTCATCTCGCCGCCGATGGCAGGCCGCGCCAGCACTGTTGTGACCAAACTATCAGGCCGACGTTGTGGGCCTCTTGCGACCTCGGATCGTGCGATGGACGGATCGGCTAGCGATTCCACAGGTCGCGAAACGTCACGAACATGATCGTTCCGTCCGGTTCGATACGGAACGCGACCATCATTCCCGGCTCGTTCGTGTCGATCACGACTCCGTGCAGCGCCAGCCGCTTGTCCCGGTGGAAGGGATCAGCGGAGATAGACTCCTCAGCGAGGTCCAGTGAGCGTCGGATCTGGTCGCTCGCCAGACTGGCCTTCCGAAGCCTGTACGCCGGCGCCCAGTCTCGCTTGATGAGTACCTCCGTCGTACTCAGCCACGGCGTCGCGGACCTCGATATCGAACCCGATCGACCGGACGTACGACTCGAACTGCTCCGGACTCATCCGGGCGAGGTGATCGGGTCGCGGCCACCGCCGGCGAAGTCGCGCCTGCCGCCAGAGATCGGACGAGAGGCGCCAGTACCGTCGCGGAATCGAGAGCCCGATCGAGCGCAACTGGGGCAATTTTCTGGCCTCCTGCTCAGGCGCTCTAGGGCCGCATCGGTCATTCGCTGGCTCTTGCCTTCGGCCCTGGCAGCAACCGCTACGCAGACCTCGCGAGCGATTCGGCATGCCGTGTCCGAGTCGCTCCCCCCAGCTACACTCACGCCATGCGCGACACGCTCTTCACGATTGGCTACCAGGGCGCGACCGTCGAACGGTTGGTCGAAACGCTGGCGGCCGCGGACGTGTCCATCCTCATCGACACACGCGAGACGCCGATGTCGCGCCGGCCCGAGTTCAGGCGAAGAGCGCTCGAGGCGTCCCTGTTGGAAGCAGGTATCCGATACGTGTCCGTGCCAGCCCTCGGCGCCCCAAAGGCGCTCCGAGCGCAAGTCGGCGACTGGGATGTGTTTGCGGACGGCTACCGCGAGCGCCTAGGCCTCGTCCGGGAAGAGCTTGAGCGCATCCTGCCCCTCGTCACCGCCGAGCGTGCCTGCCTTCTGTGTTTCGAGGCCGACCCGGACGCCTGTCATCGTTCCCTGCTCGCGCATGAGATCCAGGGTCTGTTGGACGTTGACGCCGTCCACCTTCGACCGGGGCGGGTAGACCAGGCCGCTGATCACAAAGGTCTTCGGGTGAGCGGCCATTGTGCCAACGATCAAATGAAGGTCCTTGTCGGGTAACTCCAGCTCGTACTTCGCGCGGATCATGTCCTCCCACTGACCAGGGTGGGAGCGGGACCAGCGACGGAACGACTGGGCGATCTCCCAGTCCAGGATCTGCAGCTTGTGCCCGTTGCAGTCGAGTTCAACGCACTCGAACCGGTAGCTGAAGGTCCACGGGACGCGTTCAAGCATCACGACGTGCTTGGTCTGGCCGCCGCCCAGGCCGAGGTGCTCCTGGCGGAGCGCGGCCATCTGCTTCTCGGACCATGGCTCGGCCGGCTCGATGACGAGGCGATCGATCGCCTTGGGGCGAAACATGCCGATGCTCACGCCCCGCGCTTCGTTCATCCGCTTGATCTCGCACAGTGAGCCGTCGAGTTCAGGCAGGAGCGCCATGCGGCTGCGCCAGCGGTGCGTCGTGGGTATCGGATCCCCGACCAGCTTGATCGAATCCTGGTCAACTCGGATGCTCTCTGGCCGCCTATCGTCCTTCGGCCTCGTGCCGCTGCACTCGATCACCTGGTACTTCTTGAACTGCGTGTCGGGAAGCTGGCGAAAGGTCACCGGATACACGCGGACCCACTCATGGGTGTCCAGGTCCACCCCGGCAACGCACACGGTCTCGCCGTACTTCGTGCTCGGGTTCGGGTAGGTCTTGACGACTGGGAGGATCCGGAATGGGCGGTACTGGCTCAACGGCCGTCGTACTCGGCCAGCTCTTCACGAACCTCGATGTCGAACCCGATCGACCGGACGAACGACTCGAACTGCTCCGGAGTCATGCGGGCAAAGTGCTCGGGACGCGGCCACCGCCGGCGAAGTCGCGCCTGCCGCCAGAGATCGGACGAGAGGCGCCAGTACCGTCGCGGAATCGAGAGCCCGATCGAGCGCAACTCGGACAACTGACGACCTCCCTGCTCAGTCGCTCACAGTACCGCACAGGCCATTCGCTGGCGCTTATCTGCGGCCCTGCCGAGACTCTGGGCGGCCGGCGATCTTCAACCGGGCCGAAGCGACGGGAGCAGGCCTTCGAGGTCCGGCGGACGTTCGAAATAGTGCGGATGCGTAATCATCATCGTCTCGAGCGAGTCGGAGCCGAGAAGCACGACTTCAATGTCAGCACGGCCGCGAAACTGGGCCTCGGCGCGCGCGTACTCCTTGAGCGCGGTGGCATCGTCCTCCATGCGGTCACAGCGGAGCAAGGTCAGATGGGGCCGATCGTAGACGAGCAGGAAGCGCACCAGGCTCACGTGTCCTTCCCTCGTTCGCGCATCCATCGTTCCGCCTCCGCTCGCAGCGCCTCCAGCTCCGCGTCCGTCGCCGGGTTCAACCGGTCGCCGCGGTAGGTGACCTCAAGAGCATAGGCGATGGGAACAACGTAGCTGAGAAGTGCCTCCGGGCCAAGCCCATCCTTCAGCGACAAGTTGAGACGGGCGTCGAGCAGCTCGATCGACCGCGCCCATGCCTGCTGCCACGGCGTCCTCACCTGGATCTCGACCGTACTCGCCTGTGCGCGGACGATCACGTGCAGGGCCCGGTAGCCCGTCGATTTCGGCAATCGGTTGTAATCGTCGACCCGCTCGACCGTCATATTGGCCAGCAGGCTGTTCTGGACTCGCGCTACGGACTCGAGATCCGGGAGGACGATGCGGCAACCGGCAATGTCCTGCATCCGCGAAAGATGCATGGTCGGATGGCGAACGAGCTTCTCGATGATCCTTGGGACGCGCTTGAGTCGCTCCGTCGGCTGCGCCGTGAGGCCCTCGGCAGCGAGCAGGTCTCGAAGGTTCCCAACAACGGCGTGAAGTGGCGCCTCAAACTCCGCTCGAAAGCGCTCGAGCAGGTTGATTGCTTCGTGCTCATCGTTCGAGAGAAGGTCCTCCTCGAGCAGCGTCCTGCCACGCAGGAGGTCGCCCGCTCGGTCGACGGAGCGCCGCGAAGCGCCCATGCGTTCGTGTGGCTGCATCTCTGGCATCTGGACGATGGTATCCGGGTCGTCTTCACTGGCACTCATCTGTCGTACCCTCGCGAGATGACCGTCGCCCCGCGCCGTCTTGCGACCCCTTCCTCGGTGAATGCCGCGATCAAGCAGATCGCGGATGTCATGCGCCGGGCGAATTACGCCGGCGCGCTCCAATACGTGCCGGAGCTGTCGTGGATCCTGTTCCTGCGGATCCTCGACGAGCGCGAAGAGCTCGAGGCGGAGGAGGCGGAGGCGCTCGGCGTCGGGTTCTCGCCGTCGCTGGAGGCTCCGTTTCGATGGCGCGACTGGGCGGCACACGGCGGCTCGAAGCGGGTGACGCTGAGTGAAGGCGCGATGGGCGCGTTCCTGCCGTTCGTCAACGGGGAGCTCTTGCCCTACCTTCGCGGGTTGGAGGGTCGCGTCAACGCGTCGGCTCGACAGAAGGTCATCAGCGAGGTCGTCTCGGCCGTCGACAAGGTCAATGTCGATACCGAGCGGAATTTGCTCGACATCCTCGATCGCGTCGACGACATCCACCTCGAGGCGGTCGACCAGACCCACCTGTTCACCCTCAGCCAGGCCTACGAGGGCCTGCTCCAGAAGATGGGCGAGAAGAACAACGATGGCGGCCAGTTCTTCACGCCGCGCGAGGACATCCGCGCGATCGTGAAGGCGATCGACCCGAAGGTCGGCGAGACGGTCTACGACCCGGGCTGTGGGACCGGTGGCTTCCTCGCCCAGGCGTTCGAATGGATGCGGGCGGGCCTGGGCTCGAGCGCGACCGCGGAACAACTGCGGATCCTTCGCGAAGACACGTTCTTCGGGCGCGAGAAGGCGGACCTGGTCTACCCGATCGCGCTGGCCAACCTGGTCCTCCACGGCATCGACCACCCGCATATCTGGCACGGCAACACCCTGACCGGCCAGACAACCTACGGCGGGCTCTTCTCGGGCGCGCCGACGTTGTTCGACGTCGTGCTGATGAACCCGCCGTTCGGTGGCAAGGAGGGCAAGGAGGCCCAGACGCACTTCGCCTACAAGACGGGCGCGACCCAGGTGCTCTTCCTGCAGCACGTGATCGACTCGCTGAAGCCCGGCGGGCGATGCGGCATGGTCATCGACGAGGGCGTGCTCTTCCGCAACAACGAGACGGCCTTCGTGCAGACGAAGCGCAAACTCCTGGACGACTGCGACCTGTGGTGCATCGTGTCGCTGCCGCCGGGCGTGTTCTCGTCAGCGGGCGCCGGCGTCAAGACGAACCTGCTGTTCTTCACCAAGGGCGGCCC
>JANPDO010000168.1:0-4617 GCA_031431535.1 Chloroflexota bacterium
CTGGGGACGCGGCATCCCCGGCGCCGTCGCGGACACGATCATTCCGGCCCGGTACAACAACATCGACTTCCTCCGCCGGCTCTTCGAGCGCCAGGGGCACGAGATCGCGGCGGTCATCGTTGAGCCCGTCCTTGGCAACGCTCAGGCGATCATGCCCAAGGCCGACTTCCACCGGGCGATGCGAGCGCTGACCGAGGAATTCGGCATTCTCCTCATCTTCGACGAGGTCAAGACCGGGTTCCGGCTGGCGCGCGGTGGCGCGGCGGAGTTCTTCGGGATCAAGCCAGATCTTGGGACGTTTGCCAAGGCGATGGGCAACGGCTATCCGGCCGCCGCGTTCGGTGGCCGTGCGGAGGTCATGAGCGTCCTGCCGGACAAGGTCAGCCACGGCGGCACGTACGCCGGCAATCGGGTCGCCGCGGCGGCCGCGGTAAAGACCCTCGAAATCCTGCGCGACACGGATGCCCTGGACACGGTCCATGCGGTTGGCCGGCGACTGCAGGACGGGCTGCGCGAGATCCTCAACCCGGTCGGGCTGCCCTACGTGTTCACCGGCCACCCGTCGATGTTCGGGATCATGTTCACGGATACGGAGCCGTCCGAGTATCGCGACTGGGCGAACACGGACCACGAACTGTACGACGCCATCGCGCTTGGGATGCAGGCGCGCGGAGCGATGCCCGAGGGGGACTCCCGTGAGCCGTGGTTCATCTGCGAGGCCCATGCCGAGGGCGACATCGTGGACCGGATCCTGACGATCTTCGAGGAGTCGTTGGACGCGGCACTCGAGGCACGCGCAAGCGGGGGCATCGGCCGCGAGCCGACCGGTGCGATGTCGCATTCGGCCGCCGGATGAACGGACCCGGCGGGATGGTCCTGGACGGCAACGCCGTCCGCTCCGTCGATCGCGCCGCCGCGCTGCTGCTGGCGCTTGGCGAATGCCAGGGTGAGGCCGGGGTCACCGAACTTGCCCGACGCCTGGGCCTGCACAAGTCGACGGCCTCGCGCCTGCTGGCCACGCTGCAGAAGCGGGGCCTGGTCGAGCAGGACGATGAGTCAGGCAAGTACCGGCTGGGCGTGGTGGTCATCCGCCTGGCCGAACACGCGGAACGAACCCTGGACCTGCGCGGGATCGCTTTGCCGGAGCTGGAGCGACTAGCTCGCCTGACCCACGAAACGACGGGCCTGGGGATCCTGGACGGGGACTCGCTGCTGGCTGTTGCCCAGGTCGACGGGCCAAACCTGATCGCCGTGGGCGACTGGACGGGCCGGGCGACGCCGCCGCACTGCGTGGCGTCGGGCAAGGTCCTGCTGGCCTCGCTCGCGGAGCGAGAGGTGCTGCGGATCGTTCGACGTGGCCTGGCCAGTTACACGGATCGAACGATCGTGGAGCTCGAACCGCTACTCGAGGAGCTGGCGCGGGTCCGCCGGCGCGGGTTTGCCACCGCGATCGGCGAGTACGACGCCGGGCTCAATGCCGTCGCCGCCCCGGTCCGCGATGCCCGCGGCAAGGTGATCGCGGCCGTGGACGTGTGGGGCCCGGCCTTCCGCGTGACGCCGGGACGCCTGCCGGAACTCGCCGTCCAGGCTCGCGAGGCGGCGGCTGCCATCTCCGTCCGACTCGGCGGTGCCGCCGCCTGAACGGCGCCACGCGCCTCGTGCCCCAGCGCGTCTGGCGCTAGGCTTGCACCGTGCCTGATTTCGAAACGGAGCCATGGGCCACGATCGTCGAGATCGTGTCGCGCAATGTCCCACCGATCCTGCTCATCGTCGTGGCCGCCATCCTCGCTGCGCGGCTCGCCCGGGTTCTCGTCCACGGCGTGGTCAAGGCGCTCCTCGACCGGGAGGCCACTGAGGGAACGGCGCAGGAACTCAGCGCGGTCGAGCTCAGGAAGCGGATGGACACCCTCGACGTGCTCGGCGGCCGAACCCTCCAGGGGTTCATCGCGATGATCGCTGGGTTGATGGTGCTCGGCCAGCTTGGGCTTGACATCGGCCCGGCGGTGGCCGGTTTCGGGGTGGTCGGGATCGCCGTTGGTTTCGGGGCGCAGAGCCTCGTCAAGGATTACCTGAACGGTGCCCTGATCCTGATCGAGAACCAGTACGGCAAGGGCGACGTGATCCGCGTAGCCGGGGTGGCCGGCAGCGTTGAGGATTTCACCCTGCGCCGGACGACCCTGCGAGATCTCGATGGCGTCGTCCACACGATCCCGAACGGCGAGATCCGGGTTGCCTCCAACCTCACCCGGGTCTGGGCACGGATCAACCAGGACGTCACCGTGGCGTACGGGACGGACATCGACAAGGCGATCGCCGTGGTCGACAAGGTTGGCGCCGAGATGGCCGGCGATCCGGTCTGGAAGCGCCGCGTCCTCGAGGCTCCGCGAGTCGAGCGGGTGGCCGCACTCGCCGAGTACGGCGTCACGCTCAAGATCCTGGGCTCCGTGCGAGCCGCGGACCAGTGGGCGGCCGGGGGCGACTTCCGCAAACGTCTGCTGGCGGCTTTCGAGGCGAACGGAATCGAGATCCCGCGGCCGCAGCGAGTGGTCCTGGCGCGCGATCCACGCGACCTGGACGTCGGCCTCGCACCCAACCAGGACGAGCTCGCCGAGGGCACCGACTAGGTGCCTGAGGGTACGGGCCCGAGGGTACGGGCTAGCGGGTCGTGCGTCCGATGGCCGCCCGGTCCCCGGGCGCAATCCCTGCCCGATGGCCGCCCGGACCCCGGGCGCATTCCCTGCCCGATGGCCCTTCGTGAACATTGTTCTTCCCACGAAGACAAACCGTCGCGATTCATGCCAGATTGACCGCTTCGACCCAGGTCTACCCGGTCTTTCGGGCTCCCAGAGGCGAGTTTCCGGTCGCCCCCCGGCCACGATCGAGGCAACTGCCCCCTCCGCCACCTGAGACGGAGGCAGGAGGGCCGATTCTGGGCTCGATGGCGGCAGATCCTGCCTTTTGATCTCTCACGCAGAACAACCGTCATGCGGCGGCTTGTTCCTTGGCGGCACCGCCGCCGCCGGTTGGAGATCTTGGGCAGAATCGTCGCGCTGTGACCGGCCGCGCGGTAGGATGGGCCGGCCAGCCGACATCGAATGCGAGGGTCCCGTGAGCGCCGAACCGACCTCCCAATCGCCCGAGATCGAGAACCTCCTCGCGGAATCGCGGACGTTTCCACCGGATCCGGCCTTCACGGTCCAGGCCAACGCCAAAGCCGACCTGTACGAGGAGGCCGAGCACGACTTCGAGGCCTTCTGGGCGAAGCGGGCGCGCGAGCGGATCGACTGGACGAAACCATTCGAGACCACCCTCGAATGGAAGCTGCCCTTCGCCAAATGGTTCCTCGGTGGAGAGCTGAACGTCAGCTACAACTGCGTGGATCGCCACGTAGAGCGCGGACTCGGCGATAAGGTGGCCTACCATTGGATCGGCGAGCCGGGCGATACCCGCACCCTGACCTTCCGGGACCTGCAGCGCGAGGTCAGCAAGGCCGCCAACGCGCTCAAGGAGCTCGGCGTCGAGAAGGGCGACAGGGTCGCCATCTACATGCCGATGATCCCCGAGCTCCCGATTGCGATGCTCGCCTGCGCACGGATCGGCGCCCCACATACGGTCGTCTTCGGCGGCTTCTCGGCGGAGGCGCTGTCGGGGCGGATCAACGATTGCGGCGCGAAGGTGCTGATCACCGCGGACGGTGGCTATCGGCGCGGCAAGGAGGTCGGTCTCAAGCATCACGCCGATGAGGCCCTGGTCTCGACGCCGACGATCGAAGCCGCCATTGTCGTCAACCGGACCGGCCATGAGGTCCACATGGTCGAAGGCCGCGATCACTGGTGGCACGACATCGTCGACCGCCAGTCGGCCGAATGCCCGCCGGTCCCGGTCGAATCCGAGCACATGCTCTACCTGCTCTACACCTCCGGCACGACCGCCAAGCCGAAGGGGATCCTGCATACCACCGCAGGCTACCTGCTCGGAACTTCGTTTAGCCATGAAACGATCTTTGACGTCAAGCCGAACGACGTGTACTGGTGCGCGGCGGACATCGGCTGGGTGACCGGTCACAGCTATATCGTCTACGGCCCACTGGCCAACGCGACCACCGGCGTGCTGTATGAGGGCGCGCCGGACACGCCGGCCTGGGACCGCTGGTGGCAGATCATCGAGGACTACAAGGTCTCCATCCTGTATTGCGCCCCGACCGCGATCCGCGCATTCATGAAGCAGGGCGAAGCCTGGCCGCGCAAGCACGACCTGTCCACCCTGCGCGTACTCGGCTCGGTGGGCGAACCGATCAACCCGGAGGCCTGGCTCTGGTACCGCGAGCATGTCGGCGGAAACCGGGCGCCAATCGCGGACACGTGGTGGCAGACCGAGACCGGGCAGATCCTGATCACGCCGCTCCCCGGCGTCACCACCACCAAGCCGGGTTCCGCCACGTTCGCGTTCCCCGGGATCCACGCCGACGTCGTCGACGCGGACGGGGTGTCCGTGCCACTGGGCGGCGGCGGCTACCTCGTGCTCAAACGCCCCTGGCCGGCCATGCTCCGCGGCATCTACGGCGACCCGGATCGGTACTTCGAAACGTACTGGAAGCGGTTCCCGGGGATGTACTTC
>JANPDO010000169.1:0-9265 GCA_031431535.1 Chloroflexota bacterium
CGACAACCGGGCCGGCATCGAGCGCACGCTCCACCGGATCAGTGCGATCCGCAATCGGTCCGGCAAGGTCGTCGGGCTCACCTGCCGGATCGGCCGGGCGGTCTACGGCACGATCGAGATCATCGACGACTTCGTCGAGACCGGAAAGTCGATCCTGATCCTGGGTCGGCCGGGGATCGGCAAGACCACGATGCTGCGCGAAGCCGCACGCGTCCTCGCCGACGACATGGGCAAGCGGGTCGTGGTGGTGGATACGTCCAACGAGATTGCCGGCGATGGCGACATCCCGCACCCGGCGATCGGCAAGGCGCGGCGAATGCAGGTCCGGACCCCGTCGCTGCAGCACGAGGTGATGATCGAGGCGGTCGAGAACCACATGCCGCAGGTCATCGTCATCGACGAGATCGGGACGGAGCTGGAGGCTGCGGCCGCCCGGACGATCGCCGAGCGCGGCGTCCAGCTGATTGGTACGGCGCACGGGAATAACCTGGACAACTTGATGCTCAATCCCACGCTTTCCGACCTGATCGGCGGGATCCAGAGCGTGACCCTGGGAGATGAGGAGGCGCGTCGTCGGCGGACCCAGAAGAGCGTCCTGGAGCGAAAAGCCCCACCCACGTTCGACGTGATTGTCGAAATCCAGGACCGCCAGCGCGTGGCCGTGCATGCCGATGTCGCGGACACCATTGACGCCCTGTTGCGTGGCGACCCGGTCGCCCCGGAGCTGCGCTGGCGTGACGAGGAAGGTGTGCATCGGTCGCAGGGTCGGCCGCGGCCATCGCCGCGTGAGCAGCTGGGGGCGGAACGGTTTGCCGGACTCGTGGGGGCAGGCTCGCCGTGGCGCATGGAACCAGGCTGGCGGGGCGAAGGCTCATATCGCACCGGCGGGTATCGCGAAGCCGAGCGACCTCCGGGGTTCCGGCCAGGCTATCGTCCGGGGGCGACCGGCGGCTGGCGACAGTCCCGCGGCGGCTCCGGGCGCGAGTCGGGGACGCGCGGGCCCGTTTCGGAGGGTGGCGGGGCGGGGACGCTCCCGGGTGAGCGGTTCTCGGAGCCGCCGACACCGGGGCGTGGCGTCGCACGTGGGGCCACGCGCGGCGCGACCCGGGGCGTGGCGCGGGCGACCGAGGCCCCCTTCGTCGTGGGCGACATCGCGGACCGCGGGCCGCTGGAGCGCGGAGCCGGCGCCGTCCCCACCGCAGCGGAGACGCGAGCTCGCGAGGCACGCGAACTCGAACGCCAGAAGGCCTGGCGCGATCAGGCCAGCCGGGCGCTCCAGACGCTCAAGGCAGACGAGGGCACGGCGCCGGTCAATGCAGGTGACCTTGACGAGGACGACGACCTCGACAGGCTGCCTCTCGGGACCGAGGAAGGCCCCGATGGACGGATTGTCCTGGTGCCGGGTGGCTCACCGCTGCCCACCCTGCGCGTGCTGCCCCAGGGGATCAGTCGCAAGCGCCTGGAGCAGGCGATCGGGGACCTCCAGCTGCCGGTCGTGATCGCCCGCGACGTTGACGAGGCGGACGTGGTCATGACTCTGCGCAACGAGTACAAGCAGAAGACGCCGCAGCTGCGCGATGCCGAAGATCGCGCCCTGCCGATCTATGTCCTCAAGAGCAACACGATCCTGCAGATGCAGTCGAGCCTGACGTCCATCTTTTCGCTCGAGATCGATCCGCGCGAAGCCGCCATGCGCGAGACTGAGAACGCCATCGAGGCCGTGTTGTCGTCATCCGAGGCCGTCGAGCTGTCGCCCCAGAACGCCTATATCCGGCGGCTTCAGCACCAGCTCGCCGAGAGGGCGAATTTGGTGTCGCGGTCGCGCGGCCGCGAGCCGTACCGTCGAGTTCGCCTCTACCCGGACGCAGCGCGGTCTGCCTGGCGCTGACCGGTCAGCTGGGGCGCTCGGCCCACCGGGCCCACTCGGCCCACCGGGCCCACTCGGCCCACCGGGCCCACTCGGCCCGATTCTCGGTAGCCCGCCGATCGGCGCGGATGGCCCGGCGCTGAATCGGCGCGGAGCTGCGCCGTGAGGTCCTGGCCGTCGCTCCCCGGCCCTTGCCCTTGTGAGGCGCACATTCCCGACAGTTGAGCGTGACGGTCCGCGACTTCCTGCCGGATCCTTAGGAACTCGCACCCCCAGGACAGGCGAGCGCTGCGCCCTCGGCTCGGGTCCTCGGAGGCCTCGCGCTGCGCGAGGTCAAGGGGCGCACCCGGCGCCAGGGGCCGGCTGACTACCGCGTTGACGGCCAGCCGTTGGAGCTCGAAGACCGCCTGGTGAGAGGTGGCGTCCGTCTCTACGCTTCGAGCAACGTCTGGCCCGGTCTTCCCGCCTCTGCGGGCGCCGATGGACTGTGCGATGCCAGCAGCCCGGCGTCATCGTAGATCGACATGGTTCATCCCTCGGGGGTTGGGCGCGCCCAGCGCACGCACGGGCACGCTGGCTACCCCACCCGGCAGGAAATGCCTGCGACAGGGGCCCGGCGCTCGCAGGGTCCGGGCGGGCATGGCCTGGGCGCGGCCGTTTGCCCGATCGGGCACCGTTTGCCGCACCCTCGCTCGCCCGAGGGCCTCTCGCTTCCGGCAGGCCGGGCTGGGAGGCTTGCGGCTGCGGGCTCCGGCTTGGCCGCACGCTCGCGGGCTCATCCTGGGAGGCGTCGCATGTTCCTGCCGCATGGCCACCTCGGGTAGAACCACCGGGCGTCCGGCCACTGTTGCGCCGCGGGCGCCCGCGCGCGTGCCCAGCCTGGGTGCGGCCCATGGCCGCCCGTCCGGCGCGTCGGGCGCAGCGGCCGGGCCATCACCCGAGATGACCATCGCCCTTGGCGCCCTCGGCGACGGTGGACTGCCCGACCTGATCGACTCCCTCGACGACGCCAGCGGCCAGCGGCTGATCGGCGTGCTCCAGGCGACGGGCGGCAATGCCGCGGTCCAGCGCCGCATCGACTTGGGGGCGGCGCCGGGCGAGAAGTCCGACACGGCCCCTGCCGTGGCCGCCAAGCCTGCTCCGCCCCCGGGGCCGGAGCAGCAGAAGGGCATCCTCGAGCAGATCAAGGACGTCCACACCAACTCGTGGGTTGGCCCGCTCGACGAGCTCAAGCTGGGCCGCCTGTGGAGCTCGTTCGGGAGCGCCCTGCCGGAGGTCTACGACGCCAACAAGGGGCTCTGGGACACCTCGCGTGACCGAGGTATGGACCTGACCGACATCGGGGTTCTCAACATGGCCCGGGGCGAGCTGGGCAGTGACGTCCGCGGCATCGCCCTCGAGTACCTCCAGAAGAACATGGCCGACGCCGTCAACGCCGAAAAGGAGCTCGGCTTCAAGAACCTGACCGAGACCTTCGTAGCGGCCTCCGAGGGCAAGAGCGGCCCAACCGACCAGGAAGTCGAGAAACGAAAGGACATCGAGTGGGCGGCCGTCCAGCTCCAGGAGCTGCGCAAGGTCAAGGGCCGCCTGGAGATGCAGTACACGGGCTTTGTCGAGCTCCCCGACAGGACGGACCGCGAGGGGAACAACTACGGCGGCCTGTGGCCGGTCCGGTTCAGCCCCGGAAGTGGGCCGGCCATCCCATGGGACGACCCGCGCGGGAAAAGCGCCAATGTCGAGCAGACGATGGTCCCGCACGAAGATGTCATGACCCACTGGAAGGCCGTGACCGGCGCCCTTCTCGCCCTGGCCGACGAACACCCCGTTCTGTTCAACGCCCTCCGGGAGGACAAGCTGGGCCAGATCTCCGGCGAGGACCCCAGCGATGACCCAGTGGGCGCCATGCAGACGATGCTCGCGACCATGAAGGCATCGATCAGGGAGACCCAGGACAACGTCAGCACCGGGTCGCTGGACTGGCAGGAGCTCAAGCCGATCCATCGCCAGCTGCTGGAGGGGGAGCGCAAGGGGAAGCACCCCTGGAGCCACCCTGTCTACAAGGCGGCAGCCAAGGAGACGCTCGGCAACTACGAGACCGGCAAGACCGTGGCGGACATCGGGATCGGGCTCGCCTCCGCGGTGATGTTCCTCTTTGCCAGCGCGGCGACCGGCGGCACGGCGGCCCTGTTCCTCCTCGGCGGCCTGGGCCTGGGTGCCGGCAACGCCGCGGCCAAGTGGAAGAGCTACGACGAGCTGAAGGACGCGGCCCAGTCGGCAGCCAGCTCGACGACGGAGCTGGTGGGCAAGGATCAGGTGGATTCCGCGCTGCTCGACGCGATCCTCGAGAGCGCCTTCCTGGCGCTCGACGTCTGGCAGGCCGGCAAGGCAGGCGTGAAGCTGGCGGCCGGTGCAGCGGCCAAGCAGGCGGGCGCCAAGGCGGCCACCACCGAAGGCGTCGAGGAGCTGGCCAAGCAGATCGCGAAGGGCGCTGCTCCCGACGCCGCCGGCAAGGCCCTGGTCGAGCGTTCGATCGTCGAGCAGGGCGTCGAGTCCACGATGAAGCGGATGGGGATCGACGACCCCATCGCGCTTGCTCGCCACGTCCCGGCCGGTTCAGCCGCGGCGGCCCGAATCGCCCAGTACGCCGAGGTGGCTGCCAAGCTCGCCAAGGACATCGACATTCCCCAGACGCTGAAGAACCTGGCCAAGGAGGCCACCCAGCGCGAGCTGGGCGAGCTGGACGGGATCGTGCGCCTGGCGGTCGAGCGCTACGGCCCGCTGGCCACGCTCCAGATGGCCGGTGGCTGGAAGAAGCTGGCGTCCGCCCTCGGCGCCGATTCGGGAGCGGGCAAGCTCCTCCTGTCCTGGCGAGATGCGATCTATCGCGACCTCAAGGAGTTCGTCGAGACCGATCTCAAGGCATCCGTCAAGGAGACCGGCACCACCGGCAACTTCACCAACGACCTCGACATGTCGTTCCTGGGCAAGGACGCCGCGGCCCAGCGGAGCAAGGGCCTCCAGTACCTGGCCGGGCGGGCGGGGCTCCCGGCGAACGCGGTGCTGCTGGATTCCATGCTGTACATCGGGCTGTTCACGGACCCGCGCCGGCTCCACCTCTTTGACAAGTTCCCCGACCTGGCGGCCGACCTGTCGAAGAAGACGGCGGCCTTCGAGGAGCAGCTGATCTGGAACGCCGAGCTACAGCGCGTGACCAAGAACGCCTCCCGGCACCAGCGCGTGCTGGACGCCATGGGCGAGCTGGGCATCAAGGAGATCCCCGAGTTCAAGCCGCTCAGCGAGCGGGCGGTCGACGTCCTGTCAGGCCAGCAGGACCGCCTCGTCGGCGAGATCGAGCAGCTGGCGGCCAAGGAGCCGCCCGACAAGGGCGCACTGGCCAGCAAGATGCTCGAGCTGGCCGAGACGCAGGCCCAGATCAACGTCAAGGAGGGCGGCGGCTACTTCTCGTCCGGCGGCGTCCGGCGATTCGTGACCGAGGATGCCAAGAGCCCGTTCCCTGGCTACGGCAAGGGCGAGGCGCCGGGCAAGCCGACCTCGATGGATTACACGGCCGCGCTCGACCAGGTCAACAAGCTGCGCGACGCAGCGGAGAAGCTCGCCTCGGCTGCCGTGAAGGGGCCGGAGGGCCTGGCCGATGTCGCCGGCTCGATCAAGAGCATCGCCAAGTACGGCGATCGGTTCGTCGACGCCGCCAAGGCGGTGGGCCTGAAGCTTCCGGACCCGGCCGTCTTCGACTCGATGGCCGGGGAGTTCCAGAGGATCCTGGGCATCGCCCGGCGCGAGACCGGCGAGACGCTCCAGGCGACCCTGAAGCAGGATTTCGACAAGCTGATCGGCCAGGTCGACGCGGCGGTCGGCCAGTTCGACCAGGTCCACATCGCTGTCCTCAAGGACCTCCGGACACAGGCCGGCATTGTCGGTCGCGAGGTGGTGGCCGCCGACGTCGTGAAGGCCACGCTGGCCCGCTATCGCTGGACGGTGTTCAAGTCAGTCCTGCTCCAGGAGGCGGGGTCGCTCGGCCGGCTGATCTCCGAGGCACTCGACGTGCCGGAAAACCTGGCTCCCCCAGGCGCAGCCCAGGCACCGGCGGGACCGCCGGCCACGCCGTAGCGCGCGGGCCGCCTGGGCCGCAGCGCATGCCGTATGGCAGGGGGACGGCCTCGAACGCCGGCGCGATCGTTGAACGCCGGCGCGATCCTTGCCCGCCGCTCCGGGTCGCGGGCGACGATCTCGAGCAGGGGTTCGTTCGCGAACGCCTCGGCGAGCGTCAGCGCCGCCGCGCACTGCTGACCGGGACGCAGCGACGCAAGGGCTCAGGGCAGCCGGCGGATGACCGTGGCCCGGAAGGGACCCGCCAGCAGCTCGAGCACAGGACCATAGGCACCGGCGGCCATGGCCTTCGCGAGATGCGTCGTCCGGGCTTCAGGCGACTCCCAGTCGGCGATGTCGATGAGCAGGTCGGGGTCGTCGAGCGACTCGTAGTACGTGCTCCCGTGGTAGCCGCTCGGTCGATCGCGTGTGGCGATCTGCTCGATGAGCGATCGCAACGCGTCCCGCCGCCCTGGTTTGGCCTTCAGCTCGACAATGACCTTGACTGCCATGGCACTCCTCCCGCCAGGACCCCGATCCGGCCGCGCTTCGGCGATGCCGGGAGGCGATCGTAGCGAAACCGCGGCGCGACATGTTGCTCCTCTGCGCCCGACGCGGTACAGACGCCGCTCGGTTCGCCGCTACGCCCGCGGCCAGAACTCAGCCGTCGCGGAGCAGCGTAGCCGTGTGCTCGTCGCGCGCCTCGATCGTGGGCTGTTCCCCCTGATGGTCAGGCGGGCGGCCATAGCGGCTCGATCCGGTAGTAGCGTCCGACGGCGAAGATGTGCCGCCGGGCAAGCCAGTAGATGACATTGCCGGGGAAGACGTGCTGGTGCCACGTCGCGGCAATGACTCGGCGCCGCTCCTCGCCGCCCGGCAGGAGCTCGGGCCGGATCTCGATGGGCGGCTGGTGCGGGAGCACCAGGGTAGCGCCACCGGCGGCGTCCAGGTTCCGCGTCCAGTTGACCGGCCCGTTCGGGTGGCCGAGATACCACCCGCCGTCGACTCGCAGGAGACCGAGCAGGACGACGCGTCGCCGGCCAGTTCGACGCCCGGCCACGATCAGCTCGACGACGTTGCCGAGCCCGCTCCTCACCGCCAGCGGGCGAACGAGCGGCTGGAGGCGCGTGATGGCCCAGTAGAGGCAACGGAGCGCGAAGGTCCAGAAGCGCGACACCCGCCGAAGCATAGGCGGTCGGGAGTCCGACGCTCCGCGAGGCGTCGCTTCCTGCGGTTGAGCACGATCTGCTCATCGTGGTTGGTCATACGCGTCTCGTCGAGACACCGCGTCCCGATTCCCGTCAGCGCCCGCCTGGTGGATGGCGGAACCCTCGCCTCGACGGCGACGTCGACGAATGCCGCGAAATGCGCAAATTCACCATCCTCCGGCTCTTCCCTGGCGGGGCTGGTTGCGACGAGTCGCGCGGGCTATTGTGCCTTCACGATGGACCAGAACCCGGTCGCGACGAGGGTCCCGGAGGCCGAGGCGCGACTGTTCACGCCCGCGTTCATCGCGCTGTCACTGACCGAGTTCTTTTACTTCACGGCGGCCGGACTCGAGATCCCTTTGGTCCCGCTCTTCGCCGCCGGACCGCTCGGCGGGGGAGAGGTCGGCGCCGGCGTGGCGGTCGGGGCCCTGAGCTTGACGGCGCTGTTTCTCCGGCCGCTGGCCGGCCGCACGGCCGATCGTCGAGGCCGACGCCGCTTGCTCATCGGCGGAGCGCTGCTATACGCGGCCGCGACCGCGGCTCACGCCGTGGCGCCCAACCTCGGCGTCCTGATCGGCCTACGCCTGATTCTGGGCGTCGCTGAAGCTTTTTTCTTCGTCGCCGGGTTCGCGACCCTGGCCGACCTGGCACCACCAACGCGCACGGGCGAGGCGCTGAGCATCAATTCGCTCTCGTTGTATCTCGGGATCGCCATCGGGCCGCTCGTCGGGCAGGCGCTGCTCGGCTTGGGCGGGTTCACCCTCGGTTGGCTCGGTGCCGCGGCGCTCGCGCTCATGGCCGCGATCCTCGCGACGCGGATCCCGGAAACGGGCCAACGCGCTGCTGGCGACGCACCGGTCGCACCGCTCATCCATCGGGGCGCGATCGGGCCGGGGCTGGCTCTCCTGAGCGGGATCGGCGCGATGGCGGGCTTCTTCGCGTTTGCGGCTCTGCACGCCCAGGCCATCGGCTTCCGCGAGTGGAGCCTCGTGTTGCTCGAATTCGGCCTGATCGTCGTAGCCGCCCGGCTCGTGTTCGCGAAGCTGCCGGACCGGGTCCCGCCATTCCGGCTCGGAGCTGGCGCCCTGGCCTTGACCGGCATCGGGATCGCCGTCGTGGCGCTCAGCCCGTCGGTCGTCGGCCTGTTCGTCGGCGCCGGGATCATGGCCGGGGGCGTGGCCTTTACGACGCCCGCCTTTTTCACGGCGGTGATGAGGCGGACCGCACCGACCGAGCGTGGCGTGGCGATGGGCACGATGACAGTCGCCCTCGATCTGGCGTTTGGGGCGGGTCCGATGCTCATCGGATTCGTCGCCGCCGCCGGCGGAATTCCTGCCGCCTTCCTCGCTGCTGCGGGGGTGGCCGGAGTAGGCGCCGTAGGAACGACCCTCGCCGCCCAACGTCGCGCCGCCCGGCCGACGACCTAGCCCGGCCGACGACCGGCAGGAGATCGCAAACGGCGGGCGCGGAGCGGTGGATCGGCAGTGCGACGGCCCGGCCTGGGTCACCAGGCGCTGGTCGGTCGATCCACCCTACGCTCGGCTCGGGCTCCTCACGCTGTCCACGAGTTGGACGACCCATCGGTCGAAGGCGCCCGAGAATTGGTCGCCGAATGCGGCGGTGTTCGGCTGAGGGAGCGCCTCGCTCAGGATCCTCGTTCGCAAGCCTTCGATGAGTCGACGTGCCTCGATCGCCCGCACCGACGGTGACATCCCTTCCTGCCCGGCGAAACGGAGCACCTCCAGCGCCACACCGAATCGGGTGACCCAGTCTGGTTGGGCGATGGGTGGTCGGAGTCCAGGGAGGATCTCGGCGGTGCGGGCCAGGGTGAGGCGTCGCTCGTTGCCGACCGACCGCGCCTCCAGCAACCCCGCCAGCACCAGCGCGTCCACGGCGAACGCCACATTTGGCTTTGTGAAGCGCGTCCTCCGGGCGAGGTCGGCGACGCTCAGGCCGATCTCGGGTGCCGCCAACAAGGCTGCGAGGATGTCGGCCCGGGCATTCACCCCGAACGCCGCGCGGGGCAAGGCTCGGCTCGACTCGGCCGTGGCGCCGCCACTCCTACGGATCCGCCTGCGCGCGG
>JANPDO010000170.1:0-12061 GCA_031431535.1 Chloroflexota bacterium
GTCGCCCGGTTCGACGATGCCGATGTCGAACGGCTGATGGCCGACACCGGGATCGTCCGGAACCGCGCCAAGATCGCGGCGACCATCAACAACGCACGGCACTACCCCGAGGTGGTGGCCGAGTTCGGGAGTTTTGCGGCCTACGTGTGGCGGTACGAGCCCCATCGCGGCAGCCGGCCCGCCGCGATGGACCACCAGACGCTGATGGCCGCAAGTATCAGCCCGGAGTCAGTCGCGCTGAGCAAGGACCTTCGCAGGCGCGGCTGGGCGTTCGTCGGGCCGACCACCGCCTATGCGGCAATGGAAGCAATCGGTCTCGTCAACGATCACCTGGACGGCTGTCACGCGCGCGGGGCGGTCGAGGCCGAGCGGGCGACCTTCGAGCGCCCTGTCCCGGCGACCCCGTGACCGGGGTCCCCTAGTTCGGCGTGAGGGTGATCGTCCAGACGCAGCTGGGATTGGCCGCGACCTCGAGGTAATACCCGCCGCCGGCCAGGTTCTTGAATTGGTAGACCGCGTCCACGATGATCCCGAGCTTGTTGTCCTTGGCGTCGTACAACGTGACGAACGGGATCACCTGGTTCGACGCACACGTGGAAACGGTCATCTCTGCCGTCCCGGCCGCGAGTTCGAATTCGTCGGTGATCGAGTTGCCGGCACCGATGATCTCGACGACGCCACCCGAGACCGCGACCGTCGAAGTGTTCGGCGCCGGCCCGGACGATGTGGCAACCGACGGCGGAGGCGTCCCGGCGATTGGGGGCGGCGACGTCGGCTCGCAGGCAACGACCAGGACAACGGCAAGGATTGCCCAGACGAGAGCGGACGCCAGGCGCATCGAGCTACCCATGCTTGACCGTCTTGGGATCGATTGCGTCGCGAAGTCCATCACCGACGAAATTTACTCCGAGCACAGTGATCGTGATGGCCGCCGCCGCGGGCACCCATTGCCACCACAGCTGGTTGAGCACGACCGGACTGACCGCTTCCGTGATCAGGTTGCCCCAGCTCGCCTCCGGCGGCCGGACGCCCAGCCCGAGGAAGCTGAGTGAGGACTCGAGGAGGACGGCGGTCGCTACCCCGAACGTGGCCACGACCGTCACCGGTCCGAGAATGTTCGGCAGCATGTGGCGGAGCAGGATGGCGCGGGCCGGGACGCCGACCACGCGGGCCGCGGTGATGAACTCCGCCTCACGGAGCACCAGCAACTGGCCGCGGACGAGCCGGCAGGTGATCGGCCAGCCGAGCAGCGCGATGACCACGATGACCGAGGCGATGCTGGGTCCGACAACGGTCACGAACACAATGATCAGGAGCAGGGGCGGGATCGCCAGGATCGTGTCGGTGAAGCGCATGATCGCCTGGTCGAGCAGGCCACCGTAGAAGCCGGCGAGCAGCCCGAGCACCGTCCCGATGATGAGATAGAGCCCGACGGCCCCGAACCCGACGATGGTCGAAGTTCGGCCCCCGTACAGCAGACGCGCCCAGATGTCCCGTCCGGACACGTCCGTTCCGAGTGGGTGCATTGGGCCTGGTGGCTGGCGGGCTCCGACACTAAAATCGATGAAGTTCGGGCCCCACGGTGACAGCACCGGGGCGATGACGGCCATCAGGATGATGGCCGCGACCATGAACACGCCGACGATCGCCAGCCGATGGCGAAGGAAGCGCCGGACGGCGGCACGGGTAGGCGAGACGTGCTCGACAACGACCTGGGCCGCGCCCACCGGCGTGGGTGCTTCGGGCGAGGTGAGCGCCCCCGGCTCAGGTCCCACGAACGAACCGCACGCGGGGATCGGCCACGGCGTACCCGATGTCGGCAATGATGTTGACGATCAGGACGGTGACCCCGGTGATCAGGATGATCCCCATCATCAGGGATGGATCGCGGGCAGCCGCGGCCTTCACCGCCAATTGACCCATGCCGTTCCAGGCGAAGATCTGCTCGGTGATCACGGCGCCGGCGATCGCCTCGGGGGCGAGCCAGGCGATGATCGTAATGACCGGGATCAAGGCATTCCGAAAGGCGTGCCGCAGGATCACGTGCCGCGACACGAGACCCTTGGCCCGGGCGGTCGTGACGTACTCGCTGCTGAGCACGTCCAGCATGGCTGCTCTCGTGTAGCGCGCCACCGGTGCGGCGTTGACGATCGCCAGCACGGACGCCGGCAGGATGAGGTGGTGGATCGCGTCGAGGAGGTCGGTGCGACCAGGGCTGTGCTGCAGGCTCGTCGGCAGAATCCGCAGATTCACGGCGAAGAAGTACACGAAGATGAGGCCCAGAACAAAGACCGGCGTGGAAGCCAGGAAGATCGTGAAGGCGTTGAGCGTGTAGTCGACCTTCGAGTACTGCCGGACGGCGCTGATCACACCCACGGGTATGCCGACGAGAATGGCCAGGGTGAGCGCCGTCACCATCAGAAAGAGCGTCTGGGGCAGGCGCGTGGTGATCTCGTAGGCGATCGACCGCTTCGTCGTCACCGAGTAGCCGAAATCACCCTGCACGACCCCCCCGAGCCAGCGGATGTACTGGTTCGGGAAGATCGGCTGATCCAGGCCGAGTCGTTTTCGTTCGAGCTCGAGGATCTCGGGGTTCGCGGCCAGATTGGCCAGAACTTCCGGGTTCACCGTCGCCCTGAGCGGGTCGCCCGGGGTCAACTTGAGCGCGATGAAGCCGATGAGCGTGATCCCCAGCAGGACGGGGATCGAGATGATCAGACGACGCAGGACGTAGGCGCCCACCGGAAACCTCCTATGCGATCGACGAAGGGAGGCGGCCGAGGGGCGCCCGCGTCACGCGTCCTGACTGTGAGGGATCTCCTTACGGGGCGAAGGTCCAATCGAGAATCTTCTGGAACGACTCGCGCTCGTTCGGGTAGATGGCGAAGTCGCCCCCGAGCCGATCGCTGTACACGTGCAGGTAGTTCGGCTGCCAGACGTAGATCTCCGGCAGGTTCTCGTTGAGCAGCAGGGCGAGCTCATGGAGGATCGCGTCCTGCTCGTCGCCGACCACGGTGGCCGCCTTCTTGAACAACGGGTCATACAGATCGCACTCGCCGCGATCGTCGCTGAGCTTCAGGTAGAGTCGGGCGATCCCCTCGTCGCAGGAGTAGTACAGCTGCGACTGGTACCAGCCGACGCCTTCGCTCCCGCCGAACGACAGGTAGATGTCCCAGTCGTTCGTGCCTTCGAGCAGTTCCGTGTACGGCGCGGTCGCCAGGGCCGTGAGCTCGACCGTGAGGCCGAGGTTGTCCTGGATGTACTGCTGGATCGCCGGTGCGGTGACGGTAAAGTTTGGGTCCTCGGCCAGGAGGGCGAGGCGGACCGGCTTGCTGGCGTCGAAGCTCGACGTGGCCAGCAGCGACTTGGCCTTGGCCGGGTCGTAGTCGTACTTGTTGATGTCGTCGTACACCTTGAACCCCGGCGGGATCGTGTAGTTGAGGGTCGCCAGCCCGCCGAGCACCTTTTCGATGGTCTCCGGGCGGTTGATCGCGTAGGCGATCGCCTGGCGGAATGCCTTGTCCGTGTTGTTATGGTTGAAGTTCAGGGCGAAGATCCCGACACCGGGCACGTTGAGCTGCTTGAGCCCGGCGACCCCCGCGAGCCCAGGGCCTTCAGCCGGCGGGACGCGGATGGTGAGGTCGAGTTCGCCAGCGGCAAGCTGTGCCACGGAGACGGCGGACTCCTGGATCCGGTAATCGATCTCCTTGAATGGGCCGTCCTTGCCCTTCCAGTAGTTCTCCTTGGCGGTGAAGCCAGCCCCGGTCGCCGAGATCGAGGTGGTGATGTCGTAGGGACCTGAGCCCGGGGTCTTCCCGGCAACGCCGAGGCAGAAGTCGCAAGTCTCGGCTTCAGCCGCAGTCAGACCGTCAAGCACGTGCTTCGGCCAGATGTAATAGACGGCCCCGGCAAGCCGCCGGAGGTAGGTCGAATCGGGAACTTCAAGGGTGATCTCGATCGTTTGAGCGTCGATCTTCCGCAGACCCGACGGGACGTTCGTCGTGCCCTCCACGGCGTCGCCACCGGCCGTGTTGAGGAACGCCACGACGCCGAGCTGCTTGAACGCAGTGGGGTTCTGGTTCGCCCAGGAGATGGTAAAGATGACGTCGTCGGCCGTGACGGGCTGGCCGTCGCTCCAGACGGCGGCGGGGTTCAGGTGGAATGTCCAGGTCTTGGCATCCGCAGTGACGTCCCAGGTCATGGCGAGGTCAGGCAGGATGGTGACCTCGTCGCTGTCAACGTCGACAAGGGTGCTGAACATGATGTCGGCCATCAGCTCCTGGTTACCAGTCCCGAGGGAAACGGGATGGATGCTGGGCAGGAAGTCCGAGATCCGGGAGACGCGCAGCAGGCTGGGCCGAGCCGCCACGGTGGGCTCGGGGGTCGGCGCGGCGGTTGGCGCGGCGGTAGGCGCCGCGGTCGCCGGCGCAGCCGATTCAGGCGGGGCCGATGCCGAGGGCGTCGCGGCCTGACACGCCGTGACTACCAGCACCATCGCGGACAGAATCGCGAGGAAACGAGCGCGCATGCATAGTCCTCCACTGGCCCGCCCGGCAGGGCGCGGCGTGCGTCGCATGGTCCAACCTTGTTGTGTCCGTGTCAACCTATTTGCAGTGACGATGGAAGTGGACTAGAAGGGTGGCGCGCGAACGCAGGCTATGCGCGGCTCCCTCGGACCGGCGCTGGCTGGGGCGGGGTTGGCTGGATCGGCTGCCCGGCTCGGAGAACGAGTAGCGACCGTCGCAGCGCGGCGATCTCGCGATCGGGCTCGCCTGCTACAACCAGGACGTCCGCCTCCAGGCCCGGGACAAGGGTGCCCGTCTCCGATTCGATGCCGAGGTGGCGCGCCGCGCGTGCCGTGGCCATTCGGATGACCTCGGCCGGATCGACCCCGATCCCGACATACGCCTCCAGCTCGAAGAACAGCTCCTCGCCAAAGTCGGTCAGGTTGATCCCGACATCCGTCCCGGGTACGACGGTCACCCCCGCGTCGATGAGCCGCCGCGCGTTCGCCCACCAGTCCGCCCGGGTCATGGCGCCAGGGTTTGGCTGCAGCTTGTTGATGTCGATCCCGGCTTCGACCTCCGCGCGTGTCCCGGCCGCGATCGTCGGGATCGCCCGGGTGCCACGATCCGCCATCGCCCGGGCGACCGTCTCGTCGAAGGTCCAGGTCCAGTCCGGACCGAGCATCGTGCAGTGCTGGATGGAGTCAATGCCGGCCTCCGACGCGTTGCGGATCCCCGGCACGCCATGCGCATGCGACGTGATCCGCTTGCCGAGCCGATGCGTTTCGTCCGCGGCGGCGGCCAGCTCCCCGACGGAGTAGGAGGCAAAGCGAGAGTCGGTTCCGGCGGTCATGCCACCACCGGTGGCCATGATCTTGATCCCGTCCGCACCCTCGTCGATCATCCTGCGGACCGCCGCCCGAACGCCCTCGACACCGTCCGCCTCGCCGCCGAAGAAGTGGCAGTGGCCGCCGGTCTGGGTGATCGCGCGGCCGCTGACCATGAGCCGCGGGCCAAGCGACAGGCCTCGCGCAATCGCGTCGCGGATCCGGTAGCCGGTCATCCCGCGCTCACCGCAGTCGTAGGCGGTCGTGACACCGGCTCGAACCATCCGCTCGGCGGCCGCAGCGCCACGGACGACCAGGTCGTCATCGGACTCGGACGCCATCGTCGCGAGCGGATCCGGCGTTGGGGGAAGCGCAATGTGGACGTGGGCGTCGATGAGACCCGGCAGGGCGGTCGCGCCCGGGTGGTCGATCGCCCACGCATCCTCGGGGGTGGAGACCGTGCTGTTCGGACCCACCTGGGCGATCCGCCCGTCCACGATCAGCAGGGCCGCGTCTTCGATGGCCTCAGCGCCGGTGCCGTCAACCAGTCGACCGACTCGAAGCCTGATGGCCTGCCGCCGAAGTGGGGCGATCGTCATCTCGTGCCTCCTGTGGTCGCTGCCATCGGTCATGCTGCACTTGGTGGGTCCCACCGATTATCAACCGGCGGCGGGTCGCCGATGAGGCCCCCTCATCCCGACAGGCTTGACGACAAGGGAGGCGAACCGTGACCGATCCGACACCGCGCTTGATCCCCGGCGGCCCGCTCGAACTCATGTCCGCGCGGACGTTGTTCGACGGTCGCCCCATCGGCCGTCGGTCGGCCGCCAGCATCGTGCGGATCGAGTCGCGCGGGCGCCTGTTGATGTGCTTCTCCGAGGTGGCCGGTACAGCGTTGCGCAACCAGGCCGCCCTGATGCTCAGCCACTCCGACGACGACGGGACGACCTGGTCCGAGCCGCTCCCGATCTTCGCCTACCCGGGCTGGTTCTGCCTGGCTATGGGCGGTCTCGCCCGGGTTTCAGACGACAACGTGAAGCTGCTCCTCGGCCGTATCTACATCGACCTGTCACTGGGCGGCACGGAGCCGATGACCGGCTGGTGGGTCGCCTCGTCAACGACCCGAGACGGCGGCGAGAGCTGGTCCGACCCGTCGCCGGAGATCCGCCTCTTCCCGCACTGGACGGAACTGTATGGCGCCAGCAACCCGCATCGGCTATCCGATGGGCGTCTCCTGTGGGCCGTCATGGGGACGATGGGTCGAGACGTCGGCTGGCATTCCGGAGTCAGCCTCAGCGATGCCGATGGCGACCGCTTCGAACCTCCGACGATCATTGCCCAGACGGACGGGCTCGACTACAGCGACATCGACGTGGTGCGCCTCGTCGATGGCCGCTTCCTCGCGGTGATTCGCGAGCACCAGACCCGCCAGAGCGTCTGGTCCACCTCGGCCGACGAGGGTGCGACGTGGTCGCCGATCCGCCCGACGGCGTTCAAGGGCTCCAATATCAAGCTGTTCCGGCTCCGCTCGGGAGCGGTGGTCTGTGCGTACCGCGACGAGGACCCGACGCAGCGTGGCGTGAGCATCAGCCTGACGCCCGACGGTGGCGAGTCGTGGTCCTCGCTTGGCCAGCTCTACGCGGAGCGAGCGGACGCGCAGCACGAACCGGGCAGCGTGTGCGGCTATCCGGACCTGGTTGACCTGGGAGGCGGCGAGATCGGGGCGGTCCTGCATTCCTACCCTACAGCCGACGGAATCCAGCTCCACTGGCTGCGCCTGCGAGACCGCTCGTAGAGCGAGGCTTCCGCTCGTGGATGTGGAGATGCTGGATCGTTCCCGGTCGACCCGGAGGGGACCGTGGCTCCAGTTCGCGGCCACCCCAGGGGGCAACCAGGCCAACGTGACATCGCGTGGAACGGCCTGGTACTGGCAGTACCGCTTTCCGCACGAACGAGCGTGGTCCGCCGGCAGATTCGACAGTTCCTTGTCGATTTCTGGCCAGACCACGAGGCATTCATCCCGAATCGGGTACCGGCAGGACCGCGCGTGGCCGGCGGGCGGCCTGTGGGGCGCCGCGATGGCCGGCCACCGCCCGGCAAGAGGTTCAGATCGGGGTCGAGCAGTCGACCTCGCGGTCGGCATCGAGGTACGGTCGGAGGCGCAGCTCGACCTCGGCGGCTCGATGGACCATGCCCCCGACGACGGTCAGGACCGGAACCAGCCTGGCCGGAACCGTCTGCCGGACACCCTGGGCGTCGGCCAGCTCGACCGGCGTCGCGTCCAGCCGAAGGACGGTGACGTCGGCGGGATTGCCCGGTCGTAGCGACCCCAGCTCAGGCCGGCCGATGATGGCGGCGGGGCTGGACGTTGCGGCCGCGATGACCTCCCCGAGTGATAGACCGAGCGCGAGATAGCGCGACATCGTGGTTGGCAGGTCGACCACTGGGCGCTCGATCGAATAGCGATGCAGGTCCGTGCTGATGGCATCGGGTCCGAGCCCCTCGGCCAGCGCCTGGGCCGCGGTCCGCCACGAGAAGCTGCCACAGCCGTGCCCGACATCGAAGTGGATGCCCCGTCGATGCGCGGCGTGTGCTTCCGGCAGAAGACGACCATCGTCGCCAAGGATGCCCGGCCCGGATGCGGTGAAGGCATGGGTGACCGTGTCTCCGGGGCGAAGCCTGGTCAGCGCGTCCCGAACGTCGGCGCCGTCGGCGATGTGCGCCATGATCGGCGTCCCGGCGAGGCTGGCGGCCTCGAGCGCGGCGTCCAGCGCCGCCTTCACATTTGCCCCACAGGCGCCGGTCCCGAGGCGAACCTTGACCCCGACTGCGACATCGCGATGCTCCGCGATCACCGCGGCGGTCTCGCGCGGCCGCGCGTACCGGATGTCCTCGAGCTCGCCGATATAGCTCGCGACCAGGCCCCCGGCCGCCACATGGACATAGGCAAGGACGCGAACGGGCGTCTCATCGATGGTGTGGCGACGGAACTGGCCGAAGTTGGCGTAGCCGGCCGTGCCGGCATCGACCGCCGTCGTCACGCCGCCGCGGAGGTTGGCCAGCGGGTCGATCCCGTACGGGCTGGCTTCGTACCAATGGCCGTGGAGATCGATCAGGCCTGGCGCGACGAGCAGGCCGCTGACGTCCTCAATCCGGTCATCCGGCTGCGGCGCGGATGCGCCGGAAGACTCGACTGCAACGATCCGGCCGTCGTCGATCGTCAGGTCGAAGCCACCATCGATGCCCTGGCTCGGGTCGATCACGCGACCGCTACGGAGGATCAAGCGCCCCATTCGATACTCCTGTCCGGGCCGGCCTGCCGTACGATCGGGCTCGCGGCCACTGTTGGTCGCCCATCGTACTCACCAGCGAGGGCCCGAATGACCATCTACTCCGGCCTCGGGGTCAGGACCGTGATCAACGCCCGCGGCAACGCGACGCTTGCCGGCGGCACGCTGATGGCGCCCGAGGTCGTGGACGCAATGGCGGAAGCGGCCCGGTCCTTTGCCAGGATCGGCGATCTTCAGGAGGCCGCCAGCGCGTTGATCGCGGACCTCACCGGCGCTGAGGCCGGCTACGTGACCGCAGGAGCCGCTGCCGCAATGACCCTGGGAGCGGCGGCGATGCTGGCCCGCCTGGATCCAGATCGGATGGACCGGCTTCCCGACACTACAGGAGGACCCGGGGAGATCCTTGTCCAGCGCGCCCATCGCAACCCGTATGACCACCTCGTCCGCGCTTCGGGAGCGCGGCTGGTCGAGTTCGGTGGACCGAGCGGCGGGACGAGAACGCAGATGGAGGCCGTGATCGGGTCGGCCACGTCCGGCGCGTTCTACAACGGTCAGGCGCAGGCGATCGGCCTCGGGATCGCCGAGTTCGTGGCCATCGCTCACGCGCACGACCTGCCGGTCCTGGTCGACGCCTCGATGAATCTGCCGCCGCGGGCCGACCTGCGGCGGTTCATCGACGCGGGCGCGGACCTCGTCGCGTTCAGCGGCGGCAAGACAATCGGCGGGCCGCAGGCGTCGGGCTTCCTCGCCGGGCGACGCGATCTCCTCGTGTCTGTCGGCCTGCAGCACCAGGACATGGACGTGCTGCCGGCCACCTGGGCGCGTCGATCGCTCCTCGAGACGGGCGAGATCGCGCGGCTGCCGGCCCACGGCATCGGGCGATCGATGAAGACCGGCAAGGAGGAGATCGTCGGGCTGCTGGTGGCGCTGCGTCGCTATGTCGCCCACGACGAAGAGGCGCGACGGGGAAGGTGGGTCACGCTGACTGAGCGGCTGGCGGCCGGGATCGGGGCGATCCCCGGCCTGACGGCTCGCGCCGAGCCGACCCAATCCGGTGGCCGACCCGTGCCGATGACCATTGTCACGGTGGACCCTGGCGGCTACGGCCGAACCGCGGTGGAGCTGGTCCGGGCGTTCGAGGCGCTAGATCCCATCATCATGCTGGGCGACCACGACTCGGAAGCCGGCGTGCTCCGGCTCGACCCGGAGAACCTCGACGAATCAACAGTGACGGCGCTGATCGAAGCCTTCCGGCGTTGCGCGCTGTAGCCAGGTCGCCTTGGCTCTGGCGGCCGGCTGGCGGCGGTCAGGTAGACGGTAGATGTCATTCCAGCCCCATTGGTGTACGGGCCAATGAGGTTCCAATTCTTCCAGCCACGCTGGGATCTTCGCCCAATTGGGCCGATCCGACGTCGGAGACTCCAAGCAGCCTGGTGCAACCGACGAGTTGACCGGAGATTCGGTCGCGTAGACCAACCGGGCTGGAATCACGACAGCGCCGGCCAGTCTCATGCGCCGCGCCGCGCCGAATGCGCCTGACAACGTCCGTATTCCATTCTGACTACAAAAGCATTGACACGGGCACAACAAGGTTGGACGATGCGCCTGACGCCGCGCTATCAGGCCGGCGTTTCTCCGCGATCGTCGCTGCGATGGTGTGGTGCTGACGGCGTTTGCAGGCCGCGAGCCAGCGAGGCGTCAAACAGAGAAGGAGGATCCGAGTGCGCAGTCGAGTCACGGTTTCGTTCATCGTTCTCGCGTTGATGGCCGTCGCCTGCGGCGGCGCGCCAGCCGCGTCTCCCGGAGCTTCAGCGGCTCCCGGAGCTTCAGCGCCGGCGTCACAGGCGGCCAGCGCGGAACCGCCGGCGAGCGCCGCGCCAGTCGCCGACACCCTCCAGATGCACTGGCTGGGAGACTGCACCTGCATCTGGCATCCGGCCGCCTATGAGACGTTCAGCCAGGCGATCAATTTCGAGATGATGTTCAGCACCCTGATCGACCGCGGCTGGGAGGGCGATTCCTGGACGCCGATCCCGGATCTCGCCGACTCGTGGGAGATCTCGCCCGACGGCCTGGTCTGGACCTTCTATCTGCATCCGGGCGTGCTGTGGCATGACGGCACGCCGTTCACGGCGAGCGACATCGAATTCACGATCAACCGTTCGATGATCACGCCGCTGCGTTTCACCAGGGCCGCCTGGGACGCGCTCGTGGGCGCCAAGGAAGCGGCCGATGGCACGGCCGACTCGGTCGCCGGCGTCAGGGTGATCGATGACCTGACGATCGAGCTGACCCTCGGCGAAGCGAACGCCGACTACTTCAGCGACCTTGCCGACCCGAACTCGGTGATCGTGCCCCGGCACATCCTCGAACCGACCGATCCAAAGGACGTCGAGACGCTCGAGTTCTCGACGACGGCGCCGATCGGCACCGGGCCGTACAAGTTCATCAAGTACGAGACCGACCAGTACTCCCAATTCGAGGCCAACCCGGACTACTTCCGGGGCCTCCCCAAGATCAAGAACATCTTCGTCAAGCGGCTCCTCGGCGACCTCGCGATCGCGCAGCTCGAGTCGGGCGACCTAGATCTCTCCGTCCGGCTCAACCCGGCGGAGAAGTCGCGCCTGGAGCAGGTCCCGACGCTCGACGTCATCTCGACGCCCGGCGTGGGCACCTATGGGCCGTACTTCAACATGCTCCTCATGACCGACGTCAACACGCGCAAGGCAATCGCGTATGCGGTCAACGCCCAGGGGATCGTCGACAACGTGTTCGGCGGTGCCGGTCGCGTCAACCGTGGCGTCTTCCCGGGCATGCCCGCGGCGGATGATCAGGAGTACTTCGACTACGACCCGGTCAAGGCCAAGGAGTTACTCGACTCGTCAAGCTGGGACAAAAACCAGCCGCTGCGAATCGTCTTCGACAAGTCATTTGCCGCCGTCGAACAGTGGGTCCCGATCTTTGCCCAGGACCTCGAGACGATCGGTTTCAAGACCGAGCTGATCGGCCTCGAGAGCACCGCCGCGATCGAGTTCTACAACAAGATCGACGAGTGGGAGGTCATCATCGCCCAGGGCGGCGACCAGGGTGTGGGCCCGTTCCGGACCCAGAACTATTACAACTGCGACCAGGTGGAACCGGCGGTCAACAAGGCGTATCTGAAGGACTGCAAGGTCGACGAACTGTTCCTCCAGGCGCGCCGGGAGGTTGATGACGCGGTGCGGACGGAGATCTTCAAGGAGATTTCCAAGATCCTCAACGTTGCCACCGACAGAGTCAGCTACTGGACCACGAACGCGCTGAGCGCCAAGGCCAAGGGCCTCGAGGGCGTCAACGTTCCGCCGAATACCCGCGAGTTCATCGTCGGGGTTCAGAACTGGACATTCACGAAATAGCGCTTCTCGACCAGCGCAGGCTGATCGACTCGGCCCATCGGCTG
>JANPDO010000171.1:0-4694 GCA_031431535.1 Chloroflexota bacterium
CCCCCCGCGGCCGCCGCCGCCCTCTCCTACCTGCGGGTCGGGCTCCCCACGTGATAGCCCGCCCGGGCGACAGATTCGCCGTCCCCGCGGCTCGGGGGCCCGTAGCTGGGGGGGTTCGCCGTGGCCTCGGCGCTCACGATCCTGCTGGGGTTCTTCCCCTCAGCGCTGCTCGACGCGGCAGGCGCGGCGGCCCGGGCCATCGTCCCCGGCTGAGGGCAGCGCTCAGCGGCAGGGTCGCTACGACGAGCTCATCCCCACGGCCGACTTGACGCGACCCACAGTCGACACCGCAGCCCGAACCGTCCCGCCCACCCCTTCGGTTCCGCTAAGGGCACTCGACCGGCTTTGGAACTGGATGGGCGTCAGCCGCGTCCGTGGCGCCCTCGGACAGGAGCGTCGCGATCACCTGAGTCTTGCCGGGGGTGCCCCTCGGTCCCTCGGACGTCTGGAGCCAGAGCTCTTCGCCGGTCGCGTTGATGGCGTCGTTGAGGTCCGTCTGGTGGCGGCGGACCTCGGTGATCTGGTACAGGAAGCGCTGGTCGTCGCTGGTCCAGACCTCCACCACGAGCCCCAGCATCCCGGCGCCATCACGAACGAGCGAGGCATCGAGGATCGGCAGGAACATGCCGGCCCGCGCGTGGGCGTAGATGTAGGTCGCCCGTCCCTGGCCCGGCTGGCCGAGTTCCTTGATGAACATGGCGACATCGCACAGCGGGTAGGCGTCCGCGCCCCCCGGCGGGGTGATCACGGCCAGGTCGATCTTGAGCGCGGCGACCCGGACGCGGGTGGCGAACCGCTCCACAGCCGGTGTCGGGCTCGCGGACGGTGCCTCCGACGGCGCACGCGACGGGACCGGCGGGAAGGTGATCAGCGCGGTTGGCGTCGGTTCGATGGAGGCGACCGCGATCGCCGTGGGCGAGGCGCTCGGCAGGGGATCCGCCGTCACCGAACTCGTGAGCGACAGCATCCCGACGGCGAGCCCGGCGACACCAAGAGCCGTCAGCAGCGCGGGCAGGACGCGGGTGCGGAGGCGATCCGCCAAGTCGGCCATGGGAGCGGCATCGTAGCAGCGCTGTCGCGGCGCCGGCCTGTGCCCGCTCGTACTGGTACCCTCGCATGCATGGGGCCCCGCAGTGCGATTGTCGCCGGGCTGTTTGTCGGCGTCACCGCCGCGGTCGCGCTCATGGTCGCGGTGCTGACCTACGCTCCGGAGCCCACCGAACCGGCCATGACCGCGCCGGCCACGCCCATCCGGTCCGCCCCAGCACCGTCAATGACGGTTAGCCCCACCAGTGCGTCGACGCCCGCTCCGACGGCCTCGGCGGACAGCCCGGACCCGTCCGGGACGCCCTCGGCCAGCGGCGGCTCGGCGTTCCACATCAGCGAGCCGGCGCCGCCGCTGGTGGTGCCACAGGTCGGTGGCGGGACGATCGATCTCGCGGCACTGCGTGGGTCGCCAGTCTGGGTCAACTTCATGGCGACCTGGTGTCCGCCGTGCCAGGACGAATTCCCGCTGATGAACGGCTTCTTCGCGCGCTATGGGGACACCGGACTCGTTGTCGTGGCGATCGATGTGAGGGAGGAGGAAGGCCTGGTCTCCAGCTTTGCCGCGAGTCTTGGCGCCACATTCCCGCTGGGGCTCGACCTCGATGGGCGCGCGTCGGCGACGTGGGGCGCGCTCGCGTTGCCGGTCCACTTCTGGATCGATGCGGACGGGATCGTCCGTGATGGGGCGCTGGGAGGGATCGGCGCCGATGTCATGGCCGAGGGCCTGCGCAAGATCCTGCCCGGGGTGGACGTCACGCCTTGAGGCGTGTGTCAGGCGGGGCGGCGGAGCCGGTCGGGCCCGAGCCCGCAGGCCACGCCGACCTCGCGCGGGTCCTGGCGCGGCCGGGGCGCCTGCTCATCGTCGCCGATTTCGATGGCACGCTGGCCGAGGGGTCGCGTGACCCGGGCGCCACCCGGATCGTGCCGCTGGCCCGGACCTCTCTGCGCCGACTGGCCGGCGTCGCCTCGCAGCGACCCGATCGCCTCGCGATTGTCGTCCTGACCGGCCGGACCGTCGCTGACGTCGCGACGCGCATGCGGGTCGGCGGCATCCGCTACCTGGGCGATCACGGCCTGCAGTCGGGGACCTACCCGCGGGGCGGTCGTCCGGAACGTCTCGAGGTCAGCGTCCAGCCCGGCCACGAGGACTCATTCGAGCCTGCCGAGCGGCTCGCCCGCCGCGTCCCTGAGCTTCTGGATCGTCCGGCGTGGCTCTTCGTCGAGCGGAAAGGCCCGTCGGTCGCGTTCCACGTCCGCCAGGCGGAGGACCGCACGTCAGCGCGCGCCGCGGTCGTGGCAGCCGTCGACGAGATCAACGGCGATGACCCCGATCACGACCTGGCCCATTACCGCGGGCGGCTCGTCGTCGACCTCCGGCCGCGGACCGCCGGAGGCAAGCGCGAGGCGTTCGAGCGCCTGCTCGTCGAGCTGGCACCGGCGACCGTCATCGCGTTCGGCGACGACAGCAGCGATGCCGACGGCTGGCAGGCCCTTCAGGCCGCGCGCCGGGCCGGCCAACTTGACGGACTGGCCGTTGCCGTGACCGGGCCGCACGGGATGCCGGACGACGTGCGCGCCGCGGCCGACATCCTCCTCGACACCCCACACGACGTCGCCAGGTGGCTCGCCTCGATCGCCCGGACGCTCCGCCGGAGCTAGATCCAGTCGATCCGGCGCAGGATGACCGCTGCAACGACCGCCGCGACCACGGTGATCCCGACGACCACCCAGAATCCCGCCGCCTCCGTCCCAGCCAGGGCCGAGCCGGCCTCACTCATCCCGAAGATGCCGCCGACGGCCCCGATGCCGGCCACGATCACAGTCACACCGGTCAGCCGCTTCATGATCGCCGACAGGTTGTTGTTGACCTGCGTGAGATAGACGTCCAGCGTCGTTGATGCCAGCTCGCGGTAGTTGTCGAGCTCGTCGGTCAGCCGGATGATGTGGTCGTAGATGTCGCGGAAGTAGACCAGCTCCTCTGGATCGATGATCGGTATGTCCCGGTTGGTCAGCTGGTTGAAGACCTCGCGGACCGGGCTGATCGCCCGGCGCACCTCGATCAGCTCGCGCTTCAGCCTGAACACTCGCTCCACGGTCTCACGACTGGCCGCTCGCACCACTTCGTCCTGAACGTCGTCGATCGCATCGCCGAGGCGATCGGCGAACGGAAAATACCCGTCGACGATGTCGTCTGCCAGCGCCCAGAGCAGGTGATCGGGCCCGTGGCGGAGGATCGGAAGCACCCCGGAACGCAGGTGGTTGGTGGCACGGGGATCCCAGCCGGCGTCGTGGACGGAGAGCAGGAACCCGGGGCCCAGCACGAAGTCGAGCTCGGACGCGACCACCTGCTCGTCATAGCGGAGATTGAACAGGACGATGTGGATGACGCCGTCGGTCATCTCCACCTTGGCGCGCTGGTTGCCTTCGAGGACATCCTCGAGGACCAGCGGGTGGAGGTTGAGCGCGGCACCGACCTGGAGCGCGAGGTCCGGGCTCGGCGAGATCAGGTCGACCCAGACGGCGGCTCCAGGCGCCTGAAGCAGGTCCGGGAGGCCGGTCACCGCAGCGTCGCCGATCAGTTCAATCAGCTCGCCGGCCTGGATCGCGACGACCCGGACCGCGCTCGGCGTCACGCGGCAGCCTGTTGGATTCGCGCCGTGGATCGGTCGCGGGCCGCGCCTTCGCGGGCGTCGTCTCGGCCGGTCTGGCCCGGCGCCTCAGAGCGCAATGCCGGGTTCGCTTGGCTCACGGCCATCAGCGTCACGTCCTCCCAGCGGGTTGGAGCCAGTCGTGCCCATGGCATCCGTGGCACCCAGCTCGTCCGACGCATCGGCCGTGGCTGGGTCGCGGGCCAGCATACCCGTCCGGGACCCGACCCGGCCGCCGAGGGCCAGAGACGGCAGCACGGCCACAGCAGTGACCGCGGCGGCGGCGGCAAAGAGCCCGACCATGATCCCGGCAGCCTCCCGAGCGACCCACTCCTCCAGCGCCTGGACCACGAAGGAGTCGCGGAACGGACGATCCCGGAGCCGTTCCGGGATGAGTTCGAGATAGGCCGTCGGCGTGGCATAGATGTCGTCGGCCAGGCGGTCGATCGTCGTGGAGCCATACGCTGTCAGGATCGCCAACCCAACGGCCATCCCGATCATCCGCGACACGGTCACCACCGCCGAGGCGACACCGAAGGCACCCCGGCCGGCCGCTTCGACCGCCGCCGTGGACCGTGGCGTGACGGTCAGTCCGAAGCCAAACCCGTAGGCGCCGAGGGCGAGGGCCACGGTTTCGACCCGGACGGTGGCGTCCCAGGAGGCCATGAGCAGCAACGCCACGACGCTGACCGCCAGGCCGACCACGGTTACGAGACGCAACGAGACCACCCGAACAATGAACCCCGACGCCAGCGCCCCAACCGCCGTCGCGCCCGCCAGCGCCCCGAGCGCGAGTCGTTGGACATCCGGCCCGCCGTAGATCACGCGATCGACGAAGACGGCGCCGCCGATGATCGCCGTCGCGAATGCGTAGCCGGTCAGGAGCGACACGAGTGCCGCTGAGCTGAAGGTCAGGCTCCGGAAAAGGTGCGGGTCCAGAAACGGGTCGCGCACGCGCAGCCCACGGATCACGGTCAGGATCGTCGCGACGGTGGCCAC
>JANPDO010000172.1:0-8924 GCA_031431535.1 Chloroflexota bacterium
GGCATGGCCGTCCTCGTGCAGGATGGAGCGCAGCGCCGCGAACACCTCGGCGCCGGCTCGAACCGCCTCGGCGAACGTGGCGGCACCGACCGGCGCGACCATGAACTCCTGGAAGTCGGTCGAGTCGCTGGCGTGCTTGCCGCCGGTGAGGATGTTGAAGAACGGGACCGGCAGCGTCCTCGCCCCGACACCCCCGAGGTACCGATAGAGCGGCAGGTCGTACGAGGCGGACGCCGCATGGGCGCAGGCCAGCGAGACCCCCAGGATCGCGTTCGCGCCGAGAACGCCCTTGTTCGGCGTCCCATCGAGCTCGCACAGCAGCGCGTCGATCCCGGCCTGATCGCTGGCATCGAGCCCGAGCAGGGCCGGCGCGATCGTATCGATGACGCTGGCGACGGCCGCCAGCACGCCCTTGCCGCCATACCGACCGGGGTCGCCGTCCCGCAGTTCGACCGCTTCGTGAAGACCGGTGGAGGCACCCGACGGTACGGCTGCCCGACCCACTGAGCCGTCGGCGAGGATGACATCGACTTCGACCGTCGGATTGCCACGCGAATCGAGGATCTCGCGGGCGTCGACGCTCTCGATGAAGGCGCTCATGCCCCCGCCCCAACCGTCGGTCGGTCGGGCAGCACAGTCACCCCCGGCAGATCACGGCCCTCGAGGAATTCAAGGGACGCGCCGCCGCCGGTCGAGATGTGAGTCATCCGGTCCGCCAACCCTTCCTGGGTGACCGCGGCCACCGAATCGCCACCGCCGACGACCACCGTCGCGCCATGATCCGCGCGGTCCGCGAGCATCCGCGCGACGGCCTTCGTACCATGGGCAAACGACGGGATCTCGAACACGCCGAGCGGCCCGTTCCAGAACACCGTCTGGGCATCCGCCAGCGCGCCGACCATCAGGTCCTGGCTCGCCTTGCCGAGATCGACGATGTGCCACGACGCCGGGATCCTGTCGGCCTGGAGCGTCTTGTATTCGGTGCCCCGCGTGACCTCCTTGGCGACGATCACGTCGATCGGCAGGACGACCCGGACGCCGTTGACCTCGGCCGCAGCCAGGATCCGCCGGGCGTCCTCGACTCGATCTGGCTCGGCCAGGCTCTTGCCGACGGACTTGCCCTGCGCGAGCAGGAACGTATTGGCCATCCCGCCACCGAGTACCAGCATGTCCACCCTGGTCAGGAGATTGTCGATGACCTTGATCTTGTCCGAGACCTTCGCGCCACCGAGAATCGCCGCAAAGGGCCTGACGGGCGCCTCCAGGAGCTTCGAGAGCATCTCGATCTCGGCCTCCATCAGGAGCCCGGCGTAGGCCGGCAACAGCTTCGCGACGCCCACGGTGGAGGCGTGGGCCCGATGCGCCGTGCCAAACGCGTCGTTCACATAAACGTCCGCGTAGGACGCCAGCTTGGCCGCAAATGCGGGATCGTTCTTTTCCTCGGCCGCATGGAATCGCAGGTTCTCAAGCAGCAGTACCTCGCCGGCACGCATCCGTTTGATCGCATCTTCTGTGCCGACGCCCAGGGCATCGCCGGTGACCGGCACGTTGCGGCGGAGCAGCTGGGTCAGGCGCTCCCCGACCGGCCGCAAGCGGAGGCCGTCCTGGACCTTCCCATCGGGCCGACCCAGGTGGCTGGCCAGGATCACCTTGGCCCCACGCTGGATCAGGAGATTGATCGTCGGGACCGCCGCCCGGATCCGGGAATCATCGGTGACCTTGCCGTCCGCCAGCGGGACATTGAAATCGACTCGGACGAAGACCCGCTTGCCGGCGACCTCGGCATCGCGAACGGTCAGCTTGTTCACCGCCGGTCAGACCGTCACGGGCAGGCGGGCGGCAACGAACGCGATCAAATCCGCCACGCGGCAGCTATAGCCCCACTCGTTGTCATACCAGGCGATGACCTTGACCATCGTGCCGCCCATCACCATGGTCGAATCGGCGTCGATGATGGAGCTGCGGCTGTCACCCTTGAAGTCGCTCGATACGAGCGGCTCGTCCGACACGCCCAGGATCCCGGCCATGGGACCGGCGGCCGCGGTGCGGAAGGCCTCATTCAGTTCTTCGACCGATGTCGGGCGGCTGATGATGGCGGTGAAGTCGACCACGCTGACGGTGGGCGTCGGGACACGCAAGCTGAAGCCATCGAACTTGCCCTTGAGGTCCGGGATGACGAGGGCGAGGGCCTTCGCGGCGCCCGTCGTGGTCGGGATGATGTTCTGGCCGGCAGCGCGAGCCCGCCGCGGGTCCTTGTGCGCGACATCGAGAATGCGCTGGTCGTTGGTGTAGCTGTGGATGGTGTTCATCAGCCCGCGCTCAATCGTGAACAGATCGTGGACCACCTTGGCGGCGGGCGCGAGGCAGTTGGTGGTGCAACTCGCGTTGCTGATGATGTGATGCGCGGTCGGGTCGTAGCGCCCCTCGTTGACCCCCAGCACGATCGTGATGTCCTCGCCTTTGGCCGGGGCGCTGATGATCACTTTCTTCGCGCCGGCGGCGAGGTGGGCGGTCGCCTTGCTCGCGTCGGTGAAGAGGCCCGTGCTCTCGAGCACGATATCGACCCCCAGGTCACCCCAAGGCAGGGCAGCCGGGTCCCGTTCGGCGAGAATCCTGATCTCCCGGCCGTCGATCACAATGGAGTCTGCGCCAGCTCGAACGTCACCCGGATAGGTGCCGTAGGTCGAATCGCGCTTGAACAGCAGGGCATTCATCTCGGCGTCGACGAGGTCGTTGACCGCGACGACCTCGATGTCCGGGGCGCGCTCGATGAGGGCCTTGAGCGACTGGCGACCAATTCGGCCAAAGCCGTTGATGCCCACGCGGGTAGCCATGGTGCGAAGCCTCCAGGCTGGCTTGGGCGCCCGGCCGGGTTGGGCGGGCGCGATCGATGACGGGAGGAGCCGACGAAGCCGATCGCCGTCACCGGCAGGACCCGCAGGCCGCGTCTCCAAGGATGCGCGGGCATCTTACCAAAGGGCGGATGCGGTCCTTCCAGGCGGGAAAGGCAGGACCCCCGCCGTCGGGCGAGGGTCCTGTCACTCGATGTGCCGGTCGCGGATCAGCCGCCGATGCGGAAGACCTTTCCGCTGCAGATCGGGCAGGTCCCCTGGGTCGCGGGCTTGCCATTCTTCATCGTGATCTGCTTGGCGCCCTGAATTTCGACCTTCTGCTTGTCCTTGACGCAATATGCCTGGGCCATTTGTGGCTCCTCCTTGACCTTCGTGACGCGTCGCGGGAACCCATGTCCCGCATCCGCTCAGCGGCTCCTGATTAGACCGTGTGCTTCCAGAGTGACGGCCGCCAGCGGTCCGTCCCGGCTTCACGCTTGCGTAGATCCATCTCGGCGAGGACGAGGAGGCTTTCCAGCCCGGTCTCGACACACGCCGCCTCGGCCTCGTCCTTCTGGTTGCCGCTGACGAAGTCTCCCGTCGTCCGGTCGGCAAAGACCGCACAGACGACGCCAGCTCGACAGCGAGCGAGGGACGAGAGGACGAGAAGCGCCGATGCCTCCATCTCGAAGTTCATGACGCGCTGGCGCGCCATTTCCTCCGCGAGGTCAGGGTACCGGATGGGCAGCTGCGGAATGGGTCGCCCCTGCGCCCCAAAGAATCCCGGAGCTGTCGCGGTGATCCCGACGTGATACCGGTGACCAAGCCGTTCGGCCGCCTCGATGAGGGCCGCGACCGCCTCGTAATCGGCGACCGCGGGGTACCCATCGTGGACGAAGAAGCTGGTCGTGGATTCGAGGCGGACAGCACCCGTGGTGATGGCCAGGTCGCCCAGGCTCATCTCCGGCTGGAGCGCTCCGCAGGAGCCGACCCGGATCAGTGTCGGCCGATCGGTGATGGCGAGGATCTCCGCCATGACGATCTCGACGTTATCCGTGCCGATGCCGGTCGAGACGACCGACACTCGATGGCCCCGATACTGCCCGGTGACCGAGGCGAATTCACGGTGCCGCCGCTCAAGCTCGATCGAATCGAATCGAGCGGCGATCCGGGAGGTTCTGTCGGGGTCACCGGGGAGGAGGATGTACTCGGCCAGTTCGCCTGGACCGAGATCGATGTGGTATTGCCGTTCGCCCAATGCAATTGCGATCCGGCGATCCAACGGGGGTTCGACGCGGTGATCCGCGTTCGGCAAGACCCATCCCTCGCTCAGCTGGTTGCCTCGCAAGCGCGAAACTCGCCCGAGGATAGCCCCGCGTTCTCATGAGCGTCAAGCCGAGTGGAACGGGTTGTCGCCACGCTCGCCTGAGCGTGGTCCCCCCGCCGGGTTTCGGGAGGCCCCAATCGCAGCCACGCGAGCGGCGATCCTGGCGTCCAGGCGGCGTCGCGCAAGTGCCCGCCGACTGAGTGACACGATCAGCGAGACCATCGAAATGCCAATCAGACTCCCGATGCCGGCGATTCCAGAGCCAAGGTCCATCGGCCCGTCGAAGATGCCGGCCCCCTGGATGGACGCTGGCTCGTCCTCGACGGGGCTGGCCTCAGCACGGACCGCAGGGGAGCCGCCTGCGACGCCGTCGGCGGGCCGGGCTTCGGCTGGCGGAACCGGGTCGCCTGCCTGGCTGATCCCGCCCGGATCATCCGCCACCACCGCCATGCCGTCTGGCCCGACCTCGACGCGGCCGATGACATTGATGGCGTCGTCTGGCTCCATGAGCGCGAGGAGGTCGAGCGCCTCGTCGCGCAGGCCGACGAACCCGGTCGCCGTCCCGTCATCGAGCGCGAATCCGTCGGGGCGGAGGTCGACGATCAGGCCGCCGACCCGGACGGTCTGACCCACGAACAACCCGAGGTCGATCAGGTCCGCATCCGGGACACTGCCTGGCGCGGCCTCACCCGTGCCGTCGGTTGGTCCCGTGGCGGCCAAGGCGCCCCCGACGGCGGTCCCGGTTCCGGCATTCGCGCCCGTGCCCGCACCGGCGAACCCGGCGCCGGCCGCACGCCCGCCAGACGCTCCGCCAGTCGATCCGGCGGTCGATCCGCCGGTCGATCCGCCGGTCGCCGTCCCGAGCACGCGCAGGTCGGCCGGAAACCGCGGCGTGATGACATAGCGCTGGTCCGAGGCATTCGGATTGGGCCGTCGCGCGATCCCGGTCACGGTCGCCATGCGACCCTCGACGAGCGTGGTGGCGGCAATCCCCGATCCGGCCTGACCGACGACGATGACCCTGGTCGCCGCGACCAGCACCTCGGCCCGCCAGCGATCACCGAGCTTGCGGACACTCTCGATTCGGCCGCTGACCGTAACGAGCTGCCACTCGACAGCGCGACCCGGCGCACCACGCAGGATGACCGGAGCCGGAGCCTGGCCACGGCCGAGGATGGTCAGCTGGTCCGTCCGGAGCCGAGGTGCTCCATAGGCAACCCCAATCCGGCCATCGGCGCGGATCGTGGCCCCGACAGAAGGCGCATCGACACCGAGCGGAAGCAGGAGTTCGATCGCTCCGGACGCATCCTGGACAACGATTCGGCGGCCGGTGGTGTCGAGCAGGGTCGCCGGCGCGGTCACGACGCCCTCGATCGCAACCTGCTGATCGACGAGACCGAGCGCCGCCGCGATCCGGGTCACGGAGCCGAACGCTGCGCCGGGGGCCAGCGGCCCTGTGGCGGCGCTCGGGGTCGCCACTCCTGTCGTGGCGGTAGCGGGTCCTTGCAAACCCAGGCCAGCCAGCGCAATGGCATCCGCCGAGTCGCGCAGACAGATCCGGTAACCGTCAAGGACACCCTTGCGGCTCGCTCGCTGCCCGACGACACCGACGACCCGGTAGGTCGCCCCGATCGTGAACGCATCGGTGCCGAGCCCGCTGGTGGCGTCAGCGATCGCCTTGATCGGGGCGGCCCCGGGTCGCTCCAGGATGATCGTCAGGTCACCACCGGAGGATCGCTTCGGCTTGGTGGTCAGGATGCCGGTGGCGGTCATCATGCGTCCCTCGACCATCTCGTCAAGGCCGCTTCCGCCCGCGTCGCCCGGCGTGGGTACTGTGCCGGTGCCGATCGCGCGGATGCCATCGCTCGCGACTCGAATTTCGAGCTGCCCGTACGGATCGGCAAGCGTGCCGGTGACCGCTACGAGCGTGCCCCGCGACGGCCCGACCACGCCGCTGGGGAGTCGGACGGCGATTCCGGCGGTCTCGTCAGCAATCGCGATGAGCGCCGGCGTCCCCAACCTGCCCTGCTCGGCGGTGACCACACCGGTGACCTCTATCTGGGTCCCGATCGGCAGCGACCGCACGACAGCGATCGCCTGCGATTGGCCTGGCGTGGAACTCGGTGCTGGCGTACCCGTCGGGGTCGGGTTGGGCGTTGGCGTGGGACTCGGGTCCGCTGACGGCGTCGGGGTTGGTGTCGCTGACGGGCTTGGCGTCGGCGTCGGCGTGGGCGTGGGCGTGGGCGTCGGTTCTGGCGTCGCGAGAAGCTCGCCCACGAGCGTGGCATGGACGCGATACCCGGCCGTGCCGGTCCCGCTGCTATCTCGTTGTCCGAGTGGTCCCGTGATCACGGCAGTCGTCCCAGAGCCGAGGTCCTGCCCAGCGAGCGCCTGAAGTCCGACAACGACCCGGAGCGGACCGGATCCGTCGTCGATGGTGATCCCGGTTCCGTCGGCCAGAGCCGACGGCGAACCAACGATCGTGCCGGCTACCGTGACGCGGCGCCCTTCGAGCGATTCACCCGCGGATCCGGTCCCGACCGCGACCGGCGCCGGGAGGCCGGTAGTGCTTCCTGGGTCGATCGCCGACTCCGCGACACGCAGGGTTCGCTGCGAGAACCGGCTCGATATCGAGCCCGTGACGACAACGATCGTGCCCGCTGGCCAGGTTCCGGCGACGGTCGCATCGAGGTAGAGCGCGATGCCGCCTGAGGAATCCTGGATGAACCCGCCTCGACCGGACTCAACGCTCCCGAGATCGGTCGTCAGGACGCCCCCAATCGACACGATCGTGCCGTCAGAAAGCGAGCGGGCGCTGGCAATCGCAACGGGCGTAGGCGCCGGGGTCGGCGACGGTGTCGGACTCGTACTCGGCGACGGCGACGGCGACGGGGCTGGCGTAGGTGTCGGTGTCGGTGCAGGAGTCGGCGCGGGAGTCGGCGTGGGTACCGGCGTCGGCGTGGGCGTCGGCTCGACCGTCGGCTCGGGGGTCGGCTCAGGCGTCGGGCTCGCTGTCGGCTCAGGCGTCAGCGTGGGAGTCGGCGGCGGCGTGGGAGTCGGCGTCGGCGGACTCTGCGTCGCGGAGGGGGTCGGCGTCGGAGGTCCCCCGGGGCCCGGGACCGGTGGAGCTGTCAGACCCTGCGGCGACGGCGCCCCCTGGACGAACCAGTCGGCGGCGTTGTCGTTGGTGTCCATCGTGTTCCCGAGGGCAGCCCCGGGCCGCCGCTCCAGGCTCGAGTTGGCCGGCGGTGCGCCGGCCGCCGACCCCTCAACGAACCCGCTCGTAGCATCCCCCCAGCCCAGCGAATCGACCACGGCGCCGCCCCCGATTCGCAGCACGAGCGCGCCGCCCGTCGCCGCAAAGCCACCGGAGTAGATGGCATCCGCACCGGCCGCGTGAACGCCGGCGGTGTTGGCGATGAGCAGTCGCTGACCCGGTGCCACGACCGTCGAGGCGCCCCAGGTGGCCTTGCGCGTCACCGTCGAACCCGACGAGGTCGCATAGACCACCTCGAGCCCGAGCAGGTCAACAGACATCGATCCCTGGTTGGCGACCTCGACGAATTCGTCGGACGCAGAGGCCCCGCCGGTCTGAACCTCGGACAACACGAGCGTGGATGTTGGCCAGGCCACGGCCGCCGCGAGGGCTGGAAGCCCACCGGGTCCGATCGCAACGGTAGCCATGGCAACGACGATGAGCGCGGTCAGACCCGCGCGCCGGGCACGATTCATCGGTGACCTCCCGGCGGGTCGGGATGCGCGGCGGGGCAGGCTCAGTTATACGCGCGACCGCTTCACCCGCGCTTATCTGCGATCAAACCCCTGGGCGCCGGACGCAGTGACCTCGATGTTCGTCTACGATGCGCGCCACATCCGAGTCCATCCGACAGGAGACACCGTGGCCCGCGCCAAACGAACCGTGTCCGAACGAGCCGCCGCCCGTCGTCGCTATCGGGCGACCCTCGACGAAGCCGATCTCGAGACCGACGATTCGACGGAGGACGGCGGGCCACAGCGCGCCGCTGCGTCTCCGCGACCGGATGGAAGCGCCCGAAGGATGGGGATCGGCGCCGCCCTTCGCGCCGCGTACCACCCGCTTCGTGCCCGTGACGATCTTGCCGTCCTGCCGTCGCTGGTGGTCAACAAGGCCCTCTGGTTGCCGGTCCTCGTCACGGTCCTGAGCACCGTCGCGGTCATCGCGACCGGCGGCAAGGACACGATCACCGCGCTCCTGTTCGCCTACTTCGTCCAGACCCCCGCGATCGGTGGCGTCTTCCTGGCAGGCTTCCTGGCGCCGCGGGCCAGCTGGTTGCTCGGCGGGATCGTGGGCGTTGTAGCGGCCATTTGCTACGTCGCCGTCCTGACCCTTGTCCCCGGGGCGCTTGGTCCAGCGGCGCCCGGGGCAGCAACCGCCCCGAGCACGGCGGCCGTCCAGGATGTTGCCCTCTCCGCGATCCTGCTGTCACCAGTGATGGGCTCGGTCTTTGCCTCGGCGGCCGCGTGGTACAAGCGGTTCCTGCAGTTGACCAGCCCGAATCGGGGTCGTCGTACCCAGCAGCCGGTCAAGCGAGTCGGGGATGGGCGCACTCGTGGATCGAGCGGGGCAGGCGCCCAGAAGTCGAATGCGAAGGCCCCCGCCCGCCGCTGATCGGCCAGGCTGATCGGCGATCTGCTACAGCCAGTCGGGGCCGATCTGCGCTCCAGGCATCACCCGAATCGTCGCATCCCCGCCTGCCCCGGGATTTCAATAGAACGCTTTACGGCTC
>JANPDO010000173.1:0-4624 GCA_031431535.1 Chloroflexota bacterium
GCGCCCAGCAGCGACGCCATCATCCGGACCGCCTCACGCTCCAGGGACAGCGTTCCTGGCTCGGACTCGTCGGCCCACTCGACAAAGAAGGTGCCCTGGGTTAGCTCCTCGATGCGCCGGCTGATCGGGTGCGGCGTGCCGGAGTACGTGATCGCGAAGTTGCGGTCGCGCGCGTAGCGGTTTTCCCCGAGCCGGGCTCGAACCTGCCCAAGGACGACGTCCTCAGGCTCCCCGTCCTCGGGGAAGGCGGTCGGCGGCGCGGTTGGAAGTGCGGAATGTCCGGCCGGCAGGTCGAATTCGGCGGTCGGCATGGGGCTTAGACCTCGTTAGGGAACGTGAAGGCGTCGGAAGGCACCGCGGAAGGCACGTCGCTCGCCGTCAGGGCGTCGCCGGGCAGGTCGGTCGGGTGGTAGACGGAATCGAGGACACGCGGCGTCATCGGCAGCTCGTCGTAGGTTCGGCCGCCGCGGAGGAACGGTTCGGCGTACGCGGTTCCGGCGAGCATTCCCCAGCGACCGTCGCGCGCCTCCACGATCTTGCGCCCCACCGACCCGTGGTAGGCCTGGCTCACGATCTGGTCGAGGGCTCGGACCTTGCGCTCGATGCCGCGGGTGGTGTCGATCCAGATATCGCACACGATGCCCTCGACCAACGGGTCGCGGGAGTCGGCGATCTCGCCGCCCATCGGGTAGTAGATCCGTTCCCTGGTGTGGTGCGCCGGGACCCCATCGACCTGGCGCATGCGCGACTCGGCCTCCGCTCGCGCGAGGAGGGTCAGCCGGCCGACCGCCGCGTGCGGATCGATGTCGCCCATCTGGTGATGGGGGAGTGGGGCGAGGATCAGGTCCGGCCTGAACTCGAGGACCACGGCCGCCAGCTCACGGATCCGGTCCTTCGTCACCTCGATGTGGCCGTCGTCCCAACCCAGGAATCGAATGTCGTTGACCCCGAGGATCTCGCCGACCCGGAGCGCCTCACGACGCTTCAGGGCATGGATCTGGTCGATCGAGCCCTGGAGGTAGGGGAGGCCGTCGGGCCGCCCCGGGGCCTCGTCGGCATTGAGAAAGAGGGCCGGGTGGTGGCGCTCGCCGTCCGTGCAGATGACGCTGGTGATCTCGTCGCCCAGATCCGCATGAATCGCTATGGTGCCGGCCGCCTCACCCGCGGTGTCGGCCACGTGGGCGTAGACGGCAAGGATCCTCAGTGGCCGTCGAACGTCGATCTCGCCCATCCCGCCGTGGACCTCCCTGGAGGTGCTCGCGTCCGCCGTCAGAAGTGCTCGCGCTCGCCGTTGGGCTCCTGCGTCTTCCAGCCCGGCCGGAACCGGACGACGGTGCCGGACAGGCTCGCCATCCAGAGGACGCCGCCGACCGCCTCGTGCATCATGTGGCCCGGGGTCGGCAGCCAACCCAGCACGGCGCCGGTGTCCGGATCGAGCTTCATCAGCCGCCCGGCGATGCAGTCGAAGCTCAGGATCTCGTCGATTGAGCGGTGGGTCATCGCCCACAGGTCCCCCCGCGGCCCAAACGTGATGCACTGGGTCGCGCCGAGATGGCGCCACTCGGTCTGGTAGTTGCCGTCGGGATCGAAGATCTGGATCCGGTGGTTGTGGCGGTCACTGACGAGGACCCGTCCATCGGGCGCGACAGTGACCGAATGTGGCGTGTCGAACTCACCGGGCGCCGAGCCGCGGCGACCCCAGGCTCGAATGAAGCCGCCGTCGGGATCGAAATGAACGACCCGGGAGTTGCCGTAGCCGTCGGAGACGTAGATCGAGCCGTCCCTGGCGAAGGCGATGTCCGTGGGCGCGAAGAAGGTGCGCTCGTTGTCGCCGCTCACGTCGGGCGTGCCGAGCTCGAGGAGGATCTCGCCATCCAGGGTCGTCTTGAGCACCCGATGGCGGCCGACGTCGGTCAGCCAGAGGTGGCCGTCGGGGCCGACGCGCAGCCCGTGGGGTACCCTGAACTTCGCGTCCCAGCTCGACGTGGCGTGCCCGTCCGCGCCGAACAGCACGACCGAGGCGATCGCCGGGCCGCGGTGAAAGACAACGATCCGGCCGTCCGGCGCCTCCACGACGGCGGAGACGCGGCCGAACCACGCGCCCGGCGGGAGCCCTTCCTGGCCCCATCGACTGTCCGCGACGTAGCGGAGCACGGGGTACTGCGGCGGATCCCACGCGCTGGGCTGAACGCTCACGGCCACGCCGTCACTCTACAGCCTGACGGCAATCGATGTCGGTTCTTGCCGCTGTACTGCAGCGGGAGGCATCGGTCAGCCGGGCAGCTCCGGATGGCGTTGCGGTGATCCCGATCGGAGACCTCGCGCCTTGACCCAGCTGATCAGCGCTCCGCCTCGACGGCTCCGCCGCCAGCAATCAGGCTGCCGATCGGGGCTCCTAGCGGTCCGCCGAGGGGCGCATCCGCGACCTCAAGCCCCGACCCCGCCAGGTCCCCGTCGATCCGGAGTCCGTCGCGCGACACCGAGAGCGTCAGGACCTGCGGTCGCCGGATCACGGCGAGGACACCCAGGACGACCAACCCGATTCCCGCGCCGAGCATCGTCGTGCGCGCCGTGACGGCCTGCGCGGACAGGCCGCCGAGGAGCCCGCCGATGGGCATCAGGCCCCAGTAGAGCAGCGAGAAGACCGAGGTCAGGCGACCCCGCAAGGCGGCCGGCGCCAGGGCCTGGACCAGCGTCAGGCTCGACGACGCGTAGACGACGAAGCCGCCGCCGGCGAACCCCATCGCGACGAGCGAAATGGGCAGCGGCATCCCCAGCCCGAACACGATCAGGCCGCTCGCCGCCGACGTGAGACCCACCAGGATCGACCGCCCATGGCCGAACCGCCGCTGGATGTGCTCTGCCGTCAGGCCGGCGACCAGCCCACCGGTTCCGACGGCTGCCAGCAGCAGCCCGAGGCCTCCAGCGCCGATCCCGAGTTCAACGGCCGCAACCGGCAGGAGAAAGTTGTAGGGCAGCCCGATCAGCCCGGGTCCGGCCGACAGCAGCAGGATCATTCCGAGGGTCGGGTGGCGTGCCGCGTGTGCCCCAGCCTCGATGATCGGGCGAATGAGGTCGGCGCCGCCGATCGAGCGAATCGGACTCGTCGTGACCTGCCGTGGGATGGTCTTGATCCGCCACATGAAGATCCCGGGCACGCCGAACAGCACGGCGCCAACCAGGATCGTCCAGCCGGGCTCACGGCCGCCCGCGAGGAGCCATCCGGCCGAGACGCCGCCGGCGATCCGGGCACCGTTCATCAGCAGGAAGTTGAGGCTCACGGCGCTCGACACGGCGGCCGGTGGGACGAGATCGCCCATGATGGAGATCGATCCCGGCGCCCCGAGCGTCATCAGCACACCCATCGCGAACGCGCAGGCGAGCACCGCCGGGACCGATGGCGACGGCAGCAGCGCCACGAACGCAACGAGGGCCATCACGACGCCCCCACCGACAAACGAGGCTGCGATCAGGCGCCGTGCACCAAGCCGGTCAGTCAGCATCCCTGCGTGCAACATCAACAGGAGCCACGGCGCTCCCATGATCGCGGAGGCCAGGCCGACCAGGGCAGGCGAGTTCGTCTCGATCTGGACGAACCAGCCGAACGCGGCCATGAACAGAAAGATCCCGGTGTTGGCGAACAGGTTCGAGACGAAGAAGACGCGGAACGGGCCGTAGCCGAGCGCCGGGAGACCCAGCCTGTCCAGTCCGGCGGCGTTCACGAGTGTCGTCAGCCCGTCCGGGCGTCGACGATCGGCTTGACTTCGCCGATCAGGCGCTCGATGGTTTCGCGGTCGTAGGGCCAGCCGATCTGCGGACTGAACGAACCGACCCCCGCCTCGACAAACGGGGTCAGCCAGTCGGCGACCTGTTGCGGCGTCCCGGCCCAGAACACCTCGAGGACGGCCGGCGGCCATTTGTGGACGGCCATGAGCTGCCCGGCCACGCGCTGCGCCTCGTCTGGCGAGGAGCGGATGATGAACTTGCAGCCGAGCATCCGCTCGATCTCGCGCTCATCGCGTTCCTCGGTCTGGCAATGCTGACGAAGGACGGTGTCCTTGTGGCGGAAGAGGTCAACCTGGTCCGTGCCGGCGAACCACTGCCAGATGTCCGCATGCCGGGCGGCCAGGCGCAGCCCCCGCTTCTCGCCCTCGGCGCCGATGACGACCGGAATGCGCGCCCCGAACGCGCCCGGGGCGTGGCGGACCGCCTCGAACTGGTACTTCTCGCTCTGGTGCGTCACTTCCTGGCCGGCCAGCAGGTCGATGACGATCGCGATCGCCTCCTCGAACCAGTCCATTCGCTGGCCCATCGTTCGGCCGGGATCGATCCCATGGGCGACGTTCTCGAATTCGACGTTGCCGGCGCCCAGGCCCAGGATCGAGCGACCGCCACTGACGTGGTCAATGGTGGCTGCCATCTTGGCGACGACGCCCGGGTTGCGGAACGTGTTCGCCCCGACCAGCAGGCCGAGCCTGACCCGACGCGTCGAGGCGGCCCAGGCAGCGAGCGTGGTCCAGCCCTCGAAGAACGGCTGATAGGGATTGCCGCCGGTGGAGTAGAGGTGGTCGTGGCCCCACAGGTAGTCGTAGCCAAGACTGTCGACCAGCTGTGCGGTTTCGAG
>JANPDO010000174.1:0-3667 GCA_031431535.1 Chloroflexota bacterium
AGGTCCTGGTCGGTTCACGAGGCGAGGCTTCGCGGCGTGCCCGCCCCTCTCGCGCTGCGCCACGAAGGAGCCACCGGCGATCGACTCCGCGCTCGAGTCGCACCCGGGAACAAGGAGGGATGCCCTGATGAGTGATCAACCGCGCGAGTACCTGCCACGCGTGTACCGCGATCTCCGGGCGGCCAACCCCGGGATCGCCAGTGCGTACGACGCACTCGGTGATGCATGCCGTGAGGCGGGCCCGCTCAGCGATCGCGACCAACGACTCGTCAAGCTCGGGGTCGCTGTCGGGCTATCGTCAGAGGGCGGGGTCCGGTCCCACGTGCGGCGCGCCCTGGCCGAGGGGATCAGCGCGGACGAGTTGCTCCATGCGATCGCAATCGCAATCCCGACCGCCGGGTTCCCGGCAACGGCCGCCGCCTACCGTTGGGCGCGGACAATCATCGATGATGAGCCTCGGTCAGCGGACGGCCGGGAGGGGTAGGCCCTTCGGTCGCCGTCCGAACGCCGCCGCCATGCGGCGCGCGGATCTCTGCCGCCAGCCGCGTCGGGCTCGATGGCGCCGTCCCGTCCTGGTCTGGGCCGAAGACCTCCAAACCTGATGCTCCAGTTTCAATATGGGGGCCAGCCCTCGTGGGCCGGCCCCCTCGTGTCAGCGAACGAACCCTGGGACGGCTAGTTGCCGCCCTCGGTGACCTCGACCACGCCCTTGGCGAAATCGGCACCCTTGGCGTCCTCGGTGATGCCCTCGAGGGCCTTGGTGGCGAGATCCGTCCGGTACGCCTCGGCCGGCGGCGCGGCCTTGATGATCCCGGCACCCAGCGAGACGTCCACCGTCTGCTGCCAGGAGGCCGGATCGAGCGCCCCGATCCCGGCCGGCGACGGCCAGACCAGCGCGTTGATCTCGTTCATCATCCAGGTCTGATGGCCGGTTCCAAGCGTGGATCCCGCGTCGACCGTGTACTGGATGCAGTCGGCCGGGTTGGTCCGGCAGTAGATCCAGCCCTGGAACGATGCGCGCAGGAACCGGGTCGCGATGTCCTCGTTGCCGGCCTCGGCGAGCCATGACGCCCTGGCGAAGAGCGCATCCTGGAGCATCGCCACGCCCTCATCGTTCCAATTGATGACATTGAGGTCGGAGGGCTGATAGAGCTTGCCGGTCTCCGGATTGATCGTCTCGAGGACCTGAGCGTATTCGTTGTAGATCATCGCCTCGGCGACGTCGATCTCCTTTGACAGCAGCAGGGTCATGTCGAACGGCTGGATGACCTTCTCGTAGTCGACACCCTGCTCGAGACCGGCCTTCTTGGCGCCGGCGGTCACCTCGAATTCGTTGCCGAAGTCCCAGACGCCGACCTTCTTGCCCGCAAAGTCCGCTGGGCCCGTGATGTTCGAGTCCTTCCACGACACGGACAGCGTGCCCGAGCGCTGGAAGATTTGGGCGATGTTGACCAGGTCTGACGCCGGATTGCCTTCGCGCGCCTCGAGGACCTTGGGCACCCAGCTGGTCGTGAACTCGGGGCCGTCGGCGGCGGACCCGGCCACCTGCGGGATCACATCCGGACCACCGTCAACGATGGTGAGCTTGATCCCATTGGCCTCGTAGAAGCCCTGCTCGACGGCGGCAAAGTAGCCGGCGAATTGCGCCTGCGGCACCCACTGGAGCTGCAGTCGGACCTCGTCGAGGGCCGGGGGGCCGCTCGGCGCCGCGCTGGGAGCCGGGCTGGCGGCGCCTCCGCTGCATGCCGTGACAAGAAAGCTGGCCACCGCGGCCAGTGCCAGGAACCTTCGACTCGTTGTCATGTACTCCTCCTCTGAATCCGATGGCCAGCTTCGGTGGCCGTGGGCCGTTCCGGCACGTGCCGCGCCGGATGATCTTCGGTGCCGTTCCTCCTACGGCTCTTGGCTGCGCAGCGATGCATGCCAGGGAATGACCGCTCGTTCAATGGCGACGACCGCCAGGTACATGATGATCCCGGTGACGGCCGTCAGGATGATGGCCGCCCACGTGACATCGAAGCGTAGCGCGCTGGCGCTCTGGACGACGACTCGACCGAGCACTTCGCTCGATCCGCCGAAATACTCCCCGACGATCGCCCCGATGAGGCTGAGCGTCGTCCCGATCTTGAGCGCCGTGAAGAAGTATGGCAAGGCGTTCGGGAGACGCAGGACACGCAGGACGGTCCAGTCCGAGGCCGCATACGAGCGGAGCAGCTCCAGGGCCGCCGGCTCCACCTGGGTCAGCCCGCGCGTCACGTTCACGACCACCGGAAAGAAGACCAGGACCGCGACGATCATCATCTTGGACAGCGGGTTCAGCACCCCGAACCAGTTGTTCATGAGCGGCGCGAAGGCGATGATCGGGACCGCACTGGCGCCGATGGCCAGCGGCAACAACAGCTCGCGCGCGGTCGTGAACCGGGCGGTCAGGAAGGCGAGGGCGACCCCGAGAAGCGTCCCGATCGTCAGCCCACCGAGGGCCTCGAATAGCGTCGCGGCCGCCGCCTTGCCAAGCGGCCAGCGACCCTCCGCCCAGTTCTCCACGAGCGCGGCCACGATGTCGGTCGGTGCCGGCAGCGGGAAGCCGCGCAGGTCGATGTTGCGAACGGCGACCTCCCAGGCCGCGATCGTGCCCGCGAAGACGATGACCGCCGGCAGGTAGTACCAGAACCGCCTGATCCAACGTTCGGCGGCCGGGGTCGCAGGCGCCGTGCCCGGCTGGTGGCCCCGATGGGCGCCTGTCGCGATCGCCGTGGTCATCCGATGCCACCCTCGGCCTTCGCCCGATCGATCGACGCGAGGTCCGGAGCCAGGCCGTCTTCCGCTTCTGCGCCCCCACGACGGAGGGCCTCGCGGACGGCCGTGATCAGCTCGAAGTAACGCGGCTGCTCGCGCGTCTCCACGTCACGAGGACGGGGCAGATCCACCTCGATGACGTCGGTGATCCGCCCCGGCCGTGGGCTCATGACCACCACCCGCGAGGACAGGAAGACGGCCTCCGGGATCGAGTGGGTCACGAACACGACAGTGATCCCGGTCCGTTCCCAGATCCGCAGCACCTCCTGGTTCATCCGTTCCCGGGTCATCTCGTCAAGGGCCCCGAACGGTTCATCCATGAGCAGGTTGGAGGGCTCGAACGCGAGCGCCCGGGCGATCGCCACGCGCTGCTGCATCCCGCCGGAGAGCTGGTACGGGTGGTGGTGGAGGAAGTCGCTCAGCTCCACCAGCTCCAGCATCTCCAGCGCTCGGGCGGTCCGCCGCGGGCCGTCGTAGCCCATCAGCTCGAGCGGCAGCTTGACGTTCTCCTCCACCGTGCGCCAGTCGAACAGCACCGGTGCCTGGAACACCATGCCGTAGTCCCGATCGAGGCGGGCGCGCGCCGCCGGTTTGCCATTGACCGCAACCTGCCCGGCGGTCGGGGCGACCAGGTCGCCGATCACCCGAAGGAGGGTCGACTTGCCACAGCCGGACGGCCCGATCAGGGAGATGAATTCGCCGCGCCCGATGTCGAGGTCGATCCCCTCAAGGGCGGTGGTCGTCGCCGAGCCGCCCGCCACAAAGGTCGTGCCGACCGCGGCGAGGCGGACCACCCAGGAGCTGTCAAATTTAGCCATCGGCCATCATCCCGCTGCCGCCCCCGGTCGTCCACGCAGGACCACTAGCTCGG
>JANPDO010000175.1:0-4157 GCA_031431535.1 Chloroflexota bacterium
GGCCAGGATCCGCAGTGGCCCGCTGCTCGGGAGGGCGAGGCCGATCACGCCGTCTCTGTCGTTTCCGGCGTGCTCGCTGCGCGATGCCAAACGGCCCAGGGTGGACGCCCTGAAGCCACCAGCGCCTCAAGGTTCTGCCAATCGCGGATGGTGTCCATCGGTCCCCAGAAGCCGTCGTAGCGGTAGCCCAGGACCTCGTCGCGCTTGATCAATCGCGGCAACAGGTCCGGCACAAGGTCATCCAACGGGCCGATTTCATCAAGGATCGCGCGGCGGAGCATGAAATACCCACCATTCATCCAGAGGTCGGCCTTGCTCACCTCCTGGACACGTTTGACCCGGTCTCCCCGTCCCAGGTTCACGAGATGAAAGGTGTAGGGATGCGGCCGAACCGCGATAAACGCCGCCAGCTTCCGGGATCGACGGAAGCGGTCCAGGAGCGCGGGGAGCGGGGCATCCGTCAGGACGTCGCCGTAGTTGGCGAGGAAAATGTCACCGCCACCGGTGTACGGGCCTGCCGCCCGCAAACGCTGTCCGATCGACGCGTCGACGCCGGTGTCGACGAAGCTGATGCTCCAGTCCCGAAAGTCGCCGCCATCGAAGTAGTCCCGGATCGAACTTGCGCCATAGCCGAGGCACAGAACGAATTCGCGGTGCCCGAAGTGCGCGTAGTAGTTCATGATGTGCCACAGGACGGGTCGGCCGCCGACTTCGACCATCGGCTTCGGAATCGAACCCGAATGATCGCGCAAACGAAGACCCTGACCGCCGCAAAACAGGACGACCTTCACGCGATCCTCTGACATCGGGCGCCATGGGACGGAATATGGTCGCCGGCGACCGATGATACCCGCCCTCCGGGGACCGACAGGCCCCCAATGGTCACCCCTCGCGGTCTACATGGAAGGTGCGCGGCAGATGCGAGTCCTCGTCACCGGAAGCGAGGGGTACATCGGGACGATCCTCTCACCCTACCTGCTCGCGCGTGGGCACGAGGTCGTCGGGGTCGACACCGGGTTCCACCGGGTTGGCTGGTTGTACAACGGCGTCGACCGGGCGCCCGCGTGGGTGAACAAGGACGTCCGCCACCTGACGATCGACGATCTCCGCGGATTCGATGCGGTCGTTCACCTTGCCGAGCTGTCCAACGATCCAGTCGGCCAGCTCAACCCGGACGTCACCTTTGAGATCAATCACCTCGGTAGCGTCCGGCTGGCTGGGCTCGCCAAGGAAGCCGGCGTCGAGCGGTTCGTGTACATGTCGTCGTGCAGTGTCTACGGCACCGCAGGCTCGCACCCCAGCACGGAAACGTCCGAGCTGCAGCCGCTGACTGCGTACGCCCAGTGCAAGGTCCTGGTGGAGCGCGATGTCCGACCGATGGCCGGCGATGATTTCTCGCCCACGTTCCTGCGCAATGCGACCGCGTTTGGCGCTTCGCCCCGGCAGCGTTTCGACCTCGTCGTCAACGACCTGGCCGGGCATGCCTGGACGGAGAAGGTGATCCGGATGGACAGCGACGGGCGGCCGTGGCGCCCGTTCGTCCACATCCTCGACATCAGTAGAGCCATCGACTGCGTGCTGGCAGCCCCCCGGGACCTGATCCACGGAGAGATCTTCAACGTCGGATCCAATAGCCAGAACTACCAGATCCGGGACGTGGCGGAGATCATCTCTGAGACATTCCCGAACTGTCGCCTGAGCCTCGGTGACAGTACCGGCGACCACCGCGACTACCGCGCCAATTTCGACAAGATCCACGAGCGGCTACCCGGCTTTGAGTGCCGTCATGACGTCGCTAGCGGCGCCCGGCAACTGCTCGATGTCTTTCAGGCTGTCGACATGTCGACCGAGCTGTTCGAGTTCCGCGGCCACACCCGGATCAAGCAGATGCAGCACCTTCTGGCGACGCGCCAGGTTGACGACCGATACTTCTGGCTGGATTCTCCGCCGCCTGCCTGAAGGGCGCTGGGGCAGGCTACGCGGCCGGGTTCGAGGCGGCCGCGAGCAGTTCTTCGAGCCACGTCGTTCCGAAGAAGTGCCGATATTGCTCGGCTCGGAGGCGATCCGCCAGTCGTCCGGGCGGGAGCCGCACGTCGCCGTAGCGCAGGACCGCATCCCTGGGCACGTCTCGAAGGAGCGTGCAGCCTTCCACGAGTCCTTCAGGCAGGTAGCGCTCCTCGCTCATGTCGGCCGTGTTGACCGCCTCGCCATACGTCGTGTAGCCGCCGTAGCCGTCCAGGACTTCGCCGGCCTTCAGGTCGCGCTTCGCGCATGCGCAAACCTCCACGACCGGCCCGGCCAGGGCGGGCGCCACCGAATCGTTGAACAGCACCACCCGGGCGATGGCGTACGGCACCTCGAAATGCACCAGGTGATATGGGGTCCAGAACGGATAGAGCGGCCCATCACCCAGCTTGTAGAGCTTCAAGTAGTGGGCTTGCTTCGGGTCAGGATGTTCGGCGAGGCAATACACCTTGACGCCCGCCGGACCCACCGTGTAGTCGATCACGCCACCAAGGGCACGGACCTCGTCCAGGTCGTAGAGCTGCGGAAGGTCCATCGCGCTGCCGCCCGCCTCGCGACCGCGCGACATGCCGCGCTGCAGGACCTTGAACCCGGTGGCGTTCGCGACGATCGCCTGCTCGAAGCTGACCTTGGATCCGTCCGCAAAGCTGGTCACCATGTATGGGTTCTGGCCCCATTGGTCCGCCCAGCCCTGCTGGGTGGCTGGAGTCCGGTAGGGATCCTGGAGCCCCTTGACATTGCCCATCACGCGGGGAATGAGGCCCATCCCGCGAACCCATCGGTAGAGATTCATCTGCACGCCCGGCTCGTCGCCGTCGCAGGCCGACAGGATGACGCCAGCCTGACGCGCATGGACCTGGAGGATGGGCCCGATCGTGGCGTCGATCTCCGCGTTCATCAGGACCACGGGTTTGCCGTGGGCAAAGGCTTCGAGCACAACGTGGGCGCCGTACTCCACCGACCCCGTCACGTCGACCAGGACGTCGATGCCTTCGGCCCGCGCCAGGATGAGTGCGTCTTCGGTGACGACCGGCCGCCCCGCCCGTATCGAGTCCTCAACCGCTGACAGGTTCTCGGCCACGTTGATGTCGGCCAAGCCCGCATACCGAAAGACGTCCGTCGCCCGCTCGACATGCCGATTGGAGATCGCCACCAGGCGCATTCCCGGCACGCTATTGACAATCTGGTTGGTGAGGCCCTGACCCATGAAGCCGGCACCGACCATCCCGACCCGGATCGGGCGTCCTTCATCCTCTCGGGCCCGCAGCGCATGGTCGACGAGAATCAATCGCTGCCGCCGGACGCCATCAACCGCTTCAGCTCGGGCTCGATCTCGTCGAGCGACCGCCAGGCGGCGTCCTTGGCGCTCAGGTCGGCGATGGGCAGGGGCCACTCGAGGCCCAGCCGAGGATCGTCGAACCGGAGGCCTCCTTCGTGGACCGGCGAGTAGAACTCACCGACGATGTACGTCGTCTCGGCGCCGTCGGTCAGCGCCTGGTACCCATGGGCAAAGCGTCGAGGGACGTAGATGCCCCGGCGGTTCTCCTCGCTGAGCTCGACAGCCGCGTGTTCGAGGTAGGTGGGCGACTCTGGGCGCAGGTCGACAATGATGTCGAGCACCGCGCCGCGCGTGCAGCGTACGTACTTCGTCTCAGCGGCTGGTGGAAATTGGAAATGCATACCGCGCAGCGTTCCGGCCCTGGCGGTGTAGGCCACGTTTGCCTGGGCGATTCGCGGCTCCAGCCCGTGGTCGAGGAATTCCCGCTGACAGAACACGCGAGCGAAGAAGCCACGCTCGTCCTCACGTCGCTCAAGGTCGACGATGAAGGCTCCCTTTAATGCAGTTTCACTGAAGATCATGACTTCACCGAGGAATCGTCTGTCCGCATGTGCTGGACGATACCGCGCGGCTGGCGATCCTCGCATGGTGATGCCAGTCGAATGCATCACTCCAGGACCGGCGACCCATGACCAGACCCCCGGTTATCGGATCGTCAACGGCGGCGTGTAGGGTTCGACCATGCTCGTGGACGATCTGGCATGAACTGCCGCCAGCTGCTTGCGATCACGCTTGGGGTGGTCCTCGTCGCGTCGGCCTGCACGTCGTCCGCGTCCCCTCCGATGTAGCCCGC
>JANPDO010000176.1:0-1888 GCA_031431535.1 Chloroflexota bacterium
GGCGCTCGCCGAGCGAGGCCGATGGCAACAACCCCAGCGACCCGGCGAGGACGCCTGCCTCATCGGACAGGATGTCGCCGAACAGGTTCTCGGTCACCAGGACGTCAAAGGCGGCCGGCTGCTTGATCAGCAGCATGGCGCACGAATCCACCAGCTGGTGACCCACCTCCACGTCCGGGTAGTCGGGCCGCATCTCCTCGACCACGGTTCGCCACAGGCGCGAAGTGGCCAGCACGTTCGCCTTGTCCACGCTGGTCAGCTTGCGGCGCCTCGTGCGCGCCAGCTCGAAGGCAAGCCGAACGACGCGGCGGATCTCGGGCTCCGAGTACGGCAGCGTGTCGGTCGCCCGCCGCTCCCCGGGCGCCCCGCTGGATTCCGTGCGCGCCCCGAAGTAGAGGCCCCCAGTCAGCTCGCGGATGATCAGCAGGTCCACGCCCACGAGCAGTTCCGGGCGGACCGGTGACGCCGACGCGGCGATCGCGGGATAGACCGTGACCGGTCGGAGATTCGCAAACAGCCCGAATGTGCTGCGTAGGACGAAGAGGGCCTGCTCCGGGCGAACCTTGGCCTTCGGGTCGTCCCATTTCGGCCCGCCGACGGCGCCCAGCAGGATCGCATCGGCCGACGCGCAGACGGCCAGGTCGGCGTCACGGATCGCCACGCCGTGCTGATCGATGGCGTTCCCGCCGGCCGCGATCTCGGACCACTCGACCCCGAACTCGAAGCGCTCCCCAGCGGCATCGACGACCCGCCGCGCGGCCGCCACAACCTCGGGGCCGACGCCGTCGCCGGGGATGGTAACGATCCGGTAGCTCGATCGGACGGTCAACGCAGACCTTCGCCCTGGCGCGGCGAGACAAACGCCACGTTCACACCGTTGATCTCCGCCCCGTGGAGCTTGTTGACGGTCACGACGTAGGCTTCGAGCGACGCCTCGATGATATTGGTCGACAGGCCGTGGCCAGTGACCACGAGTGCCCCCGGCCCCTCATCGGACGAGCGACGACAGCGGACCAGCGCCTGGCCCTGGGCGTCCTCGCCGGCGCTGACCGCCTTGATCTCGTACTCGGTCAGGACCGGATGCCACCCGAGCACGGGCTGGAGCACCGTATCCACGGCGCCGAAGAGCGCGTTGACCGGTCCATTGCCGGTCGTCTCGGCGGTGCGCTCCTCGCCCCCGATGGAAAGCGTGACGGTCCCCGTGGCGTTGCCGCCGTGCGATGAGGTGACGCTCCAGCCGACCAGGGAGACCGAGGCCGGAACCTCCGACGCCCGCTGCTCGACCAGCGCCAGCAGGTCCGCGTCGGTCACTTCCTTCTTCGCGTCGGCGAGGGCGATGGCCTGCCGGTAGATGATGTCGAGCGCATCGCCTTCCAGGTCGTGACCCAGTTCGCGCAGCTTGCCCTGCAGCCCGCGCCGTCCCGACAGCTTGCCGATGGTCAGCTGGCTGCCGGACAGCCCCACCGATTGCGGGGTCATGATCTCGTAGGTCAGCGGGTTCTTGATCACGCCGTCCTGGTGGATCCCGGACTCATGGGCAAAGGCGTTGCCCCCGACGATCGCCTTGTTCGGCTGGATTGCGAAGCCGGTCAGGTACGACACCAGCCGGCTGGCGGCGGTCAGCTGCTCGGTGACGACGCCGGAACCGAGGTCGGGGAACTGGGTCGGCCGCGTGCGGAGGGCCATCACGACCTCTTCCAGGGACGCGTTGCCGGCGCGTTCACCGAGGCCGTTGATGGTGACCTCCACCTGGCGAGCGCCGGCCTGGATCGCGGCCATCGTGTTGGCGGTTGCCAGCCCCAGGTCGTTGTGGCAGTGGACGCTGACGGTGGCCTGGCCGCCGACGAGAGCCACCACCCGGCGGGTCAGGTCGCCGAATTCAGCCGGG
>JANPDO010000177.1:0-3513 GCA_031431535.1 Chloroflexota bacterium
CCACTTCCTTTGCCTGGTCCCCCTACGGGTTGCTTAGGGCGGCCTGGCCACCTGGCCCCTGCCCGCCTTCTGCAGTCTGCAGGGACTAGTTGTTCGCGGTCTGCTCGGCCGAGAACGTGAGCGTCGCGGTGGTCGTGGCCGCCTGGAAGGCGTTGCCGGTCGCGAGCGGGAGCGTCACATTGAAGCAGAGGACCTCATTGGCGGTTGGCGCGAGGTTGCGGTCGCCGGCTTGGGCGCCCGCGGTCGCATCGCCCACGAGGTTGCCCGCGGTCGAGTCGAGGTCGCCGGTGTAGAGAACGGTGCCCGTCGCCGTATAGGCGGCGTTGGTGCAAGTGGTGACCCCGGACTTGATCGTCAGGACCAACTGGTCCTTCAGGCCCTTGGCATCGGCGTTTGTCGCGACCGATGAAATGGCATAGCGCAGGTCGAGCGTGCCGGCGTTGGAGACCGTGATCGGGGCTGTCACGAGGTCGCCCGGCGCCATATTCGAAAAGGTCACAAGCGCCGTCGTCGGGGTCGTCGAGATGTCGACCGTCCCAGTCGAGAAGGTGTTGGCCCCAACCGCCTGCGAGTCAGTGAACAGGGCCAGTGACACCGCACCGGCGCTGAGGCTGACAATGGCGAGTGCCCCTGCCGCCATTGCGAGGAGCTTCGGCTGCCGGATACGTTGCTTCATGGCTCTTCTGTACTCCCGGGGTCGTGCCCCAAAGTGGCTCTTTGGCGGACCGAGGAGCAATCCCGGGACCGGTTGATCGATGGCCAGGCGATAGGCCCGGCTCTCAGGGCCCCCAAATACAACCACGCAGGCCGGCTGGGAGGTATGACCCGGATGGTCACCTCCGCGTAGTACCTTCGGAGCGGATGACTGGCCGCTAGACTCGCTGTGATGGTCAAACACACGTGGATCGCCTACGCTGGGGAGCCGGGCGCCTTCGCCGAGGACGCCGTACTGGCGACCTTCGGTGACGTCGCGCGTCGCCCGCTCGGGAGCTTTCGCGAGGTCTTCGAGGCGGTCGGCTCAGGAAGCGCGGCCGCGGGCGTTGTCCCCATCGAGAACGTCATCAACGGGACCGTCCGCGAGAACTACGACCTGTTGCTCGAGCACGATCTGGAGATCGTCGGCGAAGTCGTGGTGCCTGTGCGGCTCTGTCTTGCGGCACTGGCCGGCCAGACACTGGACCGTATCGAGCGGGTCTACTCGCACATCCAGGCGCTCGGCCAGGCCGAGGCGTTCCTGCGCACGCGCCCCTGGCAGCTGCTGACCACCTACAACACTGCTGGCGCCGGCAAGGCCATCGTGGACCGTGGCGAGCTTGGTGCGGCGGCCGTGTTGTCGCCCCGGGCCGCGGGGCTATTCGGGCTTGAAGTCCTGGTCGGCGAAATCGGGGACCTGCCGGGGAACCGTACCCGGTTCGCCGTCCTGGCCGATCCGCACGCAACCACGCCGGCACCGGTTCGGGCGGCCATGCCCGAACCGGCTCGCCGGACCACCCTCGTCCTGTCCGTGCGCAATGAGCCAGGCGCGTTGCTGGCCGTCCTGCGCGTGTTCGCGGAACACGGCCTGAACATCAGCAAGCTCGAGTCGCGTCCCAGTCGCGAGCGAGCCTGGGAGTACGTCTTCTGGGTCGACCTCGATGCTGACGCGGGGAGCCCGGCGACTCGGTCCGCGCTCGACGCTCTCGCCCCGGTGACCGCGATGCTCCGCGTCCTGGGCAGCTACCCGAGGGCCGTCGAAGCGTGAGGTCAGTCGACCCTCGCGCCGAACCGGCCGGCTAGATGCCGCTGGCGCAGGCCCGGCATTTGCTGGCGTCCGGTGCGTTCGCCTCCTTGCAGAACGGACAGGTCTTGACCTCGGCCGGCGGAGCCTCCTTGATGAACATCTTCGAGATCTGGAAGACCACGAAGGCGATCACAATGAAGGCAATGATCGAGTTGAGGAATGTGCCGTAGCGGATCGCAACCTCGGTAGCGGCATCGCCGCCGACGGCATCCTTGAGCACGATCTTGAGCTGGCTGAAGTCGACGCCACCAAGGGCCATCCCGATCGGCGGCATGATGATGTCATTGACCAGGGAGTTGACGACGGTGCCGAGCGCCGTGCCGATGATGACGCCGACTGCCAGCGCCAGGGCATTGGTCCTGAGCAGAAACCCCTTGAATTCGGCGAGCATGACTTCCTTCCTCCTCCGCGTTGTGTCCGACCCGGACATCGATGACCTGGGCAGATCTTCTGGCCGGACGATCCTGCCACTGATGCTAGCCCGATGCTAGCCTGTCCGCTCAATCATTCTCCGTGCTCTTGGAGTACCCGGATGGACCAGGCCTTTCGTGATGCCATGACGGCCGGCTATGCGCTGGACAGGCCCGGCGTGGTGATCGGCAGTCCGATGCAGGACGGCGAACCGTACAACGAGGCTCGGGTGCAGATCGCGCTCGAGATGCTCAACCGTCACGGCCTCATCGCCGGCGCAACCGGGACCGGCAAGACCAAGACCCTCCAGCTGCTCGCTGGCCAGCTCTCCAAGGCCGGAGTACCGGTGTTCATCTCGGATATCAAGGGCGACCTGACGGGCATCGCCGCGCCGGGCGACGCCACGAACCCCAGGCTCCAGGAGCGCGTGGCATCGCTCGGGTGGACCTTTCAGCCGTCCGGTCATCCGGTCGAATTCCTGTCGCTGACGGGGGCTCTGGGCGCCCAGGTCCGGGCGACCGTCCACTCGTTTGGGCCGCTTCTGCTGGGCAAGGTCCTGGATCTCAACGACACGCAGACGTCGATCCTCGCCCTCGTGTTCAAGTACTGCGACGACAACGACCTGCCGTTGCTCGACCTCAAGGACCTGGCGGCGACCCTCAAGTTCCTCTCCTCGGACGAGGGCAAGCCAATCCTGGCCGAGTACGGTGGGATGTCGAGCGCGTCGGTCGGTGTGCTCCTGCGCTCGATGGTGGTCCTCGAGCAGGAAGGTGCAGACGTCTTCTTCGGTGAGCCCGAGTTCGACGTCGAGGACCTCCTGCGCACGACGCCTGAGGGCGAAGGCATTATCAGCGTCCTGGAGCTGTCCGACGTGATGGACCAGCCGCGCCTGTTCAGCACGTTCATGCTCTGGATGCTCGCCCAACTGTACGAGAGCCTGCCCGAGACCGGCGATCTCCCCAAGCCCAAGCTGTGCTTCTTCTTCGACGAGGCGCACCTGCTCTTCCGCGACGCCTCCGAGGCGCTGATGGACCAGGTCGAACGGACCGCCCGCCTGATCCGCTCAAAGGGGGTCGGCATCTACTTCGTGACCCAGGCGCCCGCGGACGTGCCGTCATCGGTGCTGGCGCAGCTCGGGAACCGGATCCAGCATGCGCTCCGCGCGTTCACCCCCGACGATGCGGATGCCCTGCGCAAGGCGGCCCGCACGTTTCCGATGACCGAGTTCTACGACGTCGAACGGACAATTACCTCGCTGGGAACCGGAGAGGCGCTGGTGACGGTCCTGTCGCCTCGAGGCGTCCCGACGCCGCTTGCGGCCA
>JANPDO010000178.1:0-3421 GCA_031431535.1 Chloroflexota bacterium
CAGGTCGGGAACAGCCTCTCCGTAGCGTCGATCGTAGTCTCGATCGCCCATGGCGTGGCCTGTTTAGTAGTGCCGCTGCGGGGCATTCACGGTCGTCTCGCCGCAGCCAAGGCGGCCCTCGTACGCGGAGCGAGTATTCGAGACCAGGCTCTCGAAGCGGAGCTGTTCCGGCGGGTCGATGCCGGAAACCTCGCCGGCGTCAAGGAAGTGGCGGATGCCCTGAGCGGGATCCGGGCCACGAGCGACCGAATCGCCAAGCTCCCGACCTGGCCGTGGCCGCCGCAGGTCCTTCGCGGGTTCATCTCAGCGATCCTCCTACCCGTGGCGGTCTTCCTCATCACCCGATATGTCGGCTCCCAGATCAACTAGCAGAGGACGCCCGATGACGCCCCTCGATCTGACGGTCCGGAACGCCACGTACCGGGCGTTCGTGGACCTCGGACGTGCCCCCACCGTAGGCTAAGTGGCCGCGCGCACGGACGCGGCGCCGGACGAGGTCGCGGCTGCATGGCGGCGCCTGCACGACGGCCACGCGCTGGTGCTGGATCAGGCGGGTGCGATCCTCATGGCCAATCCGTTCTCGGCGGTCGAGACGCCACATCGGGTAGAGGCGGCCGGCCGGAGCTGGTTCGGTAACTGCGGATGGGACGCCTTCGGGATCGGCGCGGCCCTGCACGTCGACTCGACGATCCACACGACTTGCGCGGACTGCGGTGAATCGATCGATCTCGACGTGCGCAATGGCCTGCCTGCCGACAAGGAACCGGTCTTCCACATCCTCGTGCCGGCTCGCGAATGGTGGAACGACATCCGGTTCACGTGAGGGACCATGCTCGTCTTCCGGTCGGAAGCACACGTGAACCACTGGCTCGCCGGACGCACCGGCGGCGCCACGATCTCGATCAAGAAGCTCGCAGAGCTCGCGGCCGCGTGGTGGTCCGACCGGGTCGCTCCGGACTGGCAGCCTCGCACCCGTGAGCAGAGCCAGGCGATCCTCGATGGACTCGGCCTGACCGGCGAGTTCTGGCGCCTGGGGTGAGGCAGTGTCGTCGATGACCCAAGGAACGGGCGCACTCGTCACGCAGAGCGACGACGCCTGGGGGGCAGCCGTGATTACCAACTGCCATCGACCGGTAAATCCGGTGGGTGCTATCATTGATATCAGAGGTGAAGAAGTGAGCCAGCTGATCGTCCGCAATGTGGCCGAGGACATCGTTCGAGCGCTCAGGCGCCGTGCTGCGCGCCACGGGCGCTCGGCAGAGGCCGAGCATCGCGAGATCCTGCGTGCCGCCCTGCGCGAGGACCAGGATCGCGCATCGTTCAAGGCCATGCTGACCTCGATGCCCGACGTCGGGGAGGACCTTGATTTCCTCGTTTCGCGCGACCTGCCGCGCCAGAGTCCGTGAGCTGGCTCGTCGACACCAACGTCCTGTCCGAGCTCCGGAAGGGGGACCGCGCCAACGGCGGCGTCCGAGCCTGGTTCGCCGACGCGCGTGAGGACGAGCTGTTCACGAGTGTCCTCGTCCTCGGCGAGGTCCGGCGTGGAATCGAGTCGATCCGCCGGCGTGATCCGACGGCCGCGATGGCGCTCGAGCAATGGCTCGCTCGTCTGGCGACGACGTTCAGCGACCGTGTCCTGCCGATCGACGCCCGCGTCGCCGACCGATGGGGAGTCCTGAACGTGCCGAACCCGATCCCCACCGTGGACGGCCTCCTGGCAGCGACGGCCCTGGTCCACGACCTCGTGCTTGTGACGCGTAACACGCGGGATGTCGAGCGCACAGGCGTCCGTGTGCTTGACCCGACCGCACCCCACCGCGACGCTCGAGCCGAGATGACCTAACCAACGACAGCGACACGAGGAGGCACGACGTGAGCAACGTCGCGGACACGGCGTACGTCTTGAGACCGGGCGAAGGCAGGTCGATCGATCTGGGTGGATTCCGGATGTCCGTGAAGGCGTCCGATGCGCAAACCAACGGAGCCTTCTCGCTCCTGGAGGCGGAGGAGCCGGCGGGCTTCGGGCCACCGCTGCACATCCATCGCGACGCCGCTGAGGCTTTCTACGTGCTCGAGGGCGAGTACGTCATCTTCCTGAACGATCGCGAGTTCGCGTGCCCGGCGGGCTCGTTCATCTTCATTCCAGCCGGCCTGGCGCATGGCTTCAGGGTCGGCGGCGTCGCCAGTCGGAAGCTCAACCTCTACACACCCGCCGCGATGGTCGGCTACTTCGACGACGTGGCGGCTGCGGCGAAGGCGGGCGAAGTCGATCCGGACCGCCTGTCCGAGATCGCCCTTCGGCATTCGATGGAGGTGATCGGTCCCGTCCCGGAGGGCTACGTCTGACGGCGACATCGGCGACAGACCCTTGCCCGCTGGTCGGCTAGCATCGATTGGCGCACGAACGTCATCGACCGGCTGCTCACCGCTCCAGCGGTCGCGCCGGGCCAGTGGTAGCCGGCTCGAGCACCACCACGTCGGTCCGCCCGGGTCGCCGATGCGCGTAGTCGTCCGGGTCGTCGCCGAACTCGCGCCACCTTGCCCAGAGGCGCTCGCGCTCCTCGCCTTCGGCGGCCCGCGCGCGAACTGCGCGGATGCCGCTCTTGAGCTCGACTTGGGCGATCGGCTGAGCCTGCAGGTTGAGCCACCACCCCGGCTCCGACGCGCCCCAGCCGTTCATGGCCATCGTGACCAGATTCGGACCGTCCTCGTAATACCCGAGGATCGCCTCGCGCTTCTTCCCGCTCCGGCGGCCGACGGTCGCGACGCGCATCGCTCCCCAGCGCCCGGGCCTGGCGAGCCACAGCCCGCGCCGCCCACCTGTGAGCCGGTGCATTGCCCGGTGGGCCGCCCAGGCGATACGGATGAACCAGCGGGGCGGGAGCCGCCGCCGCTGGTTGGTACTCGTCTCCATCAGTCGCCTCCTCGCCACGCTCCCGTCCCTCGGGTCACCGAACGAACGATACATCGCGCCTGGCGGTCTCCCGTCGACCTAGGTAGGACATGCGCTCAGGTGGTCGGTCGGAAGAACCGCTGCGGGAATATCCACTGCTGCAGTTCCATCCACTGCGCCGTCCAATCCGGGTCACCCATGCGCCCCTCGGTCGCGACGAACCAATCCAGCGACATCGACACGCTGAAGAACCGCTGCGGGAACCGCCTCGTCGCGCAGCTCCTTGGTGGGGAACACCGTGCGCATCTCGATCCGGGTCGCCGCGCCGTCGGGCGCGAACGTGAGGACCGACTCGAAGGCGTTCGGGTCGCCGCGGGACTCACCGTGGAGGAGCGCGATCCGCGCCGGTGGGGCGATCTCGGCCCAGGTGATCCACTCGGCGTAGTCCGTCCCGTCCGGTCCGTGCATCACGAAGTCCCACTCCCCGCCGACGCGGAACTCGAATGCTCGGGTCGTGGTGGTGAAGCC
>JANPDO010000179.1:0-1516 GCA_031431535.1 Chloroflexota bacterium
CCAGGCGGAGCGGGACACGGTCTCCAATGTCGTGATGGCTTCGTGGTGGCCTGGCTCACGGCCATCGCCGGCCTCAACGGCGGCCTCGACGACTGTGGGGCCTGCCGCCAGCAAGGGCAGCGTTGTCGCCACGGCCAGGGGCGAGCCGGATGGTGGCTGAGCGCCTCCCCGCCGGCCCAGCGGAACGGATCGACCGGGAGCGGCACATCTCGTTCACCTTCGATGGCCGGACGATCCAGGCTCACCCTGGCGACACCGTTGGCTCGGCGCTGGCGGCAGCCGGGGTCCAGACGATCTCGCGAAGCTTCAAGTACCACCGGCCGCGCGGCCTGCTGTGCTGCGCCGGCCGATGCCCAAACTGCCTGGTCGACATCGACGGCGTGCCAAGCGTTCGCGCCTGCGTCACGCCTGCCCGGGACGGCCTGACCGTTCGCCACCAGAACGCCTGGCCGTCACTCGGCCTCGACATCATGAGCCTGACCGGGCGATTCGATCGATTCCTCCCCATCGGGTTCTACTACAAGATCTTCCATCGGCCGCGCTTCCTGTGGCCGCTGTTCGAGGCCGTCCTGCGGCGCGTGGCCGGTCTCGGCCGGATCGACCCGGCGGCCCGACCCGAGCCACACGTCCGGACTCGGCACCTCCACGCGGACGTGACCGTGATCGGCGGCGGGGCGGCTGGTTGTCTGGCCGCGCTTGAGGCGGCCGCCGCCGGCGCGCGGGTCGTGCTGGTCGAAGATGGCGAGGTGATCGGCGGCAGTTGGCGGGCGATGCAGGCCAGCGTCGCCGGCGACGCCCGGATTGATGGGCTACCGGGCCATGTTGCCGCGACGCGCCTCGCCGAACTGCTGGCCGAGCACCCGGAGGTCGAAGTGCTGACGGGCACCACCGCCTTCGGGGTTTACGAAGGACCGCTGGTCGCAGCATCGTCGGAGGGCACCCTGTTCCGAATCAGGACGCGACAGCTGGTCCTTGCCACCGGTGCGGCCGAGGTGCCCGTGCTGTTCGCCAACAACGACCTGCCCGGGGTCATGCTCGGGACCGGCGTGCTCAAGCTGGCACGGCAGTACGGGGTTGCGGCCGGTCGACGTGTTGCCGTCGTCACTGACGACGACGCTGGCTGGGCAATCGCCGGCGAACTAATCCTGGCCGGCCTCAAGGTCGCCGCCATCGTTGAAGCTCGTGGCGGCGAAGGACGGACCGTCCCGACGGATCCGGCCCTGGCCAGACAAGCCGCCGAGTCAGGCGTCGAGGTGATCATCGGCACTCCGCGCGCTGCGGCGGGTCGGGGCCGCGTCACCGCGCTGATCGTGGACACGCCAGATGGTCAGCGTCGCCTCGCGGTCGATGTCGTCGCCGTCTCGAACCGGCCCGAACCGGTGACGGCGCTCCTGGCCCAGGACGGGGGGACCCGGAGGTTCGACCCGGGATCACAACGCTTCGTCTTGAAAAAGAACGCCGTCGCTGGGGCGGGGGCGAGCCACAAACCAAGTATCAGTTCAAGTCCCTTGAGAAT
>JANPDO010000180.1:0-2200 GCA_031431535.1 Chloroflexota bacterium
CGGATCGACGTGACGGGCCCCGCGGAGACGATCGGCGCCGCACGAGACTTCTTCACCCGGGCACTGGCCGCCGGGGTTCGACTCGAGGCCGTCGGAATCGGCTCGTTTGGTCCACTCGAGCTGCGACCCTCGCATCCGCGCTACGGCTTCATCACGACGACGCCGAAGCCGGGCTGGTCAAACACCGACATGGTCGGACCGCTCGTCGTCGCCCTCGGTGTGCCGGTCGGGTTCGACACCGACGTCAATGCCGCCGTCCTCGCCGAGGGGCGCTGGGGAGCAGCCCGCGAGCTCGGCTCCTACGTGTACCTCACCCTCGGGACGGGGATCGGTGGAGGCGCGGTGGTCGACGGACAGCTGGTTCACGGCCTCGGTCACCCGGAGATGGGCCACGTCGCCGTCCCACGCCGCCCGGGAGATGGATTCGCCGGCGTCTGTCCATTCCACGGGGACTGCTTCGAAGGCATGGCGAGCGGACCTGCCGTGGCCGCACGCTTCGGTCGGCGCGCGGAGTCACTGCGCGGCGCCGATCTGGCTGCTGCTGTGTCGCTCGTTGCGTTCTATCTCGCGGCGGGCATCAGCTCCCTGATCTATGCGCTGGCTCCGGAGCAGATCATCGTGGGTGGTGGTCTCGCCGCGCTACCGGGTCTCCTGACGCTCGCGCGAGCCGAGCTCACGGAACACCTCCACGGCTACCCAGGACTGCTGGAACACCGCGAAGAGGCGTTCCTCGTCCCCGCCGCATTGGGGGCGATGGCGGGCCCGGCTGGCACGCTCATCCTCGCTCAGCGGGCCGCCACCTCGGAAGGTTCTAGACTGGCCACCTGAGGCGCTACTCCAGATCGCTCGGCGAGACGCCCCTTGGTCGTTCTGCGAACCGCCGCAGGACGTTGCCGGTGACCCGGGAGACCGTGTTGTCGTAGCCGTTGTGGGCGATGCCGCCGCGCCAGGCGATCGAGCCGACCGAGAAGACGGCGCCGCCCTGCGGGTATTCAAGGTAGGCCATGTCCGAGCGCACGAAACGGTGCGGTTCACCCTCGACCTGGGGGTCGTCGGGCCGCTTTCCGTCGCGGCCCGGGATGAACCACAGGACCTCATCGATCATCGGCCGGTAGAAGTCGCTGAAGCCGACCGACGACGCCAGGAGCAGGGCGCTGGCCGGCGTGCCCAGCTCGTGGTCGAACCGATCGATCTCATAGCCGGCCGCGCCCCAGCGGGTTTGCAGGTTCGGCTGGTCGCCGATCAGCTCGTCGTGGCCGATCCCTGCGAAGATGAACCGCACCCGCGGGTCGTGGGAGTCCGGCATCCGCCTGTAGGGAACCGCCCGATCGAAGCCGGCCGCGCTTGTCCCGACCGCGACGATCCCGTTTGGCGGCCGGCCGCGGTTTCGCCACGTTCCGCCGGGTTCGCCGGTCGTCGAATGGACGCGCTCGCCGGGGGCAACCTCGAAGGGCCAGGGCGCGCCCCAGCGACGCACCTCCACCTTGTGCGGCTTGGCCGGATCGGGGTCGAATGAGGCGACGCCGAACAGGCTGTTCCCACCGAGGTACATGAACCGACCGCCGCCACCGAGGTAGCCCTCGAGCGCGTCGAGCATCGGCCCGCTCCAATATTCGTGGTGGGAGCTTGAGATGACGACGCTGTACGGCTCGAGCAGGGCGGCGCCCTCGGCCGCCAGGTCGTGATCGGTGATGAAGTCGACCTCGATCCCGACGTGGTCCAGCCAGTCGACCAGGTAGAGGTCGGCCGGGAACCGCGGTGGCGCCGCCCAGATCCGGTAGCGGAACTTGGGGCGCATGTTGAGGATCGGCCGCAGATACGAGCCGTACACCACGCCAGAGCCATCGACGTGCAGGTCGTACGTTCCATACAGCGCGTTCTCGTCGATATAGCGATAGACATCGCGCAGCAGCGTCGGGTCGGCGTGCGGCGCGCCGCTCGTCCAGGTGTTGGTCGCGCCCTCACGCCAGGCGCCGGGTCCCAGGTCCGTGAAGTTCGTGTACACGGTGTAGGTGAGGGTGGACATCAGGACCGCGATCCGGCAGCTCGCGACGCCTCGCGGCGGACGGACCGTGAACGGGATGTGGTCCTCGTCGTTCCCGGCCCGCAGCCAGGCCGCGTAGATGCCGCTCGGCAGGTCGTCCGGGATCGTCAGCTCGAAGTCGACCGCCCAGCCGGCATCCTCGAGGTCGTCGCGGTG
>JANPDO010000181.1:0-2796 GCA_031431535.1 Chloroflexota bacterium
TGGCTGCGACGATCGTCAACGTGCCGCCCTCGATGTCAGTGTCGTTATCAAGGACCAGGATCGCCGTGGGCGCAGCGTCTTCCACAAGCGTGGCGGCATCGTCAACAGCGTCGGGGTCGTCGTTCTGCGCAGTGACCGTGATCGACACGGTGCCGGTGTCGTTGGCCAGGCCATCGGTGACGACGTAGGTGAAGCTGTCGGCGCCGTTGTAGTTGGCGTCCGGCCGGTAGGTCAGGCTCAGGCCGTTGCCGGCCACGACGACCGTGCCGTGCAGCGGGTCGCTGGCCGAGTCGATGGTCAGGGTGTCACCGTCGGGATCGGTGTCACCGGTGAGGACGGGGACGGCGGTGGCGATGGCGTCCTCGGCGACGGTGGCCGAGTCGTTGTCCGCGACCGGCGGGTCGTTGCCGGCAGTGACCGTGATCGACACGGTCGTTGGCGGCGCATCCCCGTCTGCGTTCGTGACGACGTAGGTGAAGCTGTCGGCGCCGTTGTAGTTGGCATCGGGGCTGTAGTCGACCGTCTGGGAGTCGGCGGATACCGTGGCCGTGCCGTGAGGCGGGTTGCTGACCGATGAGACCGAGAGTGGCCCGGCGTCTGTGGAATCGTTGGCGAGGACGTCGATATTGACGGACCCATCCTCCAGCACCGTGCTGGCGTCCTCGGTCGTTGAAGGAACCGAAGCTAGGACCGAGGCCGGAAGGAGACCAACGGCGAGCAGGACGATCAACATCCCGGCCGAAAGGCGTGCGCGAAGGAGTCTCATGGCACGGTCACTTGGTATTGGTTGGAATCGGAGTCCTGCCCACCCGACCCTGTCACCGTCAAAGTGACGGTCTTGGTGCCGCCGTTTGTGAACGTGTGCGACGCCGAAATCCCTGCGGCTGAGCCTCCGCCAGGACTGAAGGTCCAAGCGAAGGACTGAGCGTTCTGAGAGTCACGTCCATCACACGTGATCGTGGGCCCGCTAACCGTACACGTGAACCCGGCGAGCGTCGCCAGCGGCGTCGGTGTCGGAGTTGGTCTCGGCGTCGGCTTGGGGGTGGGTTTCGGGGTCGGCTTGGGCGTGGGCTTGGCCGTCGGGCGCGGCGTGGCGACCACCGCCGGCCTGGGCGTCGGTCTTGCGGTCGGTCGGGGCGTCGGTCTGGGCGTGGGCTTGGCTGTCGGGACGGCCGTGGCGATCGGCTCGAGCGAGGGCGTTGGGGCGGGCGTTGCCGATGGGGCCTGCACGACGACCGGCGCCCGGGAAGGCGTCGCCGACGGCGTCGCCGGGATCACGACCGCGACCGAACTCTCGGGCGTACCGGTGGCACTCAGGACCTCGCCCCTGTCGTTCGCGAGGAGGCCCGGCAAGACCACGACCGCCAGGAGGAGGGCCGCCGCGACTCCCGAGATGGCCAGGACCGTGTCCCGGTAGAACCGTCCACGATCGGGGCCCTTCGGCGGCGCGGAAGCCACAACGGGCATGACTGGCGAGCCGGCGACGACGATCCGGGTCGGTCGTCGGACCACAGGGCCGAGCGGGGCGACCGCCCCGATCCGACTCGCCACGACATCCTCATCGAGATAGTTGAGCGGCTCCCTCGAGCGTGGCGTCGTCGGGCGTCCGAGCAGGCGGCGGAGCAGGTACATCCCGAGCGATGCATCGATGAGGTCGCGCACGACACGGAAGGGCCCGCGGCGCGAGGTCGCAGGCGCGGGCGCGGGGGCAGCTCCCGCCGTGAGCGGATGTGGTGCGACGGGGCTCGTCGGGACGTCGCGTGACACCTTCCGCGGCCGACGCGAATAGGCAAGGAACAGCCCGAGACCGCTCAGCAACAGGACGTTGGCGGCGACGGCGGCGACGATGACGATCAGAACGTCCTGGCTCATGGACTCCCCGGAGGGGCCGGCGAAGATCGTTCCAAGGCCCCGATGTAGATGCTAGCACCGGTACTTTGGAGTGCCCATCCACCAGTACCCCAGCAGACCGCACCGGACTCCCCAACCCCCGCCTCGGGCGTTCGATCGAGGCGTCGAACCTACCCTTCGGGCGGTCGATCCGGACGCGAGCGCCGCGGTTCGTCGGACTCGTAGGCGTCCGCCTCCAGCTCCTCCGGTCGGCCGAACGTCCCACGTGTCGGGATGAACAGCACGAGCCCGAAGGCGAGGAAGATCCCCAGGAAGGCGTACAGCTGGTTCACGCCGCTCAGAACGAGCGCCAGCAGGGCCAGCGCGAGGCAGATGCCGTAGATGACGAAGACGGTCTGTCGGTGCGACAGCCCAAGGTCCAGCAGGCGGTGGTGGATGTGGTGGCGATCCGGGCTGAACGGCGACCGGCCCTGGGACAGCCGTCGCACGATGATCCAGAAGGTGTCGATGATCGGGATCCCGAGGACCAGCAGGGCGACCGCCACCTTGGCCGTGCCGAGGACCGACAGGACGGCCAGCGTGTAGCCAACGAACTGGACACCGCTAGTGCCGCTGAAGATCGATGCCGGATGGAGGTTCCAGCGCAGGAACCCCAGTAACGACCCGGCGAGCGCGAAGCAGAGGACCGCGACCAGCGGCTGGCCGACCTGCGTCGAGAGGCTGATGAGGCCCAGGGTGACCGCGGCGATCAGGGCGATCCCGGACGACAGGCCGTCCAGACCGTCGATGAAGTTGATGCTGTTGATCATCCCCACGATCCAGAAGACCGTGAAACCCGCCGCGAAGATGCCCCCGAACACGATCACGCCGGGTCCGAACGGGTTGTTGATGAAGTCGATGACGATGCCGGCGCCGACAGCGAAGACGGCCACGGCGACCTGGCCG
>JANPDO010000182.1:0-12461 GCA_031431535.1 Chloroflexota bacterium
GGAAGACCGCGGCCGATTCCATCTCGGCGGCGAGATAGCCCCGCGAACCCCATCGGCCGGCGCCGGCAGGATGCGGGTCGTAGAAGACATCGGTAGTGACCACCGGACCCACATGCGTGGTCATGCCGGCCGCGCGGCTCGCCCGGGCCAGTTCCTGCACGACCTCGATGTCGGCGGTCGGCGCTGTCGCCTCACCGGCTCCCAGGATCGGACCGACACCACCCGCTGCCACGGCCGCCATGGCCACCACCACGTCTCCAAGCCCCATCCCGTGGAAACCGCCACACGTGCCCACCCGGATGAGGGTCGTGCAGCCCAGGTTGATCAGTTCCTCGACCACGATCGCCGTCGTCGGCATGCCCATCATCGTCGTCTGGATCGAGACCCGCGCCCCGTCGAATGTGCCCGTATAGCCGAGCAGCCCCCGATTGCGATTGACGAGCGTGGCCGCATCGAGACCGCCATCCAGGCGGGCGGCCATCCGGGTGGCCCGATCCGGGTCTCCCGGCAACAGGACGACGGGCGCGTAGGCGCCGGGCTCGGCGTGGAGGTGGATCTGCGGGGCCATGGAGCGCCTCCGAAGCTGGGGACGAGGTCAGCGTAGCCGTTTCACCCATCCGGTGGTTCCCGACCGACGCCTGAAGCGGGGAGCAGGTTCGACCCGCGTCAGGTCCCGCCGGTCACGAGGCGTCGCCATTCGATCGCGGTACACCGATCCATCACTACCGACAGCCCACCCGCATGCGCGATTGCGGCGGCCGCCCAGTTCACGACCCCGATCTGGAGCCAGAGACAGTGAGCCCCGGTGGCCACGGCTTCCTCCGCGTGCGGAACGCACAACTCGGATCGCCGAAACACATCCACGAGATCGAAGGGCCCGGTCGCTGCAACGGCCGCAGCCAGGGTCGGGAACGCCGGGACACCCATGACCGCCTGCGCGCCCGGATTGATGGGCACACAGTCAAGGCCCTGGCCGACCAGGTAGCGGAAGACATCGTGCGAGGGTCTGGATGATCTCTCGGACGCTCCAACGACAGCAATCCGCGGCGACCCCATCAGCAATCCGCGGATCCCCATGTCGTCGAGCAGGGGAACGGGACCGCTACCCTCCTGGAGATCCAGCCAAGCGATCGTTCGGGCCCGATCCTCCCGGCTCATCGCCGCCCTGGGTCACGGACCGGGGCGGGTTGCAAGAGGCGCCAGATCATCGACGGCATTCGCCCGATAGCGTATCCTCCGTCACCGAAGGCCGCGCACGGCGATCGCAGCGCGACCATAGAGGAGGAGTTCACCTTGGGTATCTCCACACGGCTGCTGGCACTTGGTGCGTCGGCGGCAATCATCCTGGCGGCGTGCAGCGGTGCTGCTGCGCCCAGCTCGGCCCCGGCGACGGCCGCCCCAACCGAGGCGCCGTCCGCCGGCCTCGATTACGTCGCATGCGTCGCCTTCGACACGGGTGGGCTCGGCGACAAGGGCTTCAACGACCTGGCCCAGAAGGGCCTCGAGGACGCAGCCGCGCTCGGCTACACGACATTCTTCGCCGAGGCGCAGGGCGCCACGGACTACGCGGGGAACATCCAGCGCTTGATCGACCAGGGTTGCCAGTCCATCGTCACGGTTGGCTTCCTGCAGTCCCAGGCGACCGCGGACGCGGCCGCCGCGAACCCGACGATCGGGTTCTCGCAGGTCGACACGGCCTGGAACACCGCCGGTCCGGACTTCATCCCGGGTAATGCCGATGACACGCCGCAGCCGGCCAACTTCACGGGTCTCGACTACCAGGTCGACCAGTCGTCCATGCTCGCCGGCTACCTGGCCGCGGGCTTCAGCAAGTCCGGCAAGATCGCGACGTTCGGCGGCCTCGCCTTCCCGGGTGTCACCCGGTTCATGGACGGCCTGTACGCCGGGATCAAGTACTACAACGAGAAGAACGGCACGTCCGTCACCCTCCTCGGGTGGGACGGTTCATTGCCTGATCCGACCACGACGGGAACGTTCGTCGGCGGGAGTGGCGGCACGGACACCTGGAACGACCCGGCCAAGGGCGAGCAGTTCGCCAAGACGTTCCTCGATGCGGGCGTCGACATCGTCCATCCCGTCGCCGGCGGGACCGGCAACGGCACCATCGCGGCGATGCTCGCTGCGGGCAAGTGGGCGATCGGTGTTGATACCGACCAGTCCATCAGCATCGCCGAGTCCGCCGCGGCGATCATCACGTCCTCGCAGAAGGCGATCGACGTGTCGGTGGTCAACGTGATCAAGAAGAACCAGGGCGGCGATCTTGGTGGCGAGGACTATTCCGGGACACTCGACAACGGCGGCGTCCTCCTGGCGCCGTACCACGGCTTCGATAGCCAGATCTCGGCCGAACTGAAGGCCGCGGTCGACGCGTTGAAGGCCGCGATCATCGACGGCAGCGTCAAGGTCTGCACCTACCTCGGTCGCGGCTGCTAGGTCCGCGAGCGAACCTCGAACCCATCCCACCCCCGGTCCGCCACGCAGGCCGGGGGTGGTCTGCATCCCAGTCGAGGCTCAGCCGAATGCGGCTCGAACTGCGCGACATCACCAAACAGTTCCCGGGCGTCTTGGCCAACGACAGGATCTCGATCGCGGCTGACCGTGGCAAGGTCCTCGGGCTCCTCGGCGAGAACGGCGCCGGCAAGACGACGCTCATGAACATCCTGTCGGGCCTGTACAAGCCCGATTCAGGCCAGATATTCATCGACGGCGAGGAGCGGGTCTTCGGTGACCCTGCGGCCGCGATCCACGCCGGCGTCGGGATGGTCCATCAGCACTTCATGCTTGTACCCGTGTTCGACGTGGTCGAGGCCGTCGCGCTCGGCGCCGAGACCGTCAGCGGTCCGTTCGGCACGTTCGACCGCGCTGCGGCGCGCGCCCGGATCGTCGAGCTCTCGGAGCGCTATCGCCTCGAGGTGGACCCGGACGCCAAAATCGAAAGCCTGCCGGTCGGCTTGCGCCAACGCGTCGAGATCCTGAAGGCGCTCTATCGCCACAGCGACATCCTGGTGCTCGACGAGCCCAGCGCCGTCCTGACCCCGAGCGAGACGGAGGAGCTCTTCGGGATCATCCGCTCCCTCACGGCGACCGGGACGACCGTCGTCTTCATCACGCACAAGCTCAACGAGGTCCTCGAGGTCGCCGACGACATCGTCGTGCTCCGCCGTGGCCGCGTGGCTGGCTCTGCCAACCCCAAGACCACGACGCGCCAGGAGCTCGCCAACCTGATGGTCGGGCGCGACGTCGAACTGATCGTGCCCAAGGGCCCGGCGAACCCGGGGAAGATCGTGCTGAGCCTGCAGGGCGTCAAGGTCCGCGATGACCGCCTGGATATGGCCGTCGACGGCGTCGACCTCGAGGTCCGGGGCGGCGAGATCGTGGCCATCGCGGGCGTGCAGGGCAACGGCCAGACCGAGCTAGTCGAAGCCATCGTCGGGCTTCGACAGATCGACGCCGGCCAGATGACGATCGGCGATCAGCACATCGAGACGTCATCGCCGCGCCAGGTATCGGACCTCGGCGTCGCCCACATCCCGGAGGACCGCGGGCGCGACGGTCTCATCGCGCACATGTCTGTCGCCGAGAACTACATCCTGGACACGTATCACCGTGAGCCCTACAGCAAGCGCGGGATCTTCGATCGCAAGGCCGTCAGGGACGGTGCCGCCAAGGGCGTGAAGGACTTTGACATCCGGACGCCGTCGGTCGACACGTCGGCGTCGTCACTGTCGGGCGGCAACCAGCAGAAGGTCGTCGTCGCGCGCGAGTTCTCCGTGCCGGTCCAGCTGGTCGTGGCCGCCCAGCCGACCCGGGGCCTTGACGTCGGGTCGATCGAGTACATCCATCGGCGGATCATCGAACAGCGCGATGCCGGCGCCGCGATCCTCATCGTCAGCACCGAACTCGACGAGGTGCTCGCTGTCGGGGACCGGATCGCGGTCATGTATGACGGGAAGATCGTCGGCATCCTGTCGGGCGCCGACGCGACGCACGAGAACCTCGGTCTGCTGATGGGCGGCGCCACGTTCGGACCCGGGGCGGCCGCATGAGCCGAACGAAGAGGGTGTTGCGGTCCGCACGCGTCCCGATCCTGGCGGTCGTCACCGCCCTGCTGATCGGGGCAATCCTGATCATCCTCACCGACTTCGATAACCTGTCGCGTCTGGGGACCGACCCGGTTGGCGCCGTCCTCGCCCTGATCGGCGGCGCGGTCTCCGGCTATGGCGCGATGCTCACGGGCGCCTTCGGCGATCCGGCCCGGATCCTGGCCGCGATCTCGAGCGGGAACGCCAACGACATCGCGACCGCCATCCGTCCGATCACGGAGACGCTGGTCGCAGCGACACCGCTGATCTTCGCTGGTCTCGGTGTCGCGATCTCTTTCCGCGGCGGGATGTTCAACATCGGTGGCGACGGCCAGTTGATACTGGGTGCCCTGGCTGCGACGATCGTCGCGATCGTCCTGGCGGGTCAGGTCCCGCCGTTCATCATCCTCGTCGTATCGATCATCGCTGCGACGCTTGCGGGCGGTGTGTGGGGATTCTTTCCGGGTTTCCTCAAGGCACGGACGGGCGCGCATGAAGTCATCACCACCATCATGCTCAACTACATCGCCGCGCTCGTCGTCTACTTCGCCCTGCGCTCACCGGAGATCCGCGCGGCCGGGAGCACCTCGCCGGTCTCGAAGAGCCTCAGCCCGATCGTCGACGTGCCGACCATCATCCCGCTGCCCGGGATCCGGCTGGACTACGGCTTCGTGGTCGCCCTGCTCATGGCGGTGGCGGTCTCGGCGCTCCTGTTCCGCACGACCAAGGGCTTCGAGCTTCGCGCCGCCGGTTTCAATCTGACAGCAGCCCGCTACGCGGGCATGAGCGCCGGCGGCTCGATGATGCTGGCGATGGCCCTCTCCGGCGCCCTGGCCGGGATGGGCGGCGGGTTCATGGTCATCGGGACGGTCGGTCAGCTGTCGCTCGACCTGTCGGGCGGGATCGGGTTCACCGCCATCGCCCTTGCGCTGTTGGCCGGTTTGCGACCCAGCGGGGTCGTCGCCGCCGCGCTCCTGTTTGGCGCGATGACGAACGGTGGCAAGTTGATGGGCATCCAGTCCGGGATCCCGTTCGACCTCCTGGGCTTCATCATGGCCCTGGTCATCATGTTCGTGGCCGCCCCGGGCCTGATCCGCTCGATCTGGCGCATCAAGGTCGATAAGCCGGCACCCGAGTTGGCCGTATCCGTGCAGCCGACGGCGTCCGAATGACGGCGATGACCGACTCCATCGCGCCGACCGGCGAAGGCCTTGCCGCCCGCAAGGCCCTGCGCAGCGCCCGGGTTCGCGGCGCCGTCTTCGCCGTGTTCGGTCTCTTGGCGTTCAGCCTCGCGAGCGGCAGCTTCGACACTCCGGCCCTCTTCTCCTTCTGGATCAACGAACAGGGCGGCGAGAGCTTCACGCTGGAGACCTCGGCCGGGATGCTCTGGCTCATCGCCGGCGTTGCGTCGGCCGTGGTCGGGACGCTGCAGCTGGTGCGTGGGCCGTCGTTCGCCTGGCGGCGTTGGCTGCTCCCCCCGATGGTGCCATGGATCGCGGCGCTGCTCGCCAGTGCCCTCGCTGGAAAGCCGGTGAACCTGACCGGCGTCCTGGAGGGGAGCCTCGAGCTCGCGGTGCCGATCAGCATGGGAGCGATGGCCGGGATCCTGTCCGAGCGAAGCGGGATGTTCAACATCGCGCTCGAGGGCAAGATGCTCGTGGGCGCGATGGTCGCATCGGTCTCGGCCAGCCTGATGTTCCTCGCCACCGGGAACGGCCCGGTCAGCGCCATGGTCGGCATCATCAGCGCGATGATCGCCGGCGGTGGCATCGGGCTGCTGCTCGCCTGGCTGGGCATTCGGCACAAAGTCGATCAGATCATCTCGGGGACGGTCATCAATATCGGGGCGATAGGGATCACGAACTTCATCTTCCTGCGGATCCTGAGCCACAACACCGAACTCAATACGCCGCCGAAGATCGAGGCAATGCGCTTGCCGATCCTGGCGGACATCCCGGTCATCGGGCCGATCCTGTTCGACGCCAAGCCCTATGTATATGTCGGCTACATCATGGTGATCGTCCTAGCCTACTTTCTGTTCCGGACCCGCTGGGGGCTGCGGTTGCGGGCGTCGGGCGAGAAGCCGGCGGCCGCAGGGACCGTCGGCATCAACGTCATCGCCATCCGATACCGTGCCCTGCTCCTCGCGGGCCTGATCTCGGGACTCGCGGGTTCGTACCTGTCGCTCTCGACGGCCGGCAGCTTCCAGAAGGAGATGACGGCCGGCAAGGGCTTCATCGCGCTCGCCGCGATGATCTTTGGCGCCTGGCATCCGGTCGGGGCCTTCTTCGCGGCCCTCGTGTTCGGGTTCACCGACGCGGTCCAGACGCTCCTGTCGACCCAGGGCGTCGACGTCCCGCCGCAGTTGCTCAGCAGCATCCCGTACGTCGTCACGATCATCGTGGTCGCCGGGGTCGTCGGGCGCGTGCGCGGGCCGGCCGCGGCTGGCCAACCGTACGAGCAGGGGTGAGAACTACGGGATGACGCCTCCCTGCCAGCGGGTAGTCAGGCGACTGGGACCAGGGCTGACCGCTTGAGCGCCGGCTGGCAGGACGACGCAGAACCGATCCATGCCGTCCCAACCTTTCATCGCACGGCCGGCTCGGCGCGCCGCGCGCCGTTCGGGACGGTGGACCGCCCAATCCCGCTGATCATCGACAGCGACCCGGGGCTCGATGACGCCCTGGCCATCGGGCTGGCCGTGGCCCGACCCGAGATCGATCTCCTGGCCGTGACCACGGTTGGCGGCAACGCTGACGTCGGCCGCTGCACGGAGAACGCGCTCCGGCTCCTCCACGCGTACGGGCGAGGCGACATCCCGGTCGCGGAGGGAGCCGCCGGCGCGCTCCTTGGCGACATCGTCCGCGCCACGGAGGTCCACGGCGAGGCCGGGATCGGCAACACCCGGCTCGAACCGGCGCACGCCAGCGTCAGGCCCGAGGGTGCAGTCGCCCTCATCGCGGGGCTCCTGCGCTCGCACGCCGAACCGGTCGCCATCGCCCCGATCGGCCCACTCACGAACATCGCCCTGCTCCTGCGGCTCCATCCGGAGCTGGCTCCGAGGATCTCGCACCTGGTCCTGATGGGCGGCTCGATCGGCGAGGGCAACACCACCGTCTCGGCGGAGTTCAACATCTACGCAGACCCCGAAGCCGCCGACATCGTCTTCCGATCCGGTCTCCCGATCACGATGATCGGACTGGACGTCACGCACCAGGCGCTGCTGGACCGGTCGTCCGTGGCGGCACTGCGATCCCTTGGCACCACGTCCGGACGGATCGCCGCCGAGTTCGCCGAGCATGCCCTGGACCGCAACTTTGGGTGGTCCGCCTCCGCGGTGACCGCGATTCACGACGCGGTTGTCGTGGCGCACCTGGCGGTCCCTGATCTCATCGCCGTGGCGCCGTATCACGTCACGATCGACACGACCCGGGGCCCGGCTCGCGGCCGCACCATCTGCGACGGCTCGCCCGACCGGCTGACGCGCGACGGCCGTGCGGCCAACGCGGATGTCGGGATCCAAATTGATCGGGCGCGCTTCGAGGCGTTGCTCATCGATGCATTCGGGCGGCTCCCGTAGGGTCGTGCTGCGCTACGTGGCCCTGGGCGATTCGTATACGATCGGGACGGCAGTAGCGTCGTCGGAGCGCTTCCCGGACCAGCTCGTCGCGGCCCTCCCACAAGACCCGCCAGCTTTCAGGCTGGTCGCAAACCTTCGCGTGAACGGCTTCACGTCCCGCCAACTCACCGACCGAGAGCTGCCGGCCCTCCGCGCGCTCGAACCTGACCTCGTGACCGTCCTGATCGGCGTCAATGACGTCGTCAGCTGGTGCCGCCGGCCACCTACGAGGCGAACGTCAAGGCCATCCTGGACGACCTGCTCCGGCGGCTTCCTCCGGAGCGCATCATCGCCGTCGCCATCCCCGACTTCACGGTGACCTTGCAGGGTGCGAGCTACGGCGACCCCGGAGCCCAGAGTGCCGCGATCCGGGCGAACAACGCCACGATGGCCCGGCTGGCCGCAGAGCGGTCCATCGCCTGGGTTGACGTCCTCGATCTCTCGCTCCGGGCAGCCACCGACCGGACGCTCGTCGCCGACGACGGTCTCCATCCCTCTGGGGCGCAGTACGCCCTCTGGGTGGAGCGGTTGGTCCCTGCGGTCCGATCCCTACTCGGCGTCTGAGCTGACTGGCGGCCTCTGCGACTGCCGCGGCGACCAGGTGCCCAGCACCCTTGCCGGACGTCGCCAAGGGCCACCCGCGCTTCGTCAGCCTTGGCCCTGAGCCTCCAGTTTGAGCTCGCCGAGACGCGCGTCGCTGATCCCGAAATGATGCGCGATCTCGTGGTAGACGGTGTCCTCGACCGCTGCAGCGAAGGCGGCGGGCGACGGGTGGGCGCGGGACAATGGCCCGCGAAAGATCGTGATCTTGCTGGGAATCGCCGCCCGTTCCGCCCCGTAGGACGTCCGCGGCACACCCTGGTAGAGCCCGAACAGGCCCGCAGCGCCCACCGAGTTGAGCTGGTCAGGGGATGGCTCATTCTCGATGACGATGGCAACCGATCCGAGTTGCTCCCGGAACTGGTCCGGGAGCCGCTCGAGCGCGTCGAGGACGAGTGACTCGACGTCCAACGGGTCGTGCGCGGATGACGTGGTCAGGGTGTTGCCGTCGGGGCTGGTGCCTGTCGTGTCAGCGAGCCGAGATCCAGGATCAACCCGCCCCCCGCGGATGGGACGAGCATGACCGAGATGTTGTCCGCCAGCTTCTCGATGTAACGGTTCTGGAGGATCGCGTCAGTCAATGAGGCCGCGACCAGGCGGTTCGACTCCGCTTCGCCGCGTGCGCGTTCGATCTGCGCCTCAGCCTCGCCGCGCGCCGTCGCGACCTTCTGCTGGGCGATGATCTCCTGCTGGGCCAGCCGCTGCCGTTCGGTCTCGACCTGTTGCTGCGCCGCCTGCTTTGCCTCGATCGCCTGGCTGTAGGCGTCCGAGTAGCTGAAGTTCTCAAAGCTGATGCCGTCGACAATGATCCCGCGCGGCTCGAGCTGGGCACGCAGCAGCTCCACGGCCTTGGTACGGATCTCGTCGCGACTGTTGAGGACGATCGCCGTCGGATAGTCGTCCGTGACCGACTTGGGGATGTCCAGGAAGCGCGGCCGGATGATCGTCTCCTCGAAGTTGAGCCCCAGCTCCTGAACGATCCGCGGCGCGGACCGCGGGTCGATGTGGTAGTTGAGGGTTGCGTCGAGGAACAGATCCTGCTGCTCCTTGCTGGCTGCCGTGTAGCCCTCGAACCGGATCGCCTTGACCCGGGTGTCGATCTGGTCGACCGAGTTGACGAGGGGCGTGACGAAATGAAGCCCCGGATCCAGGGTCACCCCGGTCACGGCGCCGAACTGGCGCACGACGCCGACGTAGCCCGCCGGGATCTGGATGAAGGCCGACAGCGTGGATCCCACGGCCAGCGCGATTACCCCGAGGACAATGAACACCGCGGATGGCAGCCGCGTGGTTGTGATGACCCGATCCCGACCCGTCGTCGGCGTGGCCCGATTGGCGACATTCGCCACGACGCCTACCACGATGAGGGCGATCCCGCCCAGGAGCAGCAGGGAACTGAGGATGTCCATGTGCGGCGAGGCCTCCTACTACGGAACGGCGAACAGGAGCAACGGCTGCAAGCGTACGGTGTTCGCCGATCGATTAACGTTTCTCCTCGGGAGGAGTCACGTCCTCCTCGCCGCGTCCAGGTGGGGGCGACCGGCCCCTGACGAGTACCTCATCGACGATGTTGCTGGACCTCGAGTGTGTCTCAGGCGCTCACCGGAGCGGCCGCAGTAAGGTCGGCAAGACACTGGCCGAACAGATCGACGTAGTGATCGACATCAGTCGCCGTGTGGGCGAGCGAGACCGTCGGGCCGAGCCACCAACCTGACTCCCAGACGCCACGGTTCGCCAGCCAGACGCGCATGAGTGCGCGGAGACGTGGGTCGTCGGCCGCGCGCGACTCGGCGCCGTTCCGCGGCGCCGTCTCCGCGAAGAAATAGGCGGCGTGGCCACCTAGCTGGACGACCGTCCAGGGCAGTCCGACAGCTTCGATCGCCGCCCGCAACCCGCTGGCCATGCGCCCGCCGAGCTCGGCCGTCCGCTCGAACGCTTCCTCGGTCAGGACCTCCAGCAGCGCCGCGCGCCCTGCCGCCATCGATAGGGCATTCGCGAACAGGGTGCCGCCTGTCGAGACCTGATCGATCGCCTCGCCTGAGACGAGGTGACCGCCTGCCGGTGGGGCGATGTGGGAGGCGATCTCGTTGGTCATGCCGTAAGCGGCAAGCGGCACGCCAGCAGCGATCGACTTGCCGATCGTGAGCATGTCGGGCTCCAGGCTGTACGCCCTGGTCAGGCCGCCGTACGCGGTGACCAGCGAGTGAGTCTCGTCGATCGCGAGCAGCGTGCCTGTCTCGCGGGTCAGCCGCCGAAGTGCGTCGTGAAAGCCGGCGTCCGGGAGGATGAACCCGGCGTTCGTCATCGCCGGCTCGGCGAGCACCACGGCGACATCTCGCTGTACAAGCGCCGCTTCGAGGGCGTCGACATCGTTGAACCCGATGATCCGGGCCTGACCGGTGATCGAGCGAGGGAGCCCGTGCTCTTCGGGTTGGACCGTGCCGTCCTCCAGCACCACGAGGGTGGCGTCGCCATGGCCGTGGTACTTCCCATCGAACATCAGCACGATCTCGCGGCCGGTCGCCGCCCTGGCCAGTCGGATGACTTCGGTGTTGGCCTGCGTCGCCGAGAGCGTGAACTGCCACTTCGGCATCTTGTATCGGTCGGCGAGGTGTTCGGCCACGATGATCGAATCCTCGCCGGGCATCAGGAACTGGTTGCCGAGGGCCATTCGTTGGTTCACGGCCTTCACGACGGCGTCCGGAGCATGGCCACAGAACGCACTCATGTCCGCCACGTACATGTCGAGATACGAGTGCCCGTCGACGTCGGTGATGGTGGCGCCGTGCCCATGCGCCACGAACACTGGCGGGTGCTCGTAGAGGTCGTCCATCCACGTCACTGGCACGCCCCGCGGCATCGTTCGTCGGGATCGCTCGAGAAGCGCCATCGACTTCGGGCGTTCGGCCACGAAGCGCGCATTCTCGCGGGCCTCGAGCGCGTCGAGCTGAGTTCGGTCGATCACTGCGGGAGTGGCCATCGGCGAACGGTACCAGCCGACCGGAACGACGTTATGCCACGTGCTACGGCCCCGGCCGCTGGGCGCTCACGGGGCTACCATTGACCTCAACTACGTGAACTTCCAGACCGACGACGAGGCCGACGAGCGCACCGTGGAGTCGTACCGGAACAACTACGAGCGGCTGGGATCGGTCAAGGCGACGTACGACCCATCCAACCTGTTCGGTGTGTGACTCGAAACATCCGGCCGTAGCGTCCACTCGTCAGGATCACCGGTCGCACGATGCCGCTTCGCAGATCGGTTGATGCAGCCAGCCGATCTCAGGCTTGGCCCGCGGCCTTCTTGAATAGTGGTCCCAGGGAGAAGTACACGACCGGTTCGTCGCCCACGACCCACGCGTCGTGTCCCGGCTGGATCGCAGCGATGTCACCGGGCCCGAACTCAACCTCCGTCCCGTCCTCGTATGCGACCGCGAAACGACCGGAGATGAACAGCTTGACGTGGAATCGCTCACAGCGTTCGGTCCCGTCCACGGGAGCCGAATGCTGGGTCCAGTTCCAGCCTGGCTGGACGGTCATCCTTCCGACGTCCTGGCCCATCAACTCGATCCAGTCGCCGTGCACCTTCTCGTAAGATTCACCGGCCTCGTCCGGCGCATCGAAACTCTTACGCTCGACCAGTTCCACGGTTACATCCTCCCTCCCGTCCCGGGCCGCTAGCGAACCACCCGGCAGTCGACGTTCGCTCGATCGCCCTCGATCAGTTCGACCAACCCGCCGAACATTACTCTGTTCCATCTGCGAGCGCCCCTCGGAGCAGATCGCCGCGCTCCTGTCACCCGCACCCTCAGCGACCAGGGCCGCGCGATGCCAGGCGTCAACTCTTCATCAGCGAGCGTGGATAGAGCGTAGGCTTGCGAAACCTTCGGATTCCCGAGGGAATGCAAGCCGGAAGGATGGGGCTCCATGACGCGAAGCGGAGATCTGCATGTGACCAAGGAGTGCTCGGCGTACAAGGGCCTGGCCGGTGACATCTGCACGATCACGTCCTCGAACCTTGAGGAGATCGAGGTCGGCTCAAAGGTTGTCTACGCCCAGGCCGCCGGGGCTGGCTCGCTGGACACGGACATCGTCCTCGACGCCGGGGATGGCAATACCGGGGCCGGCCATGTCGTGCT
>JANPDO010000183.1:0-2044 GCA_031431535.1 Chloroflexota bacterium
CGGCCTCGCGTCGCGCGGCATCACCCGCCCATATGTGCACCAGGCCGACGCACTGGAAGCCGTTCGCGGCGGCCAGGACATTGTTGTCGTCACCCCCACCGCGTCAGGCAAGACCCTGTGCTACGCGCTGCCGATCCTCCAGGCGATCGCCGAGGATCCAGCCGCCAGGGCGCTCCTGCTGTTCCCGACGAAGGCGCTCGCCCAGGACCAGGTCACCGAGTTTGGAGAGCTCTCCAGGGCGGCCGGGCTGCAGGTATTGACGTCGACCTATGACGGCGACACCCCGGCTCCGATTCGGTCGGCCATCCGGAGTGCAGGCCAGATCGTGGCCACCAACCCGGACATGCTCCACTCGGCGATCCTGCCCCACCATACCAAGTGGTTCCAGCTGTTCGAGCAGTTGCGCTACATCGTGATCGACGAGTTGCACACCTATCGGGGCGTGTTCGGTGGGCACGTCGCGAACGTCCTGCGGCGGCTCTTGCGGATCTGCGCCCATTACGGGAGCCATCCGCTGATCATCTGCTGCTCCGCCACGATCGGGAACCCGGGCGAGCTGGCCGAGGCCCTGATCGGTCGACCGGTTCACGTCCTCACCCGCAACGGAGCCCCGGCCGGTGAACGCCACGTGCTGCTGGTGGACCCGCCCCTCCTGGATCCGGCGAGTGGAGCGCGTGGCTCGGCCGTCACGCTTGCCCAGCGCTGGGCGCTCCCGTTTCTGCGAGCCGGCCGTCAGACCGTCGTCTTCGGTCGCTCGCGGGTCGCTGTTGAGTTGCTGCTCACCGGGCTACGTGAAGCCCTTCGCGAAGGGTTTGGCCCGCGCACGCGGATCCGCGGCTATCGCGGCGGCTACCTGCCCACCGAGCGACGCGCCATCGAGCGCGGCCTGCGCGATGGCGAGATCCTGGGTGTGGTCTCGACCAACGCCCTCGAACTCGGGGTTGACATCGGCCGCCTTGACGTCTCGATCCTGGCCGGCTATCCGGGCTCGATTGCGGGGACCTGGCAACAGTTCGGCAGAGCGGGACGGCGCGCCGGGACCAGTGTGGCCGTGCTCGTCGCCTCCGGGGCCCCGGTGGACCAGTACGTCGTCCACCATCCTGAATTCCTGCTGGAAGGAAGCCCCGAGGAAGCCCGGGCCGACCCGGACAACCTGCACATCCTGCTCGCCCATGTGCGCGCGGCAACCTTCGAACTGCCATTCGACCCCGGCGACGTGTTTGGTCCGGGCCCCGTGGATGACCTGCTGGCCTTCCTCGGTGAGGAGGGTCACGTCCGACAGGCTGGCGACGGACGGTGGTACTGGTCGAGCGAGAACTTCCCGGCGTCGGAGATATCCCTCCGAACGGCCGCCCCCGAAAACGTGGTGATCATCGATACGACGCCGGACCGGCCGCGGGTGCTGGGGGAGGTGGACCTGTTCTCCGCCCAGGTCCTCGTCCATCAACACGCCATCTACATCCACGAATCGGTCCAGTACCACGTCGACAAGCTCGATTGGGGCGAGCGCAAGGCCTACGTCCACAAGATCGATGTGGACCACTACACCTACGCCAACCGGGCGGTGACGCTCAAGCCACTCGATGTCTTCGACGAGGCCCCGGCGACGGGCGGCCGGCGGATCCATGGTGAGGTCATGGTGGCCAGTCTCGTCACGCTGTACAAGAAGCTCAAGTTCCTGACCGACGAGAACGTCGGCTGGGGTCCGATTGACCTGCCGGAGCTCGAGCTCCAGACGACGGCCTACTGGTTGACTGCGGAACGCGCCGGCACTCGGTGGCGAAGGGACGAACTCGACGTCGCGTTGCCGGCTGCCGGCCGAGCCATTCAGACCGTCGCGAGCGTGCTGTTGATGGTGGATCCGCGTGATCTCGGCCTGGTCAGCCAGATCCGCTCCCCGCACCACGAGGCACCCACCATCTACCTGTACGAGGCCGTTCCCGGTGGGGTGGGCCTGTCTGAGCGCCTGTGGAGACGGCACGACGAGTTGATCGCCGGGGCCGCGGACCTGATCGCGGGTTGCGGATGCGATGCAGGCTGTCCG
>JANPDO010000184.1:0-3132 GCA_031431535.1 Chloroflexota bacterium
CAGCCAAGCATCATGGCGCTCGCACAAAGCGACCAATTCCGCCACAGGCAGAACGAGCGCCGTGGGGCTGGTGATCTGACTGACCAGGACCAGCCGGGTCCGGGGCGTCACCGCGTCAAGGATCGAATCGAGCGCCTGTCCCGCGTCGGCGATCGGGAACGGGAGCCGCGCGATGACCACCCGCGCCCCGTCCCGTTCGGCCACGGCGCGCAGTGCGTTGATCGTGGCGTTGTACTCATGATCGGTGGTGAGCAGCTCGTCGCCGGCCCCGAACCGAAGGGATCGAAGGACCGTGTTGATACCGGTCGTCGCGTTGGGTACGAAGGCCAGGCCGTCGGGGTCAGCGCCGAGAAAGGACGCGACCTCCCGCCGGGCCGCGTCAAGGAGCCCGGGCAGGTCACCGGACAGGAATCGGACCGGCTCGGCCTCCATCCGATCGCGAAAGATTCGCTGGACCTCGAGGACCGGTAGAGGGCACGCCCCATACGAGCCGTGATTGAGGAAGGTGACGGCGGGATCCAGTCGCCAGCCGAGATCGGTTCGCATCCGGCCATGATGCGGCCAGCAACGGTCAGCCGCCCACCTGGCGCCCACCGCGCAGATGTTACACTTACACAATATACCTGCTGTATACTCATCCGATGAAGCGACTGCAGATCATGATCGACGAAGACCTCGATGAAAGCCTTGAGCGCCAAGCGCGGGATGAGGGTGCGTCAAAGGCGGCGTTGATCCGACGGTACGTACGTGACCGCCTAATGCCGCTAGCTCCGATCGAGCACGATCCGCTGTGGAGCCTGGTCGGGCTGGTCGATGGGGCCGCCGACGACTCGGCTCGGGTCGATGACGTGGTCTACCCAGCGCGTCGCGATCGGTGATTTTCGTCGATACGTCGTTCTGGATCGCCGTCGCCGCAAGGCGGGATGCGCGACACGACGAGGCGCGGCGCCTGCTGCAGACGCACGCTAGGGAGCCGCTGGTGACCTCGACCCATGTTCGAGGCGAGACCTGGACATTCATTCGGCGGCGACACGGACACCAGGCGGCCGTTGCATTCCTTGACGCGCTGGATCGAACGCGTCGCGCCGAGGTTCTGTTCGTGAAGGAGGAACTTGAGGTTGAGGCGCTGCGCTGGCTGCGGCGCCACGACGAACGGGAATACTCGTTCGTGGACGCGACGAGCTTTGCCGTGATGCGATCGCTGCGGATCAGCAGCGCGTTGGCGTTCGATGGCGACTTCAGCGCGGCGGGGTTCGAGGAACTGCGGGTCTGAGGCTAGGGTCGCCGCGAACCCGGTCAGTCGAGCCGCTCAGCGGGCGGCGTGACGTTCTTGATCGGCGGTGGGGGTGGATCGCGCCGACCGCCGCGCCGGAGGACGCGCGCGAGGCGATCGGGGGCCGCCACGAACGGCGCCAGGTAGGCGATCAGCAGGATGGGAATCAGGAGACGGGTCGAGCCCGGGCGGATGGCGACGATGGCCCCCAGCAACCAAAGTCCTAGTGCATAGAGCCCGATCGATCGCGCGGCGAGACCGGCGAGTTGAAGCCGTCGAGCCGGCAGCAGGACGATGAGCGCGAGGGCCAATCCGAGGGCGAGGAGGGCGGGCGAGAGGTTCACCGCACGAATGATACGGCTCGGGCTCGCGCGTCCTCGCGCGTCCCGCCGCACGTCCTCGCGCGTCCTGCCGCGCGGACCCTGGCCTAGCCACGCGCGCCGCGCACGCTACGCTCCACCGATGAACCGAGCCGAGCCGTCAGCGCCGCCCAGCAGGTTCGCCGCCTGGCGCGCCCGATGGGGCCGCATCGCGCCGCTGTTCCTCGCCGAGTTCATCCTGTGGCTCGGGTTCGGCGGCCTGCTTCCCGTCCTGCCGCTCTACTTTGTCGACCAGGGCGTGGACCTCGCGACGCTCGGGGTGGTCGTCGCGGCGTGGCCGGCGGCGCGCCTCGTCGGTGAGCCGATCTTTGGCTGGCTGGCCGACAGAACCGCCCGGGTGCCGCTGATGGTGACCGGCCTGCTGCTCGCCGGGGTCTTCACGATCCTGCCGCTGGCCATCACGGGGCCGGTGGCGTTCATCGTATTGCGCGCGGCAGTGGGCCTCGCGACCTCGATCTTCGACCCGGCGGCGCGCGGCTACGTGACGGACGCGACCCCGGCCGATCGTCGCGGCGAGGCCTTTGGGCTGTACGGCGCCGCGCAGATGGGCGGCCTGCTGCTTGGGCCCGCGATCGGGGCGATCGGCGCCGATCAACTCGGCGGGTTCGGCTTCGTGTTCGTGTTCAGCGGGGTGGCGGCCATGATCGCTGCAATTCCGATCGCCCTGCTGCTGCGCGAGAGCGGTCCCCGGACACATCCGGCGCCATCGCTTGACCCGACGGAATTCCCGCCGGATTCACCGTCGATCGTGCGACGAGCCGCGGAAGATGTTGCCGGTGACATCGGTGCCGGCCGCGCCGCGGCCGCCGACCACCGAGGCGCTGGCGCCCCGACCTCCTCCATGCGGCTGCTCAACCGTGGCTTGATCGCGGCGCTGGTGATCAACATCGGGGGCAACTATGCGGCCGGCACCTACGACGTCATCTGGAGCCTGTTCCTCCAGGGGCTGGGTGCCGGGCTGGGTCTGATCGGGCTCACGTTCGCCCTGTTCGGACTCCCGATTCTGATCCTGTCTCCGATCGCCGGGCGGCTCGTCGACCGGCGCGGATCCTTCGCCTTCATCGTGATCGGATCGGTCCTGCCGATCTGCGTCGGACTCCTCTATCCGCGCTTGACCGACCCGAACCTGGCGGTGCCGCTGATCCTGGTCGAGGCAACCGGGTTCGCGCTCCTCAATCCGGCGCTGTACGCGATGGTGGCCGCGCACTCGCCTCCGGGCCGATCGTCGACGGCACAGGGGATCTTCGGGGCGGCTGGCACGCTTGGGTTCGTCGTGTCGTCGCTGGTGGCCGGCGTCCTCGCGGGGGTGAATCTGGTCTATCCGTTCTATGTCTTCAGCGCGGTCCTGGCCGGCACCCTCGTCCTTGGGCTATTGATCGGCGGCCAACGGCTGCGGGGGCGCGGGGCAGTCGTGGCTTCGCCTGCCGGCGTCAACTGATGTCCCCTGGTCCAAGTGAGACACGGCTCGGGTCCGGGATG
>JANPDO010000185.1:0-3913 GCA_031431535.1 Chloroflexota bacterium
CTCGCCCGGCTCACGCCCGCGCAGGCACGCCAGGTTTCTGCAACGCCCGGTGGCGGTCGCGTCGGCTCGCTCGCGAGCTCGCCCGGGAACGTATCGGAAGCGTACGTGCAGCCGGTCCTCCCTGGCGACGATCTTCCCGGCGCATTCGGGTTACGCCCCGACACGGTCGCCGTCGCGGTGACCGACCGGTTGCGCGTCCGGAGCCTCCCCGAAGTGTCCGTCGCGTCGGTGACGCTCGAGCCGCTCCTCCAGAAGGGCGACGCGCTCTACGTGGTCGACGGTCCGGTCGACGGCTCTGGCTATCGCTGGTACCAGGTCTTCGCGCCGCGCGCCGGTCTCGCTGGCTGGGTCGCGCTGGCGGAGAAGAACGGCGCACCCTGGATCGAGGCACGCCCGCTGCGGTGCACGATGGGGGCGAGCGACGACGCGCTCGTTGGCCAGATCGGTTACGAATTGATGCACCTCGCCTGCTTCAAGGGGCAGGCGTTCGGCGGCGAGCGGATCCTCGCGGCGGTGTCCTACGAAGGGCTTCGCTGCCCGGATGTGCTGCGCTATTGGCTGAGGCCCGACTGGCTCAATTTCCAGGTGAGATGCGAGTACGAGTTCGGGCCCCGTGACCCAGAGACGGGGGCCTTTGATCTGGTGAGCGGCGGGGTCTTCCACCCGCGCATCGGCGGTACTGCGCGGGAGCTCCTGGACGCATCCGCGAATCCCACCCTGGGCGTCCTCGTCGACGTCGTCGGTCAGATCGACCACCCGGACTCGCGAAGGTGTACCGCGGTCGGGGATGAGCCCCCGCCACCCGTCCAGACGATCCTCGAGTGTCGATCGACCTTCGTGATCACGGAGATTCGGCGGGCGAACCCGATGCCCGTCCCGCAGCTCGCCACGAACGGGATCGAGGACTACACCGGGTCGGACGGCAATCCTTACACCATGTACAAGCTGACGATCACGAACTGGACCGACTACGCGTCCGAGTTGTTCTCCGCGGCTCCCGACCTTCCAGCCTGCGGACTCAGCACCAGCGCCAGCCGGACGTGGGTCTACATCTATCGTGCGGCGGACTCGAGTTACGTGTATGGCTTCTGCGGCCTGGCGGCGCCGAATGATCTGACCCAACTGTGGTTTGGGCTACCTCGCGGCGTCGCTCCGCCATCCGGCGTGTACGTGACGCTGACCGACCGGCAAAGCGGCGAGATCGTCACCTCAAACACCGTGGGCTTCACGTCGTGAGCCGCGGCGAGCGGCGGCCGATTCGGTTCGCGACCAGGATGGTCGTGGCAGTTCTCGTCGCTGCGTGTGCGTCATCCGCGAGCCCGGCTCCGGTCACGACCCCGCTGGCAACATCGTCGCCGCCAGTCACCACCCCGCCTCCGACACTATCGCCGCCGGCCGTTAGCCCCGCGAACACGCCAATCGCCGCGGGTAGCGCCCACACCTGCGCGCTCACGAGCGGTAGTGGGGTCAAATGCTGGGGATCGAACGGCTACGGCCAGCTCGGGAACGGCACGTCGAGCGGGAGCCTCATCCCGGTCGACGTCTCGGGCCTCGCCAGCGGGGTCCTTGCGATCACTGCGGGTGACAACCACACCTGTGCGCTTACGACCGAGGGCGGGGTCAAGTGTTGGGGCGCCATCAATTACGACCTTCTCGGGGTCGGCACGACAATGGACAGCCTCACCCCGGTCGACGTTTCGGGCCTCACGAGCGGGGTCACCGCGATCGCCGGGGGCGGCCGCCACGCCTGCGCGCTCATGAGCGGGGGTGGGGTCAAATGCTGGGGCGCCAACTACGCCGGCCAGCTCGGGATGGGCGCGACGACCGACCCCATCCTCGTCCCGGTTGACGTATCGGGTCTCGTGAGCGGCATCACAGCGATCGCCGCGGACAGCGACAACACCTGCGCGCTCACGAGCGCGGGCGGGGTCAAGTGCTGGGGCGCCAACGACGAAGGCCAGCTTGGCAACGGCACGCCGTGCAGCATCCTCAGCCTCCCGATCGACGTGGACTTCTCCACGCCGTCGTCAAGCGGCGAGCCGACCGGAACGCCAATCGCCGTCATCGACCATTCGACCGGTCCGACGGACGTCGTGCTCCAATTCGATCAAGGCCCTAGCCAGGGGCGAGTAGGTGAGCCCGGCGGCGCATTCTTCAGGCCGGGGCCCGAATTCACCCTCTATGGTGACGGAACCGTCATCTTCCGAAACGAAAATGCGGAGTCGCCCCCGGCCGAGGGTCCGATCGTCCGCGCCCGCCCATTCAGAATCGCCCACCTGGGCGAGGATCAGATCCAGTCGCTCCTACGGTTCGCCCTTGGGGAGGGGGGGCTCCGGCACGCTCCGGCACGTTGCGAGTATGGAACGGGGTACCTCGACGGGCCCGACGTGTTCGGAGAGGGCGACGCGTTCGCCGAGGACTATGCCGCCTTCGGCTATGGGACCTTGACGATCCATGCCGGCGGGCTCGACCGGCGGGTCGATGTCGACGGCTTTGCCAGTCCCTTCGAGGCACTCGCCAACCATCTCCGCAACTTCGACGGCGGAGGCAACCTGTCGACGCAGGTCTGGGTGCCCAATCGCTACTGGGGCAGCCTGCTCGAGGCGGGCTCCGCTATCGACAGTGGATATCTGCCCCATCCCCCAGACAGCGGTCCCGTGCCCTGGCCATGGCCGGGCATCACTCCGGGGGAGTTCGTGCCGGGAGATGGAGATAACGGTTGGGGGCGACGGGTCATGTCAGCGGACGAGGCGGCTGTCCTCGGCCTCTCGGACAATGGGGGTGTCGTCGAGCGGATCTACCTGCTCGGTCCGGACGGCAAACGAATCTACTTCTTCTCGCTCTGGCCAATGCTGCCGGACGAAACCTCCCCATGACCGGCCGAGAGCCCGACCGCCATCGCATCGTGAGGGCTTACTGTGGTCAGGCCGCAAGGAGGGACCCAATACGATCCTGTGGTCATGATCGGGGTGATGCTGGTCATGCTGCTGGCGTGGGCGGTGGAGGAGGCTTTGCCGTGAGGTGGCCGCCGTGACACGAGCCTTCCGCTCCTGGACCAGCGTCCTGCTCGCGCTGTCGGTAGTCCTGTCCGCATGCGGCACAACGGAGGCCCCTTCGATCATCGCGCCGAGCCCTTCGCGGAGCGCCACGCCGGCCGCGAGCGCCACCTCGACTGCGAGCGTCGATGCATCGGTCCCGCCGAGCCGCACCGACTCACCCGAGATCCCAACGGCGGAGCTCCGTCCTCTTGCGGCCGCTCCCCTCGCGGCGGCCTATCTCAACGGCATCACCACGACGCCGACCGGTTTCGTCATCCACGGAGTCACGCGTGAATCACGAGCACAGCTCGTGCTCTCAGGATCGGACGACGGCCAGACCTGGACGCGACTCGATGCTTCGTCGTTCGGCACCGAGTTCGCGGACATCGTCGCCGGCCCCCTGGGCTGGGTGGCCAACCAGCAGATGGCCACCGATCAAAGCGGGGGCGTCGGGACCGTGCTGTGGTTCTCGACCGACGGTCGTACGTGTCAACAACTACCCGATCAGGCCGCCCTTGGCGAGTCGCTCGCCGGATCCCTGTCGGCCGGTCCGCTGGGTTACGCCATGATCGGTCAGGTCGTCGTGGCGGGGACCTCCATCTCAGCGCTGTGGACCTCGCGCGACGGGCGGGTCTGGTCGGAGATCGAATCCATGCGCGACGCGGGACTCGACCGGATCGTGATCACCGAGAGCGACTTCATTGGCGTTCGAACCGGGCGCAACGGCGCCACGCCCTCGATCTGGATCTCGACGGATGGCAGCAACTGGAGTATGCACCCGACCAGCGATGACTCGCCGATCGGACGTGAGGGCTCCATCACCACTCCCATTGAGATCGGCTCGTCGATCCTGGTCGTCCATGGCGACTCCTGGG
>JANPDO010000186.1:0-2128 GCA_031431535.1 Chloroflexota bacterium
GCATGATCTATTCCTCTAGGGCGATTTGTTTTTGGGTTTGTCGGCGGGGGCGGCTGTGGGGCTTGCGGGGTCGCAGAGACATGGTTTCTCGATCTTGTGGGAACAACGAACGAGATGGCTGATTTAGTAGGCTGATCGTACTGGTACCCACCTTGCCGACTCAATTGCATTCGACCAAGTTTTGGTGCCGATGTGCACCGGCCATCGGTCGGACCCGCGGGCGCGCGGTCGCCGGTGCGGCGAGTACGCTGCCGGGGTGATCGTCGTCATCGGGCAGCCGCGGCTCAGCATTGCGCCGAACGAACAGGCAGTGGATGGGCTCGCGGCGCGGATTGCCCTGGCCGCGGCCGGACGCGGACGATCCGTGCAGCTGATCGGCAAGGTGGGCGAGGACGCCGCCGGCGACGCGGTCGTCCAGGCGCTCGCCCGAGGAGGGGTCAGTCATGCGGCACTGCTGCGCGACGCCGGCATCACGACGGCGACGGTGACCGCAGCCATCGGTGATCGCGAGCTGGCGGCCGGCCCAATCGATCCCGAGGGGGTAGGCGAGCGCGTAGGGGAGTCGGCGCCTCAGGGTTCAGGGGCGAGCCTCGAAGCGGCCGATCTCGAACTCGGCCTCCGCTACCTCGTCGACTTCGCGGTCCTCGTCCTCGCCGAGCCCGCCGCCGCGAACGTCATGCAGGTTGTGGCCGACGCAGCCGCCTGGGGCGAGACTCGTCTGATCGTGGTCGTCGATCCCGGTGCGGAAGTCCCCGACGGGCTGCCGGCGGACGCGATCGTGTTCGAGGCGCCGGATTTGGGTCCCGAGGATGCGTTCGCTTCCATGGTCGGCTCGTTCGCTGCGGCCCTGGACGTGGGCGAGGATCCCGCACAGGCCTTCCAGTCGTCGATCGAGACTGATGGCTGGAAGGCGTCGCCGGACGGCTGAATCGGCGCCGCCGCACGAGAGCCGGGGCTCGAGAACCGCCCGGTGCGACGCCAGCGGATGTCACGACCCGCCCGGTCGTCCGGCAATTCGATCCCCGTGCGTAGCCACCAGGTCGAACAGCTCGAGCACAGCGAACTGGCGGTCATAGCCCCTTCGGTGATCTGCCGCATCACACCCCCTCGTCCACCGGGAAATCAGGTAAGGGCCGGATAACGGCCGAGCGCCATTCTTCGGACTTGTGATTGAGTTCCGAGGCCGACGACGGTTCCATCGGATTGTCCGGACTCGACCTCCAACAACTCGTGACTTCCTCTCAGCCGCTGCGACCGGTCGCCCAGCCCCAGGCGAACCGCAGGTCGACCGCCTTTGGTCCGGCGTGTCGCTGTGGACGAGCGCCGAAGCCGCTCGATCGCGTGCACGGCGATACCCATGGCTCGTCCGGTTCATCGCGGTCCTCGAGATCGATGCATGGCTGGGCGTCCGAGTCGAGAAGACGCTGGGGCGTGGGCACGTCAGTGTCTGGGCTGACGCCCATGTGCTGCTCGGTCTCGTCGTGGACACCATTGAAGTCGAGGAGTAGAGTCCCGCCAATGTACGAACTCTGGGACATCGAGACTGGCAACTGGGTGGCGACCTTTGACCATCGGCAGGACGCGCTCGTGGCGGTCCGTAGGATGCTCGCAACCCACGGGCCGGATTACGTCGATTCCCTGTCGCTGGCCTGCTCTGGCCCCCGAATGGGCGGTGCCACCATCGCGCAGGGTCGCGGGCTCCTGCGGCTGGCGCAGGACGACGTTGTTGAGGCTGACCCCAAGGCCTCATGAATTAGCCGCACCATGGACCTCCGCCAATCATGACGGAGGCGATCACAACGTGGTCCCGGGCCATCCGCCCGGTCGTCCTGCAATTCGGCCCTTCGTCAACCACGAACGCGGATTTCGCCGGTGCAGGTCTCGCGCCGGTGGCGACGGGATCCTGACGGCGGGCGGGGCTCAGCCAGCCACGACGACCAGCGGCTCGATCAGCTCGGGGCCGTCTCGGCGAACGTCGTTGACGAAGCGATTGACCGCGTAGATCTCGAGGTCGACGGCGTCGGTCGGCTCGAGAAGTCCCAGGAGTTCGCCTTGATCCGGCGGTGACGGGTCCAGCCAGCGGGCCCAGCGGTCGTCCGGCAGGATCACCGGCATCCGGTCGTGCAGG
>JANPDO010000187.1:0-21143 GCA_031431535.1 Chloroflexota bacterium
CGGAAGATCTCCTCGACCAGCTCGAATCGCTCGTCCCACGGAGATGGGCAGGCGACCAGGATCGCCTGGGGATACCGAGTCATCAGTTGGCCCGCGCTGCGATCTGGCGGGCGCGCGTAGTCCGGCTGGCGGCAAGTTGCCCGAGGACATCCTCGGCCGCCTGGAGCATCCGGGCGACATCCTCGTCCGAGTGCGCCGCCATCAGGTGATTCCGCTTGAGATTGAGCGGGAGCATCAGAAAACCTCGATCCGTCATGCCTTGGTGGAACGCCACGTACAACTCCGCGTCACTGGTCAGCGCGTCATCGAATGAGCGGACCTCGCCCTCGGTGAAATAGGTCACGAAGACCGAACCAAAGCTTTGCGGGTGAGCGACGAGGCCCAGTCGATCGACGATCGCCTCGAGGCTCGCCTGGATCGATGCGCCGAGGCGGAAGAGGCGGCGGTGAATGGCGCGATCATCGGCCTCGAGGATCTCGATCGTGGCGAGGGCCGCCGCCAGCGACACCGGATGCCCGTTGTACGTGCCGCCGAACATGACCGTGCCCCCGGGACGGGTGTTGAAGCGCTCCATCAGGTCGGCGCGTCCGCACAGGACGGCGAGAGGGTAGCCATTGGCGATCGCCTTGGCGAACGTGGACAGGTCCGGCCGGATGCCAGCAATCGCCTGGTAACCACCCAGATGGTGGCGGAACCCGGTGACCACCTCGTCGAAGATGAGCACCGAGCCGGCCTCCAGCGTCGTTCGGCGCAGGGTCGCGAGGAATTCCGCCGTCGGCACCACGCACCCGATCGTGTGGATGATCGGCTCAAGGATGACCGCGGCGATCTCGTGGCCGCGCTCGCGCATCAGCGTTTCGAGCGCCTCGACATCGTTGAACGGCAGGACGACCAGCCACTCGAGCGCCTGGGGCAGGATCCCGGCCGAGATCGGATCGGTCGACCCGACCTTGTCAGGGTGGCTGATCACGTTTGCCGCGATGTAATCGTGCCAGCCGTGGTAGCAGCCCTGGAACTTGACGACGAGCGGCCGACCAGTTGCCGCTCGCGAGACGCGGATCGCGTGGTACGTGACCTCGGAGCCGGTACTCGCGAACAGGACCCGCTCCGCAGACGGGACGTGCTGCTGGATCTTCTCGGCCAGGGCGATCTCGAGTTCCGCAGAACCCGCACCGACAACGTCGAGCTCCTTCGCCGTCTCCATGGCGCGCTCCCGGACCAGGTCGTCAGCGTGGCCCAGGATGATCGGGCCGAACCCGGCATGGAAGTCGACGTACTCGCGCCCGTCGGCGTCCCAGATCCGGCTGCCGCGTGCCCGCGTAAAGACGCGGGGCGGGTCCAGGAAGCGGAGACTGGACGAGACGCCGCCCGGGATCAACTCCTGGGCACGGGCCGCGAGCGCGGCCGAACGACCATTGGCGGACGTCATCGCCCGCGGACGGCTCGCGTCAGGTTGTACATTGTCGACAATCTACGGTCACGGGCCGGCAGGCGTCAAGCGCCGGACGCGTCGTGGAATCAGGAGGGCTGCCGTGCTTGGCATCGGGATCATCGGGACCGGGATGATGGGCGGCACCTACGCCGAGGCGCTCGCAACGCAGGTGACCCACGGGCGGCTGGTGGCCGTCGCCGGGGGTTCACGCGCCGCGGCGCTCGGAGCAAGTTACGGCGTCCCGGCCGAGGCAACGGTCGATTCGCTCCTCGCGCGCAGGGACGTCGACGTGGAGGTCATCGCGACGCCACACACGACCCATCTGCCCTTGGCGCTGGCCGCCGCGGCGGCCGGCAAGCACATCTACCTCGAGAAGCCGATGGCGCTGTCGGTCGCCGAATGCGATGCGATCCTTTCTGCCGCACGAGCCGCCGGTGTCCGGGTGACCGTCGCGTCGCAGGCCCGCTACAACGAGATCTCGATGCGAGCGAAGGCATTGGTCGACGATGGCACGGTCGGGGCCATTCGCATGATCCGGATCACCAGCCCGACCGTCGGCTGGGACGTCCCGGCCGAGGGCTGGTTCGTGGACCCAGCCGAAGGCGGAGCGTTCCTGGACTGGGGGCCCCACGGCGTCGACACGCTGCGCTGGTACTCGAACAGCGACGCGAGCCTCGCGTTTGGCTGTTTCGACAACTTCGGAGCCATTTCCGCCGTGGATCCAACCGCGATGGTCACCTACCGGATGGCCAGTGGCGCGATGGCCCAGCTCTGGATGAGTTACGAGATCCCGGCTCCGGGCCTGGGGAGCTACATGCAATGGCTCCTCGTGGGCGAGAACGGCATGGTCGAATTCGACCGCGACCGGATCCGGCTCGGACGGGGCGACGCCTGGGTCACCGATCTCGAATTGCAGCCCTGGAATTGGACCGTCGATCCGAAGGCACCCCGCCGCATCGGGCTGACCGCACGGCAGGTTGAGGGGTTCGCGGCGGCCGTGCTCGACGGCCGACCATCGGAGATCAGCGGGGAGGACGGGCGCGCCGCCATCGAGATGGTGGAGGCCGCGATCCGGTCGGCGCGTACCGGCGAATCGGTCCGGATCGGCGGCGAGTAGGCCCCGGCAGCGGTACGCCTGGAGGGAGCGCGATGCGCATCGCCGACCTGACCACACATGTCATGCATGACGGCTACCGGAACCTGATCTTCGTCGTCCTGGCGACGGACGACGGACTCACCGGGATCGGCGAGGCGACGCTGACCAACCGGGCGGAGGCGGTCCTCGGCTATCTCCACGGCCACGCTCGCCCGGCGTTGATCGGACGCGACCCGACGATGGCCGGCGCGATCTGGCGCGACCTCTATCTCGGCGACTTCATCCGCGGCGGGATGATCGCCTGCGCCGGACTGAGCGCCGTCGCGCAGGCGCTCCTGGATCTGCGTGGCAAGGCGCTGGGCGTTCCCGCCTGGCAGCTCCTCGGCGGCGCGGTTCACGACCGGGTGCCGGTCTATGCCAACGCCTGGTACACGGTCGAACGTGAGCCGTCGGCGATCGCCAAGCAGGCGCTTGGCGTCCTCGCCCTTGGGTATCGCGAGCTGAAGATCGATCCCTTCGGGCCGGGCAGCTACGAGCTGACGCACCGCGAGGAGACGCATTCGCTGGCGATCCTGGGAGCCGTTCGAGATGCCATCGGGCCGGACATCGAACTCTACGTCGAGGGCCATGGCCGATTCGCCACGGCGCAGGCCGTCCGGCTGGCGCGCGCACTGGGCGACGTCCGGGCGGGCTGGTTCGAGGAGCCGACAAGCTGGGACGATCCGGCCGCCTGGCGTGAGGTCCGGGCTGCCTCGTTGGTGCCGATCGCAGGCGGTGAGCATTTCACGACCCGGCACGGCTTTCGGGACGTTATCGAGGACCGCGCGGTCGACATCCTCCAGCCCGATGTCTGTTTCGCCGGTGGCCCGCTGGAGGTGACCCACATCGCCGCGGCCGCCGACGCGCACTCGATCGTCGTCGCGCTCCACGATTCGCAGGGTCCGGTGAGCACGGCAGCGTCGCTCCACACCGCCGTCACCATCCCAAATCTCAAGACGGTCGAACTGTTCGACGATTTCTCGGCGCCATTCGTCCGCGACGCTGTGCGGGGTGCACCGCGCCAGGTCGACGGCTGGCTCGCCCTGCCGACCGCGCCCGGTCTCGGGGTCGAGCTCGACCTCAACGTCATCGCCGAACATCCGTATCGTCCGTACCAGTTCGATCTCTTCAGCGAGGGCTGGGAGCGTCGGTTCGCGCGTTGAGCCATGAGTCGCGCGGTGATCGGGCGGTTCGCATGGCGGTCGGGGCATTCGCGTGGCGGTCGGGGCAATGGCGCGGCCGTCGGGGCATTCGCGGATTCCAGTGGGGTTGGTGTAATGGACCGATGTCATGCCCGAGCGGTCGGAAGCTCCAACACCGCTGGAATCTGCGACACAATTCGACGAAGATCGGTCGAAGATTCCTATCCCCTTGGAGGCTTCGACTGAAGCGTGTCCCGTTCACCAACCCGGCTGGAAGCAGCCCCCGCCCGACAAGCTCGGCGGCGCCACAGCGGTCGCGCCCCCGATGTCGCGCCGCCGATTGACATGCCAAACGGCGGACCGTACGTTGTCGACAATCTACACAGGCGTCGGACGCGAGGAGGGCTAACACGATGACGGTCATGGCCGGGACCGGGACGGTCTCCCACTTCATCGGCGGTCGGGAGGAGGCATCGGCCTCGGGGCGAACTTTCGCCACGATCGACCCCTCCACCGGCGAGGAGATCGCCCAGGTGGCATTCGGTGAAGCCGAAGACGTCAACCGGGCGGTTGCCGCGGGGCGCGCCGCCTTCGAGTCGGGAGCCTGGTCGAAGGCCTCGCCGGGTCATCGAGCCGCCGTGCTCCGTCGCCTCGCCGACCTGATCCGCGGTGACGCAACACGGATAGGGGCGATCGAGTCGCGTGACACCGGCAAGCCGATCGGGCAGGCCACGGCAGAGGTCAACCTCGCCGCCGATTTCTTCACCTATTTCGCCGGCCACGCCGAACTCCCCAACGGGCGCACCCATCCCGCCGACGCGGGCTACTTCGTTTATTCGGTCCGCGAACCGTACGGCGTCGTTGGCGCGATCAGCCCGTGGAACTATCCGTTCCTGCTGGCCTGCTGGAAGACCGCGCCGGCGCTGGCGGTGGGCAACTCGATCGTCCTCAAGATGGCCGAGCAGACCCCCCTGTCGACCGCGGAACTGGGCCCGCTGACGATCGAGGCCGGGATGCCCGCGGGCGTCTTCAATATCGTCCACGGGGACGGCCCGACGACCGGCGCCGCGCTGGTCGCGCATCCGCACGTCAAGAAGCTGACCTTCACCGGCTCGACCGCGACCGGGCAGGCGATCCTGCGGAGCGCCGCCGACCACATCAAGAGCGTCCACCTCGAGCTCGGCGGCAAGACGCCCAGCCTGATCTTCGCCGATGCCGACATGGACCAGGCGATCGCGGGCTCGCTGTTCACCGCGTTCTACAACACCGGGCAGATCTGCACGAGCGGCTCGCGCCTCCTGGTCCAGCGCAGCGACGCCGACCGGATCGTCGAAGCCGTCGTGGAGCGGGCGCGAAAGATCAAGGTTGGGGACCCGGCCGACGCCTCGTCGCAGCTCGGACCGTTGATCAGCCAGGAGCAGTATCAGCGGGTCACCGGCTACATCGAGGAGGGGCGGAGAGGTGGCGCGAGGCTAGCGCTCGGCGGTGGTCGGCCGCAGGTGCCCGTCGCCGGCGGCTACTACGTCGAGCCGACGATCTTCGTGGACGTTACGCCGGACATGCGGATCGCGAAGGAAGAGATCTTCGGGCCAGTCCTCTCCGTGCTGACCTTTGAAGATGAGGACGAGGCGATCCGCATCGCCAACGACGTCATGTACGGCCTGGCCGCCACCGTCTGGACGACCGACCTCCGCCGGGCGTTTCGGGTGGCCGGGAAGATCGACGCCGGGATCATCTGGACGAATTGCCCCCATTACCTGCCGGTCAACGTTCCGTACGAGGGGCACAAGATGTCGGGTCTCGGCGAGGACCTCGGGGTCGAGGCGCTCAACACGTTCACCCACCTCAAGACGCATTGCGTCAACTTCGGCGGGTCGAAATTCGAATGGGCGTGATCGCGGCCGAGAGCCTGTTGGGCGCCACCGACGCGCTCGCCGGGATCCGGGCGCAGTTCGAGCCGGGCGAGGGCGTCACGTATCTCGATACCGCCACCTATGGACTTCCCCCCCGGGCCACGGTCGAAGCGCTCCAGCTGGCCATCCTTGCGTGGCAGGCTGGAACCGGCGACTGGATGAACGACTGGGACGAGCCAAGTGACAGCGCGCCGCGCGATTTCGCCGCCTTGATCGGCGCGCCGGCGGACACGATCGCGACGATCCCGGCCGCGTCGGTGGGGACGGGTCTGGTGGCCGGGACGCTCGGGCCAGGCGACGAGGTCGTGGTTCCCGCCGACGAGTTCACCTCGACCCTGTTCCCGTTGCTGGTTGCCAAAGAACGGGGTGCGGTCATCCGCGAGGTTCCGTTCGACGTTGTCGCATCGTCGATCGCAGCTTCCACGCGACTCGTCGCGCTGAGCGTGGTCCAGATGCAGACCGGGCGGGTGGCGGATCTCGCGGCGATCCTCGACGCGGCCGAGCGGTACGGTGCGCAGGTTCTGCTGGATGGGACCCAGGGGATTCCGTTCGTGGCCCTGGAGCCGTTCATCGATCGAGTCGACTACCTCGTCTGCTCTGGCTACAAGCACCTTCTCTCCCCGCGCGGCACGGCCTACCTCTACGTTCGCCGCAATCGGTGGGACGAGCTCGAGCCTCGGAACGCCAACTGGCGCTCGGCCGACCTGCCGTACGGACGCTACTTCGGCGGGCCACTGACCCTGGCCCCGGACGCCCGGCGATTCGACGTCTCCCGTGGCTGGTTCGCCTGGGTCGGCGCCATGACCTCGCTCGCGCTCATGGCTGAATGGAAGAAGGCCGGTGCCTTCGACGTGGTCCGTGGCCTGGCCGAGGGATTGGCCTCGCGCCTGGGAGTGCCGTGGTACGGCGGCTCGCTCGTGTGCGCGCCGCTCGGCGACGGCGAGGCCGCCCGAACGGCTCTCGCGGCGGCCGGCATCCGGGCATCAGTCCGCGGCACGGCGATCCGCTTTGCCGTCCACGTCTACAACACCGAAGTTGACCTCGACCGCGCAGCAGAGGCCATCGCCCCGTTCACCTGACGCCCCGAGTGCCGATCGTCCGCACGGCACATCAATCGGTGGCGCTCGACCGCATCAGATTGGCCTGTGCCATCCGCTCGGTGACCGCGGCGGCAGCCGGCCCGGCCACAGCGGCGAGGAACGTCCCGGCATCGACGCTGTAACCCGTGACATCGGTGACCGCCTTGACGGTCGCCGTTCGAGGGCTTGCACGGAGCAGGGCGATCTCGCCGACGCCCGATCCAGGTCCCAGGCGATGGATCGTCCGTCCGTCCACCATCACGTCGATCTCGCCGGTCGCGATCACGATGAACCTGTCGCCCGGCTCCCCCTGGATCATGAGCGGCTGGCCCGCGGCATACTGAACCGGCAGCAGTCCGGCAGCCAGACGCTCGAGGGCGGTCAGGGGGAGCTCGGCGAAGGCCGGGACCTTGCGAACGAGGTCGACGAGCTCTTCGTTGATGACGCTGATCCGCTCGTCCTGGCCGATCCGCCGATAGATGACCAGGGCCATGATCGGGAGGATCGCCCCTGCCGCCACGAGCGCCCAGCGCTCGCCGAACACCAAGAGGAGCAGCGGCGCTAGCAGGCTCCCGCTGATCGCGCCGATGCCGATGACCCCTTCGAGGACGGACATGATTGGGCCCCGCTCCTCGTTGCGGGAACCGCGTTGGAGAATCGTGAACAGCGCCACGTCATACACGGCGTTCGCGATGCCGATCACCACCATCGCCGCCAGGGCGATGAGTGGGTTCGGGAGGAGACCGACGACCGCGAGCGGCAGCCCCCAGAAAACTAGTCCAGCGATCTCGGACCGGATCAGCCGATCGGACCGGGTTGCCGACAACGCAAAGATCGCGCCGGCGAGACCGCCGAGCCCGAGGCCCGCGCTGAGCAAGCCGAAACCCGGCTGCCCCATACGCAGGAGCTGGATCGCTGCTACGACCACGAGGGCGTTGAGGAGCGCACGGGTAACCACTTGGCCGTAGGTCCCGATCATCGTCCACGCCAGCACGGGCCGTCGGCGAACCGCCCGGAGCCCATCGCTGAGCCGGAGGCCGCCCGTCGCGCGAAGGCTGCCCCCGGATACGTCGGCCGCCTGCTCGAACCGCAAGCCGGCGGCGACGACTGCCGTCAGGAGGAAGCCAACGCCGGCCGCGGCGGCGACAAGACTATGCAGGTGAAACACCATCAGAACGCCGGCAATCAGCGGCCCACCGAACGCACCCAGCCCCTCCCCCGTGCTCCAGGCGGTGTTGGCCGCCACGAGCTCGCCGGGACTGCGCGCCATGGCCGGCATGAGCGTGACCTGCGTCGGCCGCACCGGAGCACTGGCTGCGGCGCCAACAGTGGCAAGCACGAACAGGGCGACCATCGTGACCTGGTGATCGGCCATGCTGGGCCCGGCCGTGGCGATCACGAGCGCCGTGAGGCCCGCGCAGGCCGCGCGGACCAGTCCGACGACGACGAGGATCCCGTGGCCTGGGAACCGCTGGAGCAGTGCTCCGTTGAGCATGCCCACGCCGACGGCCGGAACCATGCGAATCGCACCGAGGAGGGCGGCGGGAAGAGCGCCGCCCCGGTTGAACACAGTCACCAGGGTCACGACCGTGAGGGCGGAATCGGCGGCGATGCCGAGGGTCCATGAGATCCCGAGACGCCGAATCCCGTCGTTGGCGAGCGCTGGGCGTAGGGCCGCGACTGCGGATCGAAGCACCGCCGGGGCCTCAGGCATGGTCAGCCCGCGGACACCGCTCGCCAGACGCCATTCGCGGATTGTTCATCCGAGCTGGACTTGATGATCCTGGAGGTTGTTCGTGTACCCCGCTGAGCCGCCCGCCTCCGCATAACCTCTCCACCGGACTGCTACGGACCGAATCGCCGCTGACGCGGGACGAATCCGGGCCCTCCGAACCGAATCTGGCTCATCGCAAGCGTGGATCCGGGGCCACGATCCGCGCCCTCGGCTCGAACTCGTCCGTACCAGTCTGTGGGTGCGCTTTTTGCGACAAACAAAGGCTCAGGCCCTGATCGACAACATCGAGTGTGGGCATCACAGCTCTATGCGACCGGCAAGGGATGCTGCGCGACCACCCCTTCGACGATGTTCGCACCGAGGCCCGGCCGCGACGGCACGATCAGCTCGCCGTCGACGATGTCGAGCTTCTGGTCGATCAGGTCCCACTTCCAGGGGACATCGTCGATGTCGATCTCGAGGATCTCGCAATTGGGCATCGCGGCGCACAGGTGGGCGTTGATGAGGGTGGCCAGCGGGCTCATGTAGTTGTGGGGGGAGAACATCGTGTCGTAGTGGGCGGCGAGCTCGCAGATCCGGCGCGCCTCGGACAGGCCGTTAGCCAGCGTCTCGACCATGACCACGTCCGTCACGTGACGCTCGAAGAACGGCCGGAACGCTTCGCGCCGGATGAGCGCCTCCCCGTGACACAGACGCGTGCGGGTCTGGCGGCGCGCCTCCAGCAGCGCATCGGGATCGAAGCCCTCTGCCTCGAGCCAGTAGAGGTTGAACGGCTCCAGCGCCCGTGCCAGCTGCACGATCCCGCCGTGCCGATACTCCTGGCCGACGTCGAACATGATCCCCATCGACGGGCCGACGCGCTCGCGCAGGGCGCCCACGAATGCCACCGCGGCATCGATCCGGTAGCGGTCGATCGCGCCATCGAGCGTCGGTGGCAGGCCGCTGGCCAACCCGGGCACGAGCAGGTTCGTCTTGAGCGCCCGGAAGCCGGCCTTCTCGACGTCATCCACGAGCGCGATCCAGCTGTCCAGCGAGCGCGCCGGCTCGACCCCGAGCGCCTCCGGATCGATCGCCCGATACGACGCGAAATGCGACCAGTAGAGCGGGATCCGATCACGGTACAGACCGCCGAGCAGCTCATAGACCGGGACGCCGAGCGCCTTGCCCTTGATGTCGTAGAGGGCGATGTCGATCGCGGCGATCACCTTCATCCGCTCCGGCACGCCGGCCCGCCCGGAGTCCCACAGCCGCCGGCTGATCCAGTCGATCCGCATCGGGTCCTGGCCGATCACCTCCCGGCCGACCAGCCGGATCGCCTCGGCGAGTGAGGGTGCCGCGTGCCAGTCATAGCCCTCGCCCCAGCCGACAACCCCCTCGTCCGTGGTGACCTTGACGAACAGGAAGTCGCGGCCGCCGATCCCGCTGTTGCAGGTAATCGGCTCGATCGCGGTGATCTTCACGGCAGGCGCTCCGGCCGCAAGGGATGGGCCCGGACGACCTCCTCGTTGATGTCGGCGCCCCAGCCGGGCCGATTCGGAACAATCAGTTGCCCGTTCTCGATCTCGAGCGGGTGGGTCAGCAGGTCACCCTTCCAGGGGATGTCGTCGAGATCGATCTCGAGGATTTCGACGTTGGGCACGGCCGCGCAGAGGTGGGCATTGATCAGCGTGCCAAGCGGGCTCATCCAGTTGTGCGGCGAGACCATCGTGTCGTACAGCTCGGCCAGCTCCGCGATCCGGCGCGACTCGGACAGCCCGTTGGCCAGCGTCTCGATCATGTCCACGTCTGTGACGTGCTGCCGGAAGAACGGGCGGAACTGCTCCCGCCGGATCAGGCTCTCACCGTGACACAGGCGCGTCGTCGTCTGCTGGCGCGCGGCGAGCAGGGCGTCGGCGTCGAACGATTCGACCTCCAGCCAGTACAGGTTGAACGGCTCAAGCGCCCGGGCGAGCGCGACGATCCCGCCCATCCGGTAGTCGAACTGGACGTCAACGGAGATGCCGATCCCAGGGCCGACCACGTCGCGCAGGGTCCCGATCCACTTGACCGCCTCGTCGATCGTGCGCCGATCGATGGCGCCGTCGTGGTACGTGGGCAGAGTCGGCGGTCCGCCGTCGATGCCCTCCTGGATGAGGTTGGTCTTGAGCACCTTGAAACCGGCATCGACGACCTCGCGCGCGCCCGCCGCCCAAGCCGCGTAGGTGAATTCCGGCTCCTGGCCGACGATCGCCGGCCAGATCGCCCGGTAGGTCGCGAAGTGCGACCAATACAGCGGGATTCGGTCGCGGAACAGGCCGCCGAGCAGCTGGTAGACCGGCACCCCCAGCCATTTGGCCTTGATGTCCCAGCAAGCGAGGTCGATTGCGGCCAGGACTTTCATTCGCTCGGGGACGCCGGGGCGTCCGCCGTACCAGATCTGCTCGTTGAGGAGCTCGATGCGGCGGGGATCCTCGCCGATCAGCCGGCGGCCCATCACCTGGAGCGCGGTGGCCAGCGACGCCGAGGTGTGCCAGTCGTACGTCTCGGCCCAGCCGGTGATCCCCTCGTCCGTCGAGACCTTGAGGAAGCCGAACTCGCGCAGACCGCCGTCGCACACGAAGGGCTCGATCGCGGTGATCTTCATCGAGCAAGACCGTCCCGGTGACACCAAATCCGTCTATCGAACGATAGGGACATACCATACCGCCTGCAGATGGTCACCTTCGGCGCCGCCGAAATGAGACGAATGCCGCGCATGACCGGATGGTGTTTCGTGGCGTCAATGTTGCTGATCGCGGGCTGTACGCTTGGTGAGCCGTCATCGTCACCGGTCGCCCCATCTGCCGAATCGGCAACGCCAACAACGACGGCGACTCCTGCGCCGACGGATCAGTGGTTGAGCTGTTCTACCGAAATCGTCTTCCAGGCGTCCGCTCTCAGTGGTCCGTTGGAGCCGAGCGTGGCGCTGGACATGCCCGCTGTCATCTTTCGAAGGTTCCCCGCTCCACCGGCCGTTTGGCGACGGCTCATCGACGACGACAATCGAGTCGTGTTTGCAGCCGCCAACCCCACCGTGTGGGAGGGCAATCGCGGTGGAGCTGGAAATCTGAGATTCGTTGACGTCGCGCTCAGTGGCGGAGCATGGAGGACAACGAATGGCGAGTGTTGGCCACGAGTCGTCCTCGAAGAAGGCCTGCAGCGTGCACATTGGGTTCTCGGAACCGTGGGCGACGATGCGACGCAGTTGGTACTTCTGGTCACTGAGTATGAATGTGCGGGTGGCCAACCTGCCGGCGAACGGGTGCAAGCGCCCGTGATTGTCGAGACCGATCACGATGTGACGATCACATTCAGCATCGAACCCATCGGCGGCATCCAGGACTGCATAGGCGGGGCCGCAACGCTGTATCGCGTTACGCTGGGGGCTCCGCTCGGCCAGCGCGTGCTCCAGGACGGCAGCTACTTTCCGCCGAGAGTCGTCGAAATCCCGTAGTGATTCCAGGCGGGCAATACCAGCTGGCACCCCCAGAAGCGGATTGAGGAGAGATCGATGACGGTCGAACAGACCCGCGCCTGGCTCCGAGGCCCGGTGGTGGCGGTGGCCACGCCGTTCAACGCCGACTTTTCGCTCGACCTCGACGGCCTGGCCCGCAATATCGAGTTCATGGTGGCCGGCGGCGTGACGACCGGGCAGGGCGTGCTGCTCGTCGGTGGCGCGGCGGGCGAATTTCCCGCCCTCAACCGGGTAGAACGGATCGCCGTGATGAAGGCCTCCGTGGATGCGGCGGCCGGACGCGTGCCGGTCATGACCAGCGTCCAGCACACCGATTGGCGCGAGGTCACCGAGCTGGCGAAGTCGGCCGAGGACGCCGGGATCGCCGGTCTGCAGGTGGGCGTGACCTACTACTACCCCGCGACGCAGAACGACCTCGCCCGGCTCGTCGAGCTCGTCTCCAGGGCGGTTTCGATCCCGCTGATGATCTACGCCACCTGGTGGGAGGGCGGAATCAAGATTGACGGCACGCTCTTGCGCCGCCTTGCGGAGTTGCCCAACGTCGAGGCCGTGAAGTGGTCAGCACCGTCGAGTGGCGAGTTCACCGAAGGCGTGACCGCCGCCGGGGACCGTCTCGTGTTCATCGACAACCAGGGAATGTACGTCGAAGGCCACCAGCTGGGCGTCGCGGGGTTCGTTACCCATGTCGGTGGCTTCTGGCCGGAGTACTCGCTCGGGCTATGGCATGCGCTCGAGGCCGGCGACTACACGGGCGCCAGGGAGAAGCTCGCCGCGTTCAAGCCGGCCTGGTCCGACTGGGCCGGGCGAGTCATGGCCGAAACCGGCGGCGAGGGGCCCTTCATCAAGGCCGCCCTCGCCGAGGTCGGGCTGTCCGCAGGCCCGCCGCGCCAGCCGTCCGTCGCCCCGAGTCCGGTCCTGCGGGCCGAGTTGGCCGCGCTGTTCCAGGCGGTCGGCGTTCCACGGGCCGGGGTCGTCAGCCGGGTTTGACACGGGCCTGGATTGTCGACAATATACGGGTAGCGCTGGTCGACCTGGTCGGCGGCGCACGGCTCTCCTCCGGCCGGCCGGGCATCATCGAGATGCACGGTGATGCGCGGGACGGCAGCCTCCTCCGCTGTCCCGCGCATCTCATGGCCTCGGCATCGCGCAGGTCTGGAGGCACGATCTCTTGAGCGTCGGCTTCGGCTTCCTCGGGTCCGGGTTCATGGCCCACACCTATGCGGAGTGCCTGGCCCGACACATTCCCAACGCCCACCTCGTGGCGGTCGCTCTTGGCTCACGCGCTCCAGCCCTCGCGGCCGAGTACGGCGTGGCCGTGGAGGCGAGTGCGGCGGCACTCCTGGCGCGCGACGATGTCGACGCGGTGCTCATCGCGACCCCACATTCCACCCATCGAGCGCTGACTGTCGAGGCTGCTGCGGCGCGAAAGCACGTCTACCTGGAAAAGCCGATGGCGGTCGAGCTTGCCGAGTGCGACGCCATGATCGAGGCGTGCCGTGCCGCCGGCGTCCTGTTGACGGTCAACCACGTGACGCGCTACCGCCGCTCGCCTGGCACGGCCAAGCGCCTGCTCGACGAAGGGGCGATCGGCGAACTGCGGCTGATCCGCATCCTGAGCTCCGTGGTCGCGTACCTGCCGGACGACCACGGCTGGACGAAGGACCCGGGCGAGGGCGGGGCCTGGCTGGACATGGGTGTCCACCTGTTCGACGCGCTGCGATGGTTTACCGGGTCGGAGGTCGACCAGGTCTTCGCCCGGATCCGTGACTTTGCCGGGCCCGAGCACATGCGCCGAAGCGGCACCGCGGAGGCGGTCCTGGCCAATGGCGTGGTCGCCCAGCTCCTGATGAGCTTCGAGATGCCGCTGCCGGGGCTGGGGTCCCAGAACCAGTTCACCTTCATCGGCAGCGAGGGGATCATCGAGTGCGACGCCTACGGGAAGGTCCGGCTCGGGCGAAGCGATCGCTGGGAGGAGGTCTACGAGATGCCCTCGTTCGCGCTCAATGCGGACGTCTACAGCCCGGTCCGCCTGGAGGCGTTCGCTGCCCAGGTCGAAGGCTTTGCGGCCGCCATCCTGGCCGGCGGTGGCCCGCGAATGGCCGGCGAGGATGGTCGAGCCGCGATCGAGATTGTCGAGGCCGCGACCCGTTCGTCGGCCGGCGGGCTGGCGGTGCGCCTGCCGCTCGGCGCCGGCTGACCGCGCGACGACCCCGACACCCGACCAGACACCCGACCCCGAACGCCGACAACCCCGACCCGACAACCGACCCCGAACGCCGAAGCGGAGTCAATCGTCATGCGAATCAAGGCTCGGTCTACGCTCAACGCCGCCGAACCGGGGACATCGCGGGCGGCGGCCACGTTTCCGACATTCTGCGTGCTGGCCGACGGCAGCTTCCTGGCCAGCTACAGCATCGGTTCCACCAAGGACAGCGATGACCTGACCGTCGAGCTTCGTCAATCCACCGACGGCGGCGCGACCTGGGACGAGCCGCGCCGGCCATTCGAGACCACCGTAGGCGGACGGCGGGGGTCGCTCAAGTTCGCGCCCATCACCCGGATGGATGGCGACCGCCTGATCGTCGTGTGCCTGTGGATCGATCGTGAGGCGTTCCCTGGGCAGCCCCTTTTCAACCCGGTGACCGAGGGTTGCCTGCCGATGGCGATCGTGGTCGCCGACTCGTTCGACTCGGGGGCAACCTGGACACCGTGGCGCCGGGTGCCGATGCCAGCGGACGTGGGGCCGCCGAGCCTGACCACGGGGCTGCTCCGCTTTCCCAGCGGCCGGCTGCTGCTGAGCGTCGAGACCAACAAGGAGTTCCTCGACGATTCGCCCTGGTTCCAGCGCGTCGTCCACCTCTGGTCGGACGACGACGGTGCGACCTGGTCCGAGCCGGTGACCGCGGTAGCGGACCCAACCGGGCGAATCGCCAACTGGGACCAGCGCGGTGCGGTGGCGCCGGACGGACGGCTGGCCAGCTTCGCCTGGATCTACGACTTCAAGGCAGTGGGATATCGGAACATCCTCCGGCGGATCAGTGCAGACGAGGGCCGGACCTTCGGCGAGCCGGTCGATCTCGGCTTCGCGGACCAACCCAGCCACCCGGCGATCCTGCCTGACGGGCGGGTCGCCCTGGCCTGGGTCGATCGGTTCGGCTCACGCTCGATCCGTGCCCGATCGGCGGCGTCGATCGACGCTCCGTTCGAGTCGGCCAGCGAGGTCGTGCTGTTCGAGGCGGCCCCGGTGACGGCGGCGACATCGAGCGGGACGACGGGCGACGCGCTGGTGGAGATGGGCACGTGGTCATACGGACTGGCGTATGCCGAGGCGCTGCCCGACGGCGATGTCGGCGTCGTCCACTACGCCCCGGGGCCGGCGGGCGGGATCGAGGTTCGCTGGGTGCGCCTGGCGCTCGATGACTGACCAGTGACCACGCCACTGGCCACCGAGACGGAGCGGTTCGAGAACGCGACACTCGCCGAGATGGAGGCGTTCGCGGCGGCTGTATTGCCGTCCTACGTTCGTGATTACTACGGTTCGGGCGCCCGGGAGGAGCAGACGTTCCGTGGCAACCTGGCGGCGTGGGGCCGCTGGTGGCTCGTCCCGCGGATGCTCGTCGATGTCGCCAGGGTCTCGCTCGCCACGACCGTTCTCGGCCAGCCGATTGCGTTGCCGATCATGGTCGCCCCGATGTCGCTACAGAAGCTGGCCCATCCGGATGGGGAGCTGGCCACGGCTCGGGCCGCGGCCGAAGCGGGCACGATCATGATCGTCTCAACCAGCACGACGACCCCGATCGAAGAGATTGCAGCGGTACCCGAGCTCGCCTTCTGGTTCCAGCTCTACCCGTTCCCGGACTTCGAGGAGACGGTGGGCATGATCGATCGCGCCGTCGCGGCCGGGGCGAAGGCGGTCTGCCTGACCGTCGATGCCGCCAGTCACGTCGACGCGAAACGCCGGCCGCGTGGCGGCATGCACACGCCCGATTGGGTGACCTTCCCGATGCATCCGGCTCACGCCCAGGACACCCTCGCCACGCTCGACTGGCCATATGTTGAACGCCTCCGCGGCCGAGTCAGCGTTCCGATCGTGCTCAAGGGAATTCTTCATCCAGCCGACGCTCGGGCGGCGGCAGATATGGGGATTCCTGCGGTGGTCGTCAGCAATCACGGCGGCCGGACCCTGGACGGGGCGATCACAACGGCGGAGATCCTGCCCGAGATCGCGGACGCCGTCGGCGACCGGTTGGAGCTGCTGGTCGACGGCGGGATCCGCCGCGGCGCCGACGTCATCCGGGCCCTGGCCCTGGGCGCCCGGGCCGTGCTGGTTGGCCGGCCCTTCCTGTGGGGTCTCGCGGTCGCCGGGCAGGCTGGCGAGCGTCACGTCTTTGCAACGCTCCGCAAAGAGCTCGAGCAGGATGCGCGGTCCTGCGGGATCGCCGATGTCACCAGGGTTCCGCGCGACCTTGTCCGGATCAGCCGGCTGGGAGTCTGACCATGAAGATCACCGATATTCGGGCCGACACCCTGACCATCGGGCCAACCTTGGTGCAGGTAGAAACCGACGAGGGGATCACCGGCCTGTCCGAGGTCGGCTGGCAGGACCCCGCCATCTTCCGCGGACACCTGGAGCGCGTCATCAAGCCGCAGCTGATCGGCACGGATCCGCTCCAGCCCGGGCGTCACTGGGAACGATTGGTCAACGGCACCCGCGAGCTCCCCTACCCGACCTCAACCTCCTTCGCCGGGGTGATCGATATTGCGCTGTGGGACATCATGGGCAAGGTGGCCGGTCAGCCGATCCACGCGCTCCTCGGTGGTGCCGCACGGACGGAGATCCCGCTCTACTGGAGCTGTGGCGCCGGATTCGAGAAGACCCCCGAGCGGATGGTCGCCGACGTCCTGCGCGGGCGCGACCAGGGATTCGAGGCGTTCAAGATCCGGATGGACTGGGGCCCTGTCCAGCTCGACATCGATCCGGCCAAGGACATGCTGATGGCGCGCCAGGTCCGTGAGGCACTCGGGCCCGATGTCTGGATCGGGTTCGACGCGAACCGCGGCTACTCGGTCGGTACGGCGATCCGGGTGGGTCGGCGGCTGGAGGAGCTCGGCTACGCCCACTTCGAGGAGCCGCTGCCCGAGCGGGATATGGCCGGCCTGCGCGAGGTTTGCCGGGCGTTGGACATCCCCGTGTCAACCGGCGAGCAGCTCAAGAACCGCTGGGACTTCCGCGACCTGCTCGAGCTCGCCGATCCGGACATCCTCCAGCCGGACATCGTCGATGCCGGCGGGATCTCCGAGGTGCTCCGGATCTTCCAGCTCGCCGAGGTCCACCAGAAGCCCGTGATGCCGCACAGCCCGGCGGCCGGAATCCTGGCGACCGCCAGCCTGCATGCGTACTCGACGATCCCCTCGGCCACGCGCCCCCACGAGTACTCCGTCGAATACGGCGCGCCGCAGGAACGGATCGCGGAGCTCTTCGAGGAACCGATCGAGGCGATCGGCGGGCGGATCAGCCTGACCGACCGGCCGGGCCTGGGCCTGATCCTCGATCAAGCGGTCGTGGCGCGATTGCGGGCGTAGCACTGCCCGGACGCGGTCACCGGGACAGGGCATCCGTCTCGCGGTCAGACGCCGGGCGACACCGTCCGCAGGCCCGCAAGTCTGGCAGCCGCGGCCTGGCGCTCGTCATAGCTGACGAAGCCGTCAGTGGGCGAGACGTAGGCCGCCGCTGCGATGTGGATCGCGTCCAGCGCTCGGAGCGCGGGCTCGGCGAATGCGCCAGCCGCCAGAAGCACTGTGCGGTCGAGCGGCAGCAGGGCGACCGTTGCGAGCATGTTACCGGCCCGGGCCATCAGGACGTCCAGCAACAGATCCGGATCGCGGGCGGCGGCGCGTCGGATGGCGCGTGGTACCTCGGTCACAACGAGGTCACATGAGGCGAGGTCGGCGCTGGCCAGGAACGCCCGTAGCGGATCGCTCTCGGGTTCATCCAGCACCAACTTGACCAGGGCCGACGCGTCCGCATAGAACAGCGCCACGCCTCAGCGCTCGCCGCGAATCTCGTCCAGTGCGCGAGTCAGGGCGTACGGATCGCCCCCCATTCGGAGTGGCTCAGGCAATCCATAGCGCAAGGGTCGTGCAACACGCCCTTCGGCGATCAACCGGTCGAGCGCTGCGCCTGTGCTTGGCGGCGGACCGAGTTCCGCGACAGGTCGGTTGCGGTCCGTCACGAGCAACCGCTCGCCGTTCTCGACGCGCCGAAGGTAGCGACTCAGGTTCTGGCGCAGCTCCGCAATGCCAACCGTTCTGTCCATGTACATGAAGGTAGCACATCGTGTCTGAGCGTATCACCGCAGAGGCCCTCAGGCGAGAAGCACGCGACCGGGTCGGGCGGTGTCGATCTGGCGGCCGTCGGTGACCACAGGGCGGCCGGCCACGATGAGGTGGTGGATGCCGGTTGGGCCGTGCCTTGGCTGCTGGAAGGTGGCGCCGTCGATGATGGTGGCTTGATCGAACAGGACCAGATCCGCGGCTGCTCCCTCGACGATCCTGCCGCGGTCGGCGAGGCCTGCCCGGTCGGCGGGCCGCGACGTCGACATCTGGACTGCCGTTTCGAGCGAGACGAGGCCGAGGTCGCGTACGTAGCGCCCGAGGAAGCGCGGGTAGCAGCCAAATGAGCGCGGATGGGGCCGGCCGGCGCTCGATGGTCCGTCCGGGTCCATCGCCAGGCCATCGGAGCCTATGGAGGTCAGCTCGTGGGTGAGGACGGCGCGCAAGTCGTCCTCGGACCGCCCGTAGGCCACCATCTGGACCCGGTTGTCGCTTCGAGCCACGAGGTCCAGCATCACCTCGCTGGGGTCCATCGACCAGGCCTTTCCGATCGCCTCCACCGTAAGCCCGAGGGTCTCCTCAAGGCCCGGCTCGGACGACGAGACCTCGATCTCGTCCCAGCCGAAGAAGAGGGTCGTGCGCCAGTCCTCGCGGATCGCCTTCCGCTCGGCCGGGTTCGCGAGACGGGCCACGATCGCCGCCGGACCGCCGGCCTGGGCCCATTCGGGCAGGAGCTGCGACAGGTTGGCGCTGCCCGCGATGTACGGGTAGATATCCACGCCGACATCGACGCCGTCGGTGCGCGCGCGCTCGATCAGCTCCAGGGCCCGCGGAACGGCACCCCAGTTGCGCCGACCCGCCACCGCGAGGTGGGAGACCTGGAGCCGGCAGCCGGAAAGACGCGCGATCGTCAACGCCTCCTCGACCGCGTCGAGCAGGTGGTCGCTGTAGTTGCGCATGTGGATCGCGAACAGCCGATTGCGCCGGGCCACGGCCCGGCCGATCGCTACGAGCTCGTCTCGGTCGGCCGACATCGCGGGTGGGTACATCAGCCCGGTCGAGACACCGATCGCGCCCTGGTCAAAGCAGGCGTCGATGATGTCGACCAGCGCCCCGCGCTCGACGGCATCCAGCGGTCGGGCGGCTTCACCGGCGACAGCAATGCGCAGCGTCACGTGGCCGACCAGGGGCGCCGTGTTGAGCGCCAGGCCGGCGCGTTCGAGCGCGGCGGCGTAGCCAGCCAGATCAGTCCAGTCCCAGCCGACGTTGGGGTCGGGGTCGATCGTCGCGTTCGCAGGGCGGGTCAGGTGGGCCACCGCCGGCGGAAGCGGCACGCCGCCCATCCCACAGTTGCCGTTGATCTCCGTGGTCACGCCCTGGGCGACCTTGCTGCGGGCGCGGCCGTCGCTCAGCAGGGTGAAGTCGGAGTGGCTGTGCAGGTCGACCCAGCCGGGCGCGACGATCAATCCGGTCGCATCGATGCGTTCAACGCTGTCGGGCGCACTCGCATGGAGCTCGCCGATCGCCACGATCCTCCCGCCGGCGACCCCGACATCGGCGCGGTGCCGCGGCGCACCAGTCCCATCGATCACCGTCCTGCCGGCGATCACCAGGTCCAGGGGCAAACCGCCCGTCATGACCCGAACAACTGCGCGGCGTTGCCCCAGAAGACGCGATCCATCGAATCGGGCGCCAGCCCCGCGTCGAGGTAGGTGCCGAGCACGAATGCAGGCTCCAGCAGCGGCGCATCGCTGCCCCACAGCAACCGATCCGGGCCGGCGATGGCGACCGCCTCGCGAACCGTGGGCAGGTGGGCGAAGCTGCTCGACATCTCGAGGTAGACGTTGTCATTCGACGCGGCGAGACGAGCCCCTTCGACACTCGGCGTCCCGAGGCCGGCGTGGGCGATGATGATCGGCAGGCGCGGGTGGCGCCGCGCGATCACGCCGAGGGCCTCGTCCCAGCCGGCTCCAGCGTTGTGGATCTTGACCGGGCGACCAAATTGGGCGAGGAGGGCGAACAGGTCGGTCATGGCCGGCGCGGTCGTGAGCGTGCCGCTCCATTCCCCGTGGACCTTCACCCCGAGCATGCCCGGTGCGTCGAGGTAGCGTCGCAATTGCTGCTCGCTGTGGGCCAGGTCGGTCGGATCGGCCACGACGTAGCCGTAGATGCCGTCGCCACGGTCGCCGGCGCCGGACCGGCCGGTGGCGGTGCCGGCCGCTGCTCTGGCCGCCTGGGCGTTGCCGCGCGCCGGATCGCCAAAGATTCCGAGCGCGGCCGACGCCACCGCGGCGCGAGTCGCCGGGTATTCCAGCGCACCCAACAGGTCCGCGTCGGCGACATCAGGAACATCGAAGTCGAACGGTCCGAAGTGTGTGTGGACGTCGAACGCGCGCGCTGGCCCCGCCGGCATCGCCAGGTCCACCGGGCCGTCCGCCAGTCCGAACAGACGGACGGCGTTCCCAGCCATGATCGCCCGCTTCGCCTCGTCCGGGATGGCCGCCGCCAGCACGGCCCCGATCGGCGACGCGGCGGCCCTTGCTGGACTGCCGGTACCGAACAGGATCCGCTCCACACCGATCGTCCCAACGGCGGTCTCGATCGCGCGGAAATGCGCCAGAGCACTCGTTTCGAGGTAGATCTGCGGGTACCGGACGGCCGCCGCAAGGTCGTCCACGACGGTCGTGTAGTGCGAACCGAGCAGCACGACCGGGATTCCGAGCCCCTCGGTCGCCGCACCGATCATGCTGGCCGCCCCGAAGCGCCCGATCGGGATCAACAGCGGTCGACCGGTTCGAGCCACCGCGCCGAGGATCTCGCGGACCGATTCCGGGGGCGGCAGCGCGCCATCCCAGCCGTCGAGCCGGTAACCGACGGCCCC
>JANPDO010000188.1:0-7344 GCA_031431535.1 Chloroflexota bacterium
TTGTTGCCCGCGTAGGTCAGCTTGTCCAACACCGTGATCCGCGTGCCGTCGCGGCGGCCGAGCAGGTCGCGGACGTAGCAGGAGCCGATGAACCCGGCGCCACCGGTCACCAGGAGCCGGTCGTGCGTCCCGATCCGGCCGGTCACATTCACGCCGCCGACCCGTAGACCGGTCAGGCCGTCGGCCGGCTGACCGGCGGAGCCAGCCGCCCGGCCGCGTCGTCGGCTGCCGCGAGCTCGGCCGCGCGCATGAGCGAAGGCACCGTGCCGGCATCGGTCCAATGGCCCTCGTATACCGGCGCGAACAGGCGGCCACCCGGGATGTACCGGTTGAGCACGTCCGTGATCTCGAGTTCCCCGCGCCCGGACGGAGCCAGGCTCTCGATGACCTCGAACGCATCGGGGCGCAGGAAGTAGACCCCGATCGGGATCAGGTCGCTCTTGGGCTGCGACGGCTTCTCCTCGAACCCGACAACCCGGCCGTCGGCGTCGAATTCGGCGACGCCGAAACGCTCCGGATCCGCCACGCGATACAGCAGCGTTCCCGCACCAAAGCCACCGCGCTCGAATTGCGCGGCCACGTCCGCCAGCGCCGGGCCGCGCAGGATGTTGTCGCCGAGGACGCAGCAGAACGAGTCGTCACCGACGAAATCGCGGGCAAGTCCGATGGCGTGGGCGATCCCCAGCGCCCCCGACTGGTAGCGGTAGGTCAGGTCAAGCCCGAAGGCCGAGCCATCCGCGAGCAATTCGACCACGTCGCCGACGCTCTTGCCGCCGACCACCACCATGACCTCGCGGATCCCCATCCCGGCAAGCGTCTCGATCGGGTAGTAGATCATCGGGCGGTCGTAGATCGGCAGCAGGTGCTTGTTGGTGACGATGGTCAGCGGGTAGAGTCGGGTCGCGGTTCCGCCGGCAAGAACGATGCCCTTCATCGCCGCGAAGGGTAGCAGCCGCCGACCCTCGAAAACGTCAGGGCTGGCCGCCCGGGGCAGGACTCACGCTGACGCCCGACGATGGGCTCTCGACCGGGGTGAGGCTCGGCTGCTCGCCCTCGGGCAGGGTCCCGTCTGGTTCGTCGCAGTTGATCGGTTGCTGTTCGAGCGGCGGCAGTCCGCCGACGTAGTCGGTGATCACCAGGACGAATTCGAGCTTGTCCATGTTGGCGGCTGGCTGGAGGTAGGCCGTCTGGACGACGTCGTTGGCATCGCGCCGGACGTCGATTACCTGGCCGAGCAGCAGGCCCTTGGGGTATGGCGAACGGAGGCCTCCACCCAGCTCGATCCCGGCGGTCACCACTTCGTCGCCGATAGTGATCAGCTCGCTCGAGTCGACCTGCCGCATCAACAGGACGCCCGCGCCCAGCTGGCCGACGACTTCGCCGGTCGCCGCGGTCGTGGTCAGCTGTCCGATCACCGTGAATTCGGCATCGGTCAGCAGCACGACCGTGGCACTGTCGGGGCCAACCTCGATGACGCGCCCCACAAGTGCACCACCTGCCGCGATCGCGACATGCCCTACCTCGATCCTGTCGCGAGACCCTCGATCCAGGACGACCAGGCGTCGAAATTCCGAGGACTCACGGGCGATGACGGTTGCCGCGACCGTCCGGTAGTCGAAACCCGCACGCAGCTGGAGAAGGCCGGTCAAGAGCTCGTTCTCGCGGCGGATCTCATCGAGCCGGACATTCTCGGCCTTGAGTCGCTCGTTCTCGGCCAGCAACAACGCATTGTCGATTCGCAGCCGATCGATCTCGCCGATCGCCTGGGCAACCGAGGCGATCTGGGCCGCCGCACCATGAACCGCGCCCTGGATCGGCCGGAAGGCAAAGCTGATCCCGCTCTGGACCTCGATGACGAACGGGTTGGACGAGAGCGCCATCAGCGACGTGCTGATGCCGAGGAGGATGAGAAAGGCGATCCACCGGCGACGAGCCGAGCGGCCCGCCACGATCTGCGTCAGCGGGTTCGGCTGTGTCATGCCGCCGATCCGCCGAGGCTAGCGGGGAGGTCGCGAGTAGATGTCGGACACGAGCACGCGATCCATCTCGTCCAGGCTCTGCAGGACCACGCCGGTACCACGGGCCACGCAGGTCAGGGGATCGTCGGCCACATGGACCGGCATCTGGGTCGCCTCCGCCACCCGCCGGTCCAGACCCGACAGCAGGGCGCCGCCGCCGGCGAGCACGATCCCCTGGTCCATGATGTCGGCGACCAGCTCCGGCGGGGTCTCCTCGATCGTGTCCTTGACGGTATCGACGATCTGCTGGACTGACGGCTCAATGGCCTCACGAATCTGGTCGGCACCCACCTCGACGCTGCGAGGCAGGCCGGTCAGCAGGTCCCGACCGCGCAAGGCGACGCGCTGGGCATCCCAGTCGCCCGGGTAGGCCGATCCGATCGCGATCTTGATGTCTTCAGCGGTCCGCTCACCCAGCAGCAGGTTGTACTCGCGCCGGGCAAACGCCACGATGTCCTGATCCATCTCGTCGCCGCCGATGCGGATGCTCCGGCTGACCACGATGCCACCCAGGCTGATGACCGCGACTTCCGTGGTCCCGCCGCCGATATCCACGATCATGCTGCCCGACGGCTCGCTCACCGGCAGGCCGGCGCCGATCGCGGCGGCCATTGGCTCCTCGATCAGCCGCGCCCAACGCGCGCCGGCGTTGAGGGCAGCGTCGCGGACGGCTCGTTTCTCGACCTCCGTGACGCCCGACGGAATCCCAAGCAGCATCCTCGGCCGGGCGAGCATGCCGACGCGATCGTGGACCTTGTCGACGAAGTATTTGATCATCTGCTCGGTCACGTCAAAGTCGCTGATGACCCCGTCGCGTAGCGGCCGGATAGCGATGATGTTGGCCGGCGTTCGACCGACCATCCGCTTGGCCTCCGCGCCGACCGCCAGGACTCGCCGGGTCCGTGCATCGATGGCCACGACGGATGGTTCGCTGATGACGATGCCGCGGTCGCGCACGTGGACCAGCGTATTGGCGGTCCCGAGGTCGATCCCGATGTCGCGCGAAAAGAGACCGAGGAGCCGATCGAGCATGATGCCTGGCGAATCCTTCGTGGCGGGTGGATCGTCGCGCTGGCTCGCGTCGCCAATGTCGGAGGCTATCGCATGGGCCCGTCGGCATCAGCCTGCGGAGTCCGGGCAGTATACCCGCTCAATTCCGGTTGTCCGAAGCGGTTGTCCGAAGCGGTCACCCGGCCGCGGCGTCGGCCGCACGCGCCCTGGCGTCGGGCCGATCGAACGTGACGCCTCGGTCGCGCAGGGACGTATAGGCGTCGTGACCGATCACCAGGTGGTCGAGGACCGCGATGTCCAGCAGCCGGCCGGCCGCCAGCGCCTCCGCCGTCAGGTGCAGATCGTCCGGCGACGGTGTCGGGTCGCCGGATGGATGGTTGTGGACCAGGATGACCGCCGAGGCGTTCAACCGGACCGCATCGCGAAACAGCTCGCCGACGCGCACCAGCGATGAGCTGACATTGCCCTGGTAGAGCGTCATGACCCGCAGCACGTGGTTCTTCGTATCAAGGATCACGACCCGCAACTCCTCGCGGTCGAGACGGCCCATCTGGAGGATCAGCCGCTCGGCAACATCGGCTGGGCTGCGGATGGTCCAGCGGGCGGCCGGCCAGTCGGCGAGCAGGCGGCGTCCCAGCTCGAAGGCGGCCACCAGTTGCGCGGCTTTGGCCATGCCAACCCCCGGAATCGTGGCCAGCTCAGGCTCCGAGGCGCGGGCCAGGCCCGTCAGCCCATCGTGCTGGGCCAGCGCGTCCGCGGCGACATCCACGGCGGATCGGCCGCGTGTCCCCGAACCCCAGACCAGCCCGATCAGCTCGGCGGAGGTCAGGCCGCCAACGCCTCGCATCGCCAGCCGCTCGCGCGGTCGTTCGGCCAGCGGCAGCTCGCGGATCGCCCGACCGGCTCGCGGCGGTCCGCCCTGTGTTGCAGCCGGGTGGGGGCCACCACCTTGAGCGCCGGTCGCCGCGGAACCGGTCGTCATCGCCGGTCCGTAGCCCGTCCGTGCCAATTCGGCCATCGCCTGCCTCCCCTTGCCTCGCGGTTGGTGTCCCCTCGGTCCGGACAACGGGAGCCCGCCGATTCCCCCCGCCATCCGGACCTCGAGGACAACGCAGAGCTTACGGACGACCCCTCACCGGCCACTCAACCGCCGGTTCACCCGCACTCACCTGCGGGCGGGGTCTGCCACAGACAGCCGCCTGGGACCCGGCAGCCGGCCGGTCAGATCGTGCGGCTGGCCACTTCGGCAATGACCAGCAGGATTGCGTTGAACGCCGCGTGGAGACCAAACGAGGCCCAGACCGTGCCGCGCCGCACAAAGATCCAGCCGAGGGCCAGCGCGATCGGAATTCGCGTTCCGAAGCCAACGACGGCCAACCCGATCGCGTCACCCGCGGACGATCCCGTGGTCGTCAGGATGTGGGCGACGGCAAACAGCAGGGCGGCCCGAGTGATCCCGCCGCGGATGCCGACCGAGCGCACCCAGGCGGTCGTGGCGAACGCGCGGAACAGGATCTCCTCGCCAAATGGCGCAACGATGGCGCCGGCCAGCAGGGAGAGGGCGAAACCGACAACCTCGCCGGTTGGCGGCAATGGGCTCTGCGGCTGCACCGGGAAGATCGCCACCAACACCAGCGCTAGCGGCAGGGTCAGGGCGATCACGGGAAGCGCCCACGCGGCCCCACCGATCACCTCGGCGAGGGCGGCTCGATCCGGCCGGCGCACGCCCATGGCTGCCCAGCTGAGCGCCCCGACATCGACGACCAGCAACCGGATCAGGCCGACGTAGATCAGGGCCTGGGCGACGACCGAGAGCAGGGCGCCCACGGGTCCATCGAGGGCGACCCCCGCGGCGCCCAGCGGCAGCCCGACGGCCATGACAACCAGCACCGAAACCGGAATCGACGCGCAGAAGACGAGCAGGGGCGATGGCCCGGCATAGGCTGCAGTCCCGCGGGCGCGCCGCGCAATACCCTGCGAGCCCGCGCCCGCGACGAGTCCGACTGAGAGCACCAGCAGACCGATCACGATCAACGCGAGCGACGTGGCACCGCCACCGGACAGGACGCCGACGACGAGGAAGCCGGCCCCGAGCAGGGTGGCCAGCCAGCCGATGAGGAACAACGCCGGGGCCGAACGTCCCTCAATCGTGAACGTCGCGATCCCGGGCGGCAGAGGGGGCGGGCCGGGCTCGCCTGCGGCTGGGCCCTCGTCGGGCGTCGTCAACGCTCGGGGCGCGAATCCTGGACCGACGGCGGCGGATCCACGATCGAGCGGAGCGGCCCGCCGGCCCGGTTGGAGCTCCCGGCACGTGATGGCGCGGACCCGGGCCGCGTGTTGACCCGTGAGTCGGCCGGGGCGGCCACGCGTGCTGCGGCCGATGCGGACGTTGCGGCGCCCGGGGCGGCCACTCGTGCTGCGGCCGATGCGGACGTTGCGGCGCCCGGGGCGGCCACGCGTGCTGCGGCCGATCCACCGTCAGCCGCTGCGGCGATCCGCCCGGCTACGTCTCGGCCCGCCGGGACGGCAGCGAGGGCAGCCGCCACCGGCCGCCGCTCGAAGTCCCTGCCACACCAGGCGCACAGCGACCAATCGAGGCCGACCAGGCGGCTGCAATTCGGGCAAACGCGGTTGAGCCGCGTCCGGCACGTGGGGCAGATGATCCATTCATCGTCGATCCGGCGCTCGCACGTGGGGCAGTGATGGATCGCCTCTACCTCGGCCAGGAGCGCCTCTTCCGCGAGGTTGCGCTCCCAGACCTCGCCGACCTTTTCGTGTGGCCGGATGATCTTGTAGACCCACACGGCCAGGACGAAGAAGAGCGGCGTGAACAAGATGATCCCGGCCGATGCGAGGTACGGCAGGATCGCGTTGTCGCTGCGCTGCTGCATGTCCCGGAACGCCCAGTAGGCCGACGCCAGCCACAGGATGACGAGGTAGACCCCCAGCGCGCGGATGCCGAGCTGGACGAGGGGGCTGGAGAAGATGCCGCCGAGCGCATCGCCGATCGTTCCGAGGATCTGTTCCATGCGCCTGGTGGCTGCCTCCGTGCGAGCCCCGAATCGACCGACCACTCGGCGGTCGCCCGGTTGGCTTCGACGTCCGCGGCAGTGTAGCAGGGCCTCCGTCGATCACGGCCGGGCGGGTCTCGATGCCGGCGCCCGAACGCCCCGGGGGTCAGTAGTCGGTTCGGGAGAACCCGCCGGCCACCAGGTCGTCCAGCGTCACCGGGTTCGGCACGAGGCCCAGCGTCGTGAGATATGCCACTGACGCCGTCCAGCCGTCGCGATCGATCGCGCCAAGACCGGCCGTCGCCTGGACGGATCCGGTCCACGATTCGATCGTGGCGTTGAGGATCGCCAGCTGGACGTCACGCGCGGAGGCGATCTCGGGTACCGCGGCGATCGCGGCATCGAGCCCAACCTGGGGGTCGGCCGTGACCTCATCCATGGCCCGCAACGTGGCCTTCACGAACGCTGCGATCGCATCCCCCCTGGCGCCCAGGGTCGCCACGCCGGCGATGAGGCCCGGCCCGGGGAGCGGGGTGACGTCATCGATCCGCAGGACGACCACCTCCACACCGCTGAGCTGGAGCTGGACCGGCTCATTATTGGCAAACCCGGTTGCCGCATCGACGGCGCCCTGCTCGACGGCAGCCCGCTGGGTGAAGTCGGGGTACTCCACGATCTCGACGTCCTCGGGCGTCAGACCGGCCGACTCCAGCAGGGCCTGGAGCATGATCCAGCCGGAACCGTAGCGGCCCGGCGTCCCGATCCTCCTGCCCGCCAGGTCCGCCGGCGACGTGATCCCCGAGGACGCCTTGGCGAAGATGACATTCGGGAACTGCCCGTAGATCGTCGCGACATAGCGGATCGGGATGCCCTGGCTGACCGCCGGGATGACGCTGGTGCCGTCGCCCATGCCGACGTCAATCGCGCCCTGTCCAACCAGGTTGATCAGGTCCGGATCGATCTTGTTCTGGAACTCCACGATGAGACCGGCCTCGGCGTAGTAGCCGGCCTGCTGGGCGAGATAGAACGGGGCGAACTGCACGCTTGGGATGTAGCCCAGTCCCACGGTGAGTTTGAGCGGTTCGGTGGATGGCGCCGGCGACGCCCCGACCGAAGGCGCTGTGGCTGGCGACGCGGAGTCAGCGGGCGAACCACCCGGGCCACCGCCGCAGGGGGCGACCAGCAGGACGACGATCAGGCCAATGGACAGCAGGTGGGCGTGCCGGGAGCAGCGAAGCGACAGCAAGGGAACCTCCAACTCGATAAACCGGCTCACCGAACGCCGACCAGCCGGCGCTCGATGG
>JANPDO010000189.1:0-5998 GCA_031431535.1 Chloroflexota bacterium
TTCCCCACGAGTGAACGTGATCCCCCGGCAGATTCGACACGTCGTGTCGATTTCTGGCAGGACCACGAGACGTTCATCCGTAATCCGGTACTGTCAGGACCCGAGGGCGGGGGATGGCGCGTGATGGTGGCGGGGGTGCCGCCTGACCAGTCCCAACTTCACCGGGGAATATCACTCAGCGCCGACGAGCCGCGAGTGGCAGGCATGACACCGCCGGTGGTGCCCGCTCCTCCCTCGGCGGATGGACGTCTCCTACGAGCGGATGCGAGTGACCATGTTCCTCCACCTGCGGATCACCACTCCGGCGTAGAGTTAGAGCACGATGAGACGTAACGCCGACGCATTCCCGGATGTCGTCGAGATCGTCGTCGAGATCCCGCGCGGGTCGCGCAACAAGTACGAATTCGATGAAGCGACGGGTGTCTACCGCCTCGATCGAGTCCTGTCGAGTGCGGTCTTCTACAACTTCGACTACGGGTTCATCGAGGGCACGCGGGCGGGCGACGGTGATCACACCGACGCACTGCTGATCATCGATGAGCCCACGTTCACCAGTTGCCACGTCTGGGCGCGGCCGGTCGGCGGGCTGGAGATGCGCGACGAGAAGGGTTTCGATTTCAAGGTGCTGTGCGTCGCCATCGGCGACGCCCATCAGGCCCATATCGAGGCGCTCGATCAGATGCGACCGCACCGTCTCGTCGAGATCGAGCAGTTCTTCGCTACCTACAAGGCGCTCGAAGACAAGACGGTCGAAATCCTCGGCTGGCGCGATCGAGGTCGCGCGCTCGATGTCCTGCGCACGGATCGCGCGACGTGGCACCACGAGACGAGCACGTCCGGCGCGTGACCGCGCCCAGTGGACGGCCGCGCTGGCCTGGTGCCGATTTGCCGGGCCGTCGAATCTTCATCGCGGCACCGCTCCCGACGCTGGCCGCGGAGCAGGTCGCGGGGCTCGTCGCGCGCGTCCGAGAGGGTGGAGTCCCGGGCGGTGGGCGCGACGTTCGCTGGGTCAGACTCGACGGCCTGCACCTGACTCTGCGCTTCCTGGGCCCGACGCTCGACGATCGGGTCGAGGCGGCGAAGGATGCCGTCCGGCGAGCGGCTGCCGAGGCACGTGGATTCCAGGTCGAGATCGGGGGGGCCGGCATCTTTCCACCCTCGGGCCGACCGCGCGCGCTCTGGATTGGCCTGCGAAGCGGCGAGGAGGACCTGGCGAGCCTCGCTTCCCGGGTCGATCGCGCGCTGGTTGACGCCGGGTGGCCGGCTGAGCTCAGGCCGTTTCGTGCACACCTGACGCTGGCGAGGTGCGATGGCGTCCCGGCCGGAGCCAAGATCGGCGCGCGGCTGGTCGAGGTCGCGGGGGAGGTCCGGATCGCTGCTCGCATTGATCGCATCGGCCTGTTCGAGAGTCTGACCGGCGGCGGTCCGGCGCGGTACCAGCCAGTGAGCATTCTTGAACTGATCTAACCGTGCGCAAACGCGGCTCGGGATACCTGATTGGGTGGTACGATCGGCCGGCCGCGGTGGAAATCCGCGGTGCCGCACCAGGAGTACCCCCAGCGTAGTGTCGGCAGCCCAGCGTCTTCGCCTCGTCCTCGCCCTCGGGTTCGTGAACCTGGTCCTCGCTGGCGTGGCCCTCGGTGTCGGGGGCATGGGACTGTCTCCTTCGATCCCAACTGCAAGCCCCGATCCGGTCGCCGTCGCGGCTGGGCCACCGTCCGATGCGTCAGCTCCGCCGGTCCGATCAACGACGAAGCCAACGACCGCCCCGACCCCGCCTGCTCCCGCGTCCAGCGCGACCGTCGTGACCCCGACGCCAACAAGTTCGAACTCCATAGCCGCCGCGACTGCGACGCCGACGCCACCTGTCTCGTCTACTGCGGATTCGCCGGCCCCCGCGATCAAAGAGTCCGTCCCAACGGCATCTACGGCGGCCGCTCCCAAGCCTCAGCCCAAGCCGAAGCCGACGCCGGTGCTGCCTACCTCGACGCCGGTGGTGCCGACACCATCGCCGGTGGTGCCGACACCATCGCCGGTCGCACCGACCCCCACCCCGACGCCGGTCGTTCCGCCACCGTCGCCGGTCGTACCGACGCCCTCCCAGACCCCAGCCGGGACACCGGCCCCGACCTCGACGCCCGTCGTCACGTCCGCCAACCTGCGCCCGCCGTGCCCCGTTGCGGATGCTCCTCCGCCCGGTCACAACAAGGGAGCCGAGCCGGCCGCCCGCCCGTGCACCGGCGGGAAGTCGGGGCACGACATCGATCCCGTTATCGGCGGCGTCCTGATCGTGCCATTTGCCGTGGCAGGGTCCGCATTCACCCGGTTCAGGGCAGCGGCGCCTGCGCGGCGCCTTAGGTTGCGCGGACGGCGTCAGGCGCGCTAGGCTCGCGTCCCCACCGGGTTTGCCCGGCAGCGCAAGATCGACCACGGACTGTCACCCGTCACGACCCACAGCAGGAGACCGCCATGGCGCCGTCCGATCCACGCCAGACCAAGTTCGTGCTCGACGAATCGCGGATCCCACGAGCCTGGTACAACATCGCTGCGGACCTTCCGGTCCCGCCCTCGCCCTACCTGCATCCTGGGACGCTCGGGCCGCTCGGACCGGAAGATCTGGCGCCGCTATTTCCGATGGCCCTGATCGGCCAGGAGATGTCGGCCGAGCGTGAGATCGAGATCCCCGAGCCTGTCAGAGATGCCTATCGGCTCTATCGGCCGAGCCCGCTCTATCGCGCCCACCGCCTGGAGCGAGCCCTGGATACGCCGGCGCACATCTATTACAAGTACGAGGGCGGCAGCCCGGCCGGCAGTCACAAGCCCAATACCGCCATCCCGCAGGCCTTCTACAACAAGGAGCAGGGGGTCAAGCGGATCGCCACGGAGACGGGCGCCGGCCAGTGGGGCAGCGCGATGGCCTTCGCCGGCGCGCTGTTCGGGCTCGAGGTCAAGGTTTACATGGTCCGGGCGAGCTACGACCAGAAGCCGTATCGGCGGATCCTCATGGAGACCTACGGCGCTGAGGTGGTGGCCAGCCCGTCACTGACCACGAACTACGGCCGGAGTGTCCTGGCAGCCACCCCGGACAACCCCGGGTCGCTCGGAATGGCGATCAGCGAGGCGGTCGAGGACGCCGCGACCCGCGACGATACGAAGTACTCCCTCGGCTCGGTGCTCAACCATGTGCTGTTGCACCAGACGGTGATCGGTCAGGAGGCCATCGAGCAGATGGGGATGGCGGGGGAAGAGCCCGACATCATCATCGGCTGCACCGGCGGCGGCTCCAACTTCGCCGGTCTTGCGTTCCCGTTCCTCGGCCTGAACTTCCGCGAGGGCAAGCGATATCGGGTCATTGCCGTGGAGCCCGAAGCCGCCCCGAGCCTGACCCGAGGCGTCTATGCGTACGACTACGGCGATACAGCCAAGATGGCGCCAGTGGCCAAGATGTACACGCTCGGCCACGACTTCATTCCCGAGCCCATCCACGCTGGCGGCCTCCGCTACCACGGCATGTCTCCCCTCGTCAGCCTGCTCAAGGAACACAACTTCATCGAGGCGCGCAGCGTGCACCAGCGGGCCACGTTCGAGGCCGGCGTGGCCTTTGCACGGGCTGAGGGGATCCTGCCCGCACCGGAACCCACCCACGCGATCCGGGTGGCGATGGACGAGGCGATCGCCGCCAGGGAGGCCGGCGAGGCACGGGTGATCCTGTTCAACCTGTGTGGCCACGGTCACTTCGACCTGTCGGCCTACGAGCGGTATCTGACCGGCGCTCTCGAAGACTACGAGTACCCGCGTGAGCGGGTCGACGCGGCCCTGGCCGTCCTGCCCAGGGTCTGACCGAGGGGCTCGCATGCCCAACCTGGTTTGCTGGTCGTGTGGCCGGCAGGTCTACACGGTTGAACCGCTCGAAGCGCTCTTCGCCGAGGAGCGCCGCTGTCCGAACTGTGGCGCGCACTTTCACCATGAACGGCGCGAATCGGAGCGTCGGTCCACGGTCCGACGCAAGAATCCGCTGTTTGACCCGGGCCCACCCGGGGGTACCGGAGACCGGCGAATGGCCGACCGTCGGACCAATCGACGTCGCGACCCCGGGGGTTCCAAACCGGCAGGCTAGCCGGCTGCGATACTCGACGGCATGCATGTCGCCTTTATCGGTTTCGGCCTGATCGGTGGCTCCATTGCTCGCGCCGTTCGGACCGGCGAGGCCGGTCGGGGCTGGACGATGAGCGCCTGGTCACCGTCAGGACGCGGTCCCGGCGCAGCCCTTGCGGATGGGACGATCGACCACGCGGCGACGACGCCTGAACGGGCGCTCGTTGACGCCGATCTGATCGTGCTGGCCGGCCCTCCGACCGCCTGCCTGAGCGCGCTCGGGGACCTCGCCGGCCGTTGGAGCAGCTCGCTCCGGTCGGGCTCGGTGGTCACGGATGTGGCGAGCACCAAGGCAGCCCTGGTGGCACGTGCCGACGCCGCCGGCCTGCGCTTTGTGGGCGGTCATCCGATGGCCGGGCTCGATGCCAGCGGGTACGAGGCCGGACGTGCCGACCTGTTCGTCGACCGGCCGTGGGTCATCGTACCGGGGCAGGTAGCGAATCGCTCGGACGTCGAACGGGTTACCGCTCTGGTTGGCGCCTGCCGCGCCCGAGCCGTGCTGATGGACGGCCCGACCCACGACGAAGCCGTGGCGGGGATCAGCCATCTGCCGCTGATCCTGGCGACGGCGCTCGCCGAGGCGGTCGTCGGATCGCCGGGCGCGCTCCGCGACGACTGGCCGACGGCGTCGGGCCTCGCAGCGAGCGGCTGGCGCGACATGACTCGCCTTGCCCGCGGGGATCCGGCGATGGGTGCCGGCATCGTGGTTACCAATGCAGCCGTGCTGGCGGATCGGCTCCGCGACCTGCAGGCCAGGCTCGACGCATGGCGGATCGAGCTGGAGCGACCGGGCGGGCCGGACGAGGCTGCGATCCTCGAGCGAATGCGGTCCGCCCGGGAGAGCCTTGGCAATCCGTCGTGAGCCGCCGGCCCGGTCAGGACGAACCTGAACGCGTCTATGTCGTTCCCCGCGCCGTGCTGCCCGACGCCGCCAATTGGTACGGCATGCGGGTGGACGGTCTCGAGGCGTTCGAGGTCGAGGTGGGGCGCGAGGGCCGATATGAACCGCGCGATGCGATGGAACTCGATCCCGCGTTCAAGCAGATCATTCCGTACCTCGTCCTGCGCGACGGCCCCCGCTATTTCCTGATGCAACGCTCCAGCGGCGGCGCCGATCCCAGGCTGCACGGCCGCTATTCAATTGGCGTCGGCGGACATCTGAACCCGGGCGACGATGGCCTGCTTGGTGGACTGCATCGCGAATGGCGAGAGGAACTCGTCGCCGACTTCCTGCCCGAGTTCGAACTGATCGCCTTGCTCAACGACGACACGACGCGCGTTGGCGCGGTCCACCTCGGAGTGGTCTACCTGGCCGATGTCGGCGGTCGTGCCGTGAGGATTCGCGAGACGGACAAGCTGACCGGGGCCTTCGTCACGGCTGGTGAAGTGGCCGCGGTTGCTGTTGGCCTTGAAACCTGGAGTCGACTCGCCTTCGAGTTCATCGAGGCTCGCGAAGGAGCGGCTGTAGGATAGGGGCGTCGGAGGCTCTCGATGACCCGTCATCTCGCCCGATCGCTGTTCGCGCTGCCGCTCCTGTTCGGGATCCTCGGCCTCCTGGCCGGCGGCCCGGTGCGTGCTGCGGGCGGGACCGTGGTGGTCCTCCCGGCGACCGGCATCGTAGACAACGTGCTGGCGGGCTATCTCGCAGAAGGCATCGCCGCGGCCGCGGGTGATGGAGCCTCAGCCGTGGTGATCCGGCTCAACACGCCGGGGGCAGCCTGGATGCGACCCAGAAGATCGTGTCGAGCGTTCTCGATGCCCCGCTGCCCGTGATTGTCTGGGTCGCGCCGTCCGGCGCCCGGGCGGCCAGTGCCGGCACGTTCATCACGCTCGCGGGGCACGT
>JANPDO010000190.1:0-15299 GCA_031431535.1 Chloroflexota bacterium
TGTAGGGGATGGCCGGCACCTCGGGGCCGGCGACCCGGGTCACCGGACCATCGAGGTAGTCGAACGCCTCCTCGGCGACGATCGCGGCGACTTCCGCGCCATAGCCGCCGAACGTGTTGTCCTCGTAGACGACCAGGCACTTGCCAGTCTTGCGGACGGAGTCGAGCACGGTTTCGGTGTCCAGCGGGCGGAGCGTGCGCAGGTCGACGACCTCGGCGCTGATCCCTTCCTCGGCCACCCGGTCGGCGGCTTCGAGGGCGTAATGGGCCATCAATCCGTAGGCGACAACCGTGACCTGGGTCCCGGGATGGGTGATCGCGGCCACCCCGAGCGGCACGATGTAGTCCGTGTCCGGGACGTCGCCGCGAACGGATCGATACATCTTCTTGTGCTCGAAGAAGAGCACCGGATCCGGGTCGCGGATGGACGAACGCAGGAGCCCGCGCGCGTCGTACGGCGTGGACGGAATGACCACCTTGAGCCCGGGCACATGGGTAAAGAACGCTTCAACCGATTGCGAGTGGTAGAGCGCGCCGTGGACGCCGCCGCCATACGGCGCCCGGATCGTCAACGGGACGCTGAAGCCATTGTTCGAGCGGTAGCGCATCCGCGCCGCTTCGGACACGATCTGGTTGAAGGCCGGGAAGATGAAGTCGGCGAACTGGATCTCGCAGACCGGCCGCAGACCGTTCAGGGCCGCCCCGATCGAGGCGCCCACGATCATCGATTCGGTCAGGGGGGTGTCGATCACGCGATCGTCGCCGAACTCTGCCCACAGGCCGTCTGTCGCCAGGAAGACGCCGCCCTTCTTGCCGACGTCTTCGCCCAGGACGATCATGGTGGGATCGCGGCGCATCTCGTCGGCGAGGGTCTCGCGGATGGCGTCGATAAACGTGCGGGGCGGCATCAGTCGCTGGCTCCGGCGCTCTCGGGGGTCCCGGCCGCCTCGCTGGCCTCGGCGTAGACGAAGCGGGTGGCACTAGCCAGGTCGGGGCTCGGCTGCGCCTCCGCGTAGTCGGTCGCGTCGTCGACCTCGGCGCGGATCTCGGATGCCAGACGCTCCTCAATTTCGATTGTCAGCACACCGGCGTCGCGCAGTTGCTCTCGAAACCGTGGCAGCGCATCGTGGCCGCGCTCCGCGGCGAGCTCCTCGGCCGGTCTGTACTTGGTCTCCTGGTCGTCCGAGGAGTGGCCGGTCAGGCGAGTCACCTTGGCCTCGATCAGGGTCGGACCGTCGCCCGCGCGAGCGCGTGCCACCGCTGCCCGGGAAGCCGCGTAGCAGGCGAGCACATCGGCCCCATCGACCACGACCCCCGGGATCCCATATCCGGCCGCCCGGTCCGCGACGTCCGGTATCGCGAGCTGCCGAGCCGCCGGCACGCTGATCGCGTAGCCGTTGTTCTCGACGACGAAGATGAACGGCAGCCGATGAATGGCCGCGAAGTTCAGTCCCTCGTGGACATCGCCCTGGTTCGATGAGCCCTCACCCATGATCGCCAGGGCGACCTGGCCGGTCCGGCGGATCTTCGCGGCGAGCGCGATGCCGACCCCGTGCAACAACTGGGTGCCCACGGGCGACGAGACGGACAGCAGGTTGTGCTTCGGGCTGCCGTAGTGGCCGGCCATGCCGCGCCCACCCGACGAAGGGTCGTCGGCCGTTGCGTATTGATTGGTCAGGATGTCGCGCGCGCTCATGCCAAGGGTCAAACAGGTCGCGATCGATCGGTAGAAGGGCGCGATCCAGTCGTGACCCTTCTCGAGTGCCCAGGCGATCCCGACCTGGGCACCTTCGTGCCCCTGGCCGCTGATCACGAACGGGATCCGGCCCGCGCGATTGAGAATCCACATCCGTTCGTCGATCGCACGAGCCAGCGCCACGAGGCGATACATCGTGATCAGGGCTGCGTCGGACAGGCCCACCGCTGTGCCGAGACCGAGCTTGGAGTCGCGACTTCCGGTCAACGCCTACGCTCCCAGGGCTGCGGAGGTTCAGTTTGCCGCCCGGGCGGCTTCGGGTGCACCGCCGCGCGGCGGCAGGCTAGAAGTTGATCGATCGACCTTCGACCGCCAGCGCCGCCTCGCCGAGAATCTCAGACAACGTGGGGTGCGCGTGGGAGGCACGCCCGATCTCCCATGGGGTCGCGCCCAGCTCGAACGCGAGCGAAGCCTCGGCAATCAGGTCCGTAGCATGCGGCCCGATGATGTGCACTCCAAGGGTGTTGTGCGTCTCGGCGTCCTCGATGACCTTGGCGAACCCCTCGTACTCGCCGCCGATGATCGCCTTGGCGACGGCCTGGAACGGGACCTTGCCAACGCGGGTCTTGAGACCGCGGGCGGCGCATTGGGCCTCGGTCAACCCGATCGAGGCGATCTCCGGCCGGCAATAGGTCGCGCGCGGCTGCCGGGTGTAGTCCATCTCGTGGGCGTCGCTGTCTCCGGCGATGGCGTGGGCCGCGATCAGGCCCTCGTGGGCCGCCGTGTGGGCCAGCCACAACCCTCCGATGACGTCACCAATGGCATAGATATGCGGGTCCCTGGTCCGCATTCGCCCGTCGACCTTGATCAGGCCGCGATCGATCTCGACCTGTGTGGTCTCGAGGCCGATCCCCTCGACGTTGGCGGCGCGGCCGGTCGCGACGAGGAGGATTTCGGCGCGCAGTTCGGTGGCTTCCTTGCCGTCCGGGCCAACCGTGAGGCTGACCCCCGTCTTGTCCGCTTTGACCGACGCCGTGTCGAAGCGAGCGCTGGTCATGACTGTGATGCCGCGCTTGGTGAAGCTGCGCTCGAGCAGCTTGCTGACCTCGGCGTCTTCGAGCGGGACGATCCCGGGAAGGTATTCGAGCAGGGTCACTTTGACGCCGACGTCGTGGAACATGCTGGCGAACTCGACCCCCACCGCGCCGGCGCCCACGATGATGATGTCCTTCGGGAGCGTGTCCATCTTGAGGATGTCGTCGCTGGTCACGATCCTGGTTCCGTCCGGGGTGAGCCCCGGGAGCGATTTGACCCGCGAACCGGTGGCCAGGATCACGTCCGTGGCGTTGAGGATCCTCTCGCCGCCCGTGCCGGGTTGGCCGTCTTCGCCGTGCTGGTTGACGCGGACCTTGCCGGGGCCGTCCAGACGGCCGCGTCCTGCGATCCAGGTCACCTTGTTCTTGTCGATCAGGGTCTTGAGGCCGGTCCACATCCGCTTCACGACGGCGTCGCGACGGGCAGCCATCGCCGCGTAATCGACGATCGGCTCGCCGGGCAGGGTGATGCCGTGGTCCTTCGCGCGGCGGACCTTGTCCGCGAACGCAGCCGATTCGAGCAGTGCCTTGGTCGGAATGCAGCCCCGGTGCAGGCACGTTCCGCCGATCTTGTCCTCATCGACCAGGGCGACCTTGAGGCCGAGCTGGGCGGCCCGGAACGCGGCGGCGTACCCGCCGGTCCCGGCGCCGAGTACCACGAGATCGAAGTCGTTGGACGAGCCGACGGCCATGGGTCAAGGTGCCTCAGGATGCCAGGGTGAGCCGCCGGGGCCGGTCGGCGTGGTGGGCGCAACGGGTGTGGCGGGAACAGCGTCGAAGGACCGGCTGGGCGGGTGGGTCATCGCCAGCGATGGTACGCGCGGGCTCCGCCGACGCGCAAACGGCGTCGGCCAGACGGCGGTGCTCGAAGCGTGGTCGTGGCGCGATCGGTGCAGGCCGACCTGCGTGGCCCGACCTGCGTGGCCCGACCTGCCTGGCCCGACCTGCGTGGCCCGAGCGAGAGCCGCCCAATGCTAGACTCCGGCCGCTGGCGCCGAACGGAACGGCGTTCCCGAACCGCCGTTGGAGGGAGCTGTTGGACCCTGCGCTCGTCCTGCGCACCGCTGCCCTGATGCTGGTCGCTTACCTCGCTGGGTCGGTTCCTGTGGGCGTGCTGGTGGCGCGAGCGGCTGGCGGCACGGATCCACGAACGATCGGATCGGGCCGAACGGGCGGCACCAATGCCCTGCGGGCGCTCGGCCGGAAATGGGCTGCGGTGGTGGTGAGCGGCGACCTGCTCAAAGGCGCGCTACCCGTGCTGCTCGCACGGGTGGTGACCGGCGGTGACCCGCTGATCGAGGCGCTGTGTGCCGCATCGGCCGTTGCGGGGGCGATCTGGTCCGTCTTTGCCGGGTTCCGCAGCGGGCGCGGCGTTGGCTCCGGCGTGGGCACGATGCTGGTGATCCAGCCATTGGCGGTTCTTCTGGCGGCGCCAGTGTTCATCGGAGTCATCCTGCTGACGCGCTACGTGTCGCTCGGGTCGCTGCTCGGTTCCGCCGCGATGCTGCCCGCGATGCTGCTCTTCTTCGTGGTCTCGCCAGGCACGCCGTCGACGTATGTCGTCTATGCCGCGGTCGGAGCCATGTTCATCTGGCTCGCTCATTCGGACAACATCGATCGCCTGATCCATGGCAAGGAGCGCAAGTTCGACCTTGGGCTGCTGGGCGGTAAGCGTTCCGACCGGAGCTGAGGCTGAGCGGCGAATGAGCCATTGGAATCTAGCGCGGGCGCGGATCTGCGACCGCCGGGCGACGCGGTTGACCGGGGCAATCTGGCCAGCTTCTGACCTTCCGATCCGCGACTGGAGTACGACCGAAGAGACCAGGGATCCGGAGAATCGCGGCTTGGTTGCAAGGTGTCGCGTGCGAGTCGCGTCCACGGCGGGAACGCCCTTGGAATCAAACGATCCGGGTCGGCTGACGGCCCGGATCGGGGTTCACGCTGGTTCGGCGGGTCGTGATTCGGCCCGCACCGAGAGGGTCGAGGTCAGCCGCCGCGCTGGCTGCGGAAGCAATCGCTGCAGTAGACGGGCTTGCCGCTCGTCGGGCGGAACGGGACCTGGGCTTCCTTCCCGCAGGATGAGCAGGTAGCGCTGAACATCTCGCGCGGTCCGCGATCACGGGCGCCGTAGCCCCCGCCGCCGCCACCACCGCCGTACCCGCCACCGGAGCCACCAGAGCCACCGGCGGAATACCCGCCTCCGGCACCGTAGCCGCCGTACGAGCTTCCGCCACCACCCTCACTATTGCGAGCGGCCTTGCGGCTGGCGCGACATGATGGGCAACGACGTGGCTCGGTGAAGCCGCGCTGCGAGTAGAAATCCTGCTCGGACGAGGTGAAGACGAATTCTTGGCCGCAGTCCGCACAGGTAAGGTTCTTGTCGTTGTACACGAAACTGAAACTCCTCTCGGTAGCCGGCGCGAGCCCTTCGGGTTTTCTCGCGTCAGCCGTGAGAGGAGTCCGAGTTTTGCGTCGTGCTACGTTCTGGCCACGAACGCTTCCGTGGCATTTGCCAGCGGGATCGTACGCAATTCGTTTGCGCTTGCATAGACCCGATTTTCGGCGGGCCACCAGGACCTCTGACGGGTCATCGAGCCTCGAATGGAGCCACCGCGAACAGCACCGCGAACTGCTTGCACCAGATCACCGCACTGGCGAAATCGGTCGGGTCTATCCCGTCGGGCAGCTCGTATCCAAAGGACCCATCAGTCGCCATCAGGGCGCCGAGCTCGAGGACGCCGTCCGCGTAGCCTTCGGCGCTCGGCGACAGGTAAACAAATAGGTCCGGGCCATTGCGGACCGAGAACGCCTCGAAGCGCAGCGTGAACCGGCCAGGTGACGTCTCGATGATCGACGCGGTCCCCTCGCCGAAGTGAAAGTCATCGGCGCCGTGGAACGTGCCGGAGGCGGCGAGGACGGGTTCGAAGGCGGTGGGCGGCGGCGTAGCTCCGGGCACGCCCGGCGACGAATCCGCGACAGCGGCGATCGGCGGTTCGATCAAGGTCGTTCGAATGAACAGCGGCGAGGCGAGGTACCAGGTCAGCGGAAGGCCGACCACCAATGCCAGCGCGACGACCGATCCCGTTCGCCGAGGGTGTCGCCGCGCCGCCGCGAACCAGCCACGTCGCCGCGCAAGCACCAGGAGACCAGCGATGGCAACCCCAACGGCGATCGCAATCGGGACCCGGAGTGGATAAAGGGAGGTTGCGAAGAAACGTTCAAGGTCCCCGATCAAGTTCATGGCTCGAGGATGGCCACCGCCTGTGACGGACCGATGACGGCCCGCTCAGTGGTTTGGCGAGACGCCTGGACTGACCGGTTCGAAATCACCGGTTGCCGGGACATCGAACTCGCGCCGCGCCGTGGCAAGATAGGTTTCGACTTCGAGTGCCTGGCGGGCATCGCCCCAGCCGAGCTCCGCGCCGAGGATCGCGGCCACCCGTGGAGCGATCGTCGCACCGCGATCAGGCAATTCGGGTGCAAGCCTGGTCCGTCGCGCAAGCACGTCGTCGAGTGAGAGAGCCAGCTCGGCACGAGCCGCCCACGCGACCTCGGCCTCGAGGAACGCACGCCCGGGCAGCAATGGGCGCAGCAGGTCCAGCTCCGCTCCCAGCGCGACGATCGCGGGGGCCTCCGTGCCGTGCCGCGAGACCAGTTGCGTGGCTGCCCCGTCGACCGAACCGACCGCGGGGATCGTCGCCAGCTCGCTGGCGATCTGCGCCCGGGCATCCGCCTCGGCCGCTCCAACCAGGCGCCATTCGGCGGTCCCCGACGGGCGCGCCCTCGCCTCGGCCCGCCCCAGGACGGCATCGATCACATCGCTGGCCATGATCCGATACGTTGTGTACTTCCCGCCGCCGATCCGGACCACGCCATTCGGATCCATGGTCACGCGGTGTTCCCTCGACGCCTTGACCGTCGAGCCATCAGCCGGTGCGACCAGCGGCCGGAGGCCGGCATACACGCCGACGACATCTTGACGCGTCAGGGTCAGATCCAGCGTCGCATTGGCGGTGGCGAGCAGCCTGTCGACCTCCCAGCCGGCCGCCGTCGGGCGCGCCGCCGGGCCGTCAAACGGGGAATCCGTAGTGCCGATCAGCCAATGGCCGGGCCAAGGAACCAGGAACACCACCTTGCCCGGGACGCGGATCGTCAACCCGACCTTGTTGGGAATCCGGTCACGGGGAACGACGAGGTGCGCCCCTCGACTGGGACGGATCCGCAGTGATGTGCCGCCAAGCGGGTGGTCCTGCTCGGCTGCCCAGACCCCGGTCGCATCGACCACGGCGCGCGTCGCGACCTCGAGGTCGTCGCCGGTCACCAGGTCGGAGAGCCGCAGCGAGTGCAGGCCGGTCCGCCGGTCAACGCCCAGCCCTGTCGCGCGGACCCGGGTCAGTGCCGTGCCACCGGCCGCTTGCGCCGTCCGTGCGACCGCCAGCGTGTACCGGGCGTCGTCCTCGACCCCGTCGTGGTAGATCAGCCCACCGCGGAGGCCTTCGATGCGAAGCGTTGGCGCGAGGTCGAGCGTGTCGACCCGTGAGAGTCGTCGATGCCAGCCGCCATCGTGTCGAGCACCAAGGAGGTCATAGACGGTGAGGCCCGCGTCGTAGAACGCCTTCGACAGGTACGGGATCCCGTAGATCGGGAAGAGCAGCGGCTCGATCCGAACGAGGTGCGGGGCAAGGTCGAGCAGCCGTGCTCGTTCGGTCAGGGCCTCGCGGACGAGCCCGAAACGAAACTGCTCGAGGTAGCGCAGGCCCCCATGGATCAACCGCGACGAGCGCGACGAGGTGCCCGACGCGATGTCGTCCTGCTCGACGAGGGCGGCACGCATGCCGCGCGACACCGCATCGAGGAGGGCTCCTGCACCGACGATCCCGCCACCGACGATGATGACGTCCCAGGTTTGGCCCGCCAGCAGTGCGAGGTCTGCGCGACGGCCATCGAGGGGCCCGGCCTTGGTGGAGGTGGGCTTGGCCGGCGCCGCAGGTTGGGCGGGCTCGGTCGTCACGAATCCGGGTCTGGGCGGCCGCGCCTCGAGATGCGCCACAGAATCCAGGCCGTGCCGATCACCAGGACCCCGATCGCGACGGGCGTCTGGAACACGATCTCCTGGATCGCCGGGGGCAGCAGGCTGGTGAGCACGGCGGCACTGAGTACCAACGCAACCACGGTCCCGGCGACGAGGACGACCTGCCGTACGCCCGGCTGAGAGCGATTCGAGGGAGCACCGGCGGCCGGTTCAACCACGGTCGGCCGCGGGCGGGATCCCGATCGGGGCGACCAGGACCTTGCCGGCATAGACGGCACCGCGTCGAGTCATCAGGCCGGTCTTTGGCCGGTGGAAGGTGACGGTCAGATCGGCACGGACCGCCGGATCGGACGGTTCGCCGCTGGAGAGGTCCACCGCGGTCGGGGTGTCGACGGAGACGATCGGGACGCCGGCCGCCCGGGCCCGATCGATCACCTCGACGGCGGAGCGAATCGGCTCGCGCAAGGCACCGCGAACGCCGGTGCCCAGCAGGGCATCGACGATGACCGCCGCCTTCTCGATCCCCTTTCCGAACATGGCCACGTCGCGTGCGACCGGGAGATGAACCTTGTCGATCCCGCGGTCGCGCGCGATCCGATCCCAGTTGCGCGCCGCCGCGGCTCCCCGTGGTCTGGCCGCGCTCGCCACGATAGCGACGATCACCCGGGCGCCGGCAAGGGCCAGTCTTCGCGCAGCCACGTAGCCGTCGCCGCCGTTGTTGCCGGGACCGCACAGCACCACGATGGGGCCGGTCGCCCATCGATCCAGGTCCGTGGCGAGCGCATGGACGGCAGCGGCTACCGCGGTGCCGGCATGCTCCATCAGGCGTTCCTGCGGGTAGCCCAGGGCCCGCGCCTTGTGATCCGCGCCAGTCATCATCTCGGCCGAGATGGCGGGCAGCGCGGCGCGGGAGGCCCAGTGCCGGCGCAGCCCACGGAGATCAAGCGTGAAGATCACGGGGTCATCCGCGGGTAGTCGGGTGGCGCTAACTGATGCCGGTTTGGATTTGGCGGCCTCTCCGGGGTCCGGGTCGCCGTTCGAGGCGGGCATTGGTCCACGGGCTGGCCGCGATGTGTCGGTGGGCATGGCCCCCAAAGCGTAGCCGACGCCGGGCCGTGGCGGGCTGGGTTGGGTATGCCGTGCTGGGCTTCTCGGCGTCCGGCCGGGCGGCCTCGTGTCCCGGCTTGCCCGCCATCCCGATCATGCTTGCCCGCCATCCCGATCATGAGCAACATGCACCCACGCCACGCTATGGCTGGTGTGGCGGGCGGGGAACTCGGGATTCCCCCGTGATCCAGCCGGCGTCGGGGTGCATCGATCGTAGCTTGCGGGTGGCGCAAGGTACGCTGGCCAAAGGGCACTCGCGGGCGACCATCTCGCGACCGATCAGCCATAGCGTGGCTCCCATGCAAGTCCTTCATGGTCCGCGTCGTATGGGGTGCGGATTGCGCGCGACGTCCGGGGCCGACCGATCGCACGCAACAGCCGAACGCCGGACTGGACGGATGCGCGCGACGGATCGCACGCGAAAGACGCACGCGACGGTCGGACGTGGGGGAGCGCTGCTCGGGCAGCGGCGAGATCCGGACCCACCGGCACGCTGCCCCCCCACGACGCCCCGCGGGATTTCGGCCTACGAGACCGGGAGCCTCGCACGCTGGCCGTCACCGGATGTTCCTGACCTGTCGATCTCGACGAGACCTTCGCGAGCGAGCGCTTCGAGTGCGACGGTGACCGCAGCATCGTCGTGTGCCCCAATCGGCCCCTCGATCCTCGTCCAGCCATCGCCGTCGACCAAGCGGAGGTGATCGACGATCGTTCCTCGCAACCAGCGCGACGTGGTGGCAAAGGGGGCCGGCGCCTCGCGTTCGGCCGACCCGTTCCCATCGATGCCAGAGCCTGTGGCGGAAGGCCTTGGCTCCGGTGGGGACGACCGAGCGTCCGTCAGCCTCTCCCTGGCGTACCGACACCAGACCCACGCCGGACAGGCTGCGCAATCCGGCCGCCGGGGCCGGCACACCGTCGCTCCGATGTCCATCAGGGCATGCGTCCACGCGCCGGGCCGGTCGTGAGGGACCGCGGCATCTGCGATCTCCTGGAGCACCGCCGCCCCGAGGGCCGGCGCGCCGTGCCCGGCAACGATCCGCCCGAGGACCCGCCGGACATTCGTGTCGACCGCACCCACCGGCTGTCCGAACGCCAGCGCCGCCACGGCCCTGGCCGTGTAGGGCCCGACGCCCGGGAGCGCCTGCAGAGCGGCCAGTTCGACCGGCACCTCGCCGCCGTGCGACTCGACGATCTGGCGTGCCGCGCGCCACAGGTTCAGGGCACGTCGGTTGTAGCCGAGTCCGTGCCATGCCCGCAGAACGTCGGCCGGAGTCGCGGCGGCCAGTGCGGCGGCTGTTGGAAACCGCGCCATGAACCGGATCCAGGCTTCCCCGGCTCGGGCAGCCTGGGTCTGCTGGGCCATCGCTTCCGATACAAGGATGGCGAACGGGTCCGCCGTCGCTCGAAATGGCAGCGAGCGTCCCTCTGCGCCGTACCAGGCCAGAATCGCGTCGCGCAGCGCGGGCGCAAGCTTGGGGACGTCGGCCACAACCGTACGATACGGGTAGTCGCGACAACGATGGCCGAGGAGAAGTCGATGCGCTTCGGCGCTGCATTCTGGATCAACCGGACCGGCTGGCCGGAGCTGCGCGACGCCTGCCTGGTCGCGGAACGCGCGGGCTGGGATTCGCTCTGGATCGACGATCACCTGCTAGCTGATGAAGGCGACCCGGCCGACGGCAAGCTCGAAGGCTGGGCGACGCTCGCCGCCCTCGCCGCCCTGACCGAGCGGGTCCGCCTTGGGCCGCTGGTAGCCGCCAACACCTTCCGCAACCCGGGGCTGACCGCCAAGCTCGCGACGACCCTCGATCAACTGTCGGGCGGCCGGGCGGTCCTTGGACTCGGCGGCGGCTGGTTCGGGCGCGAGCATCAGGCGTTCGGACTTGACTTCGGATCCGGATTCGGTGAGCGACTGGAGTGGCTCGACGAAGCCACGGGGCTGATCCGCCGCCTGCTCGATGGCGAGACGGTGACCCATCACGGACGCTTCTACGCCATGCGTGACGCGTTGTGCGCTCCCCTGCCGATCCAGGCCCGCCTCCCGATCATGATCGGGGGTTCCGGCCCCGCCCGGACGCTGCGCACAACGGCCCGCTACGCCGACATCTGGAACGGGTTCGGCACGCCGGAGCGGATCGCAGCCACGAGCGACCTCCTGCGCGAGCGTTGCGCCGAGATCGGTCGCCCGTTCGACGCGATCGAGCGCACGGTCACGATCCACGCCGTGATCCGCGATGACGCGCCGGCGGCTCAGCTGGCCTGGGGCGAGACGGCTCGGGCGCACGGCATCGTTGGGCGCGTAGCTGCCGACGGCTCAGATCGCGGACTGTCGGTCGGCGGCTCGCCGCACACGGTGGCGACTCATGTCGCGGCCTACGACGCCCTCGGCGTCGGGGAAGTCATCTTCGTCTTTCGATCACCGTTCGACCTCGACACGATCGAACGACTGGGCGAACTTCGCGCCGACCTTGCCGACGCCGGCCCGTGACACCGCCGGGCGCCGCTGACCCTGGCGCCCGAGGCCTCGGACCGACCAGAGCCGAGGCCTCAACCGAGCTGCGCGAGACTCATGCCGTCCGTTCGAAGAGCCCGCGCATCCCTTCCGTCGGCGCCCACAGCCAGGAGGGCAGGTAGGTGCTCGCATAGATGAACTCGTAGGTCTCCTTCTCGATCTCGAAGGCCCGAAGCAGCGCGGGATCTACCACGATCGGTGACCCGGCCGCGCGCAAGCCGGCCTGATACGCCTCGAGATATCGCTCGCGCGACCGACACAGCCACTCATTCATATCGAGGCCGGGCCCACCGATTGGGCCATCATGGCGCGCGAGGGCCCGCCGGCCGGCACTCCGTCCGACATGGTCCAGGGAACGAAGCATGCAGGCGACGTCGCGCAGGGGCGACCCGTGCGCGCGGCGATCGTCGAGCGACCTCGTTGGCTCGCCCTCGAAATCGATGACCGTATACCCGTCGCCCGTGATCAGCACCTGACCAAGGTGGTAGTCGCCATGGACACGGGTGAGAATCGGCGCGGCCGGGAGCGCCTCGAAGACGGTCAGCTCCGCGGCGATCGCGGCCGCCAGATCGTGGAGCACCCGCCCGGCCTCGCCCGGCGTGACGTCCACCGCGCGGACCAGTTGCCGTTGCGCCGAACGCGCCCAGCCTCGCAATTCAGCGCGCGTCGCCTCGCGTGGCTCGAACTCGGGGATGCCTCGGGAGTCGCCGAGGGCGGCATGGAGACCCGCGGTCACCGCGCCAAGCTCGGCCGCGACCTCGGTCGCGACTTCGAGATCGATCGGCGGACCGCCCAGCAGCCACCCGGTGAGCGTCTCGGCGATCGATTCATACGCATCGATCCCGTCGGCGACGAACGCCTGGGCGATCGCCACCGTGGCAACCTCGCCCGATGTGGACACCATCTCGGCGTAGCCGGCTAGTGGGGGCACACCCCGGTAGCGGGCCTCTTCGGTCAGGAAGGCGACGAGCTCCAGCTCCGGATTGAGCCCCGGCTCCAACCGGCGATACGCCTTGAGGAGCACCCGCTCCCCGACCACGACCGACGTGTTCGACTGGTCAGCCCCGAGTGGCCGTTCGGGCAGCGCCCGGACCGCGTGGGGTCCCCCGCCGACGAGGTCGATCATGGCCGGCGCCGGGCGGCAGACAAGGGCGGACCGTGCCTGGGCTCGCCGGCCCGGGTCGGCGATGGGATGATCACCCAGCCCCGCGATCGTGCGACCGTCCGCGATCGCCACGAGCAACGCCCGCCAAGCCCCGGCCCCGTCGGCGGCGACGCGCAACGGCCACCCGGTCAAGGCGAAGGTGTAGCGCTGGGTCGATCGGTCATCGAGCGACAGGCGCGCGATGGCGAGGACGTGGGGTCCATCAGTCCCCGCGACCCCGTCTGCCCCAGTGATCCCGTCCGGGTCAAGGACGAACGCGTGATCGAGCTCGATCGTCGTGACGCTGCGCCCCTTGGCGCCGAACCAGCGCGACCCGGCGACCTGCTCGAGATCGAGCGTCAGGAGGGCGGCGGAGACGGCCGCCCTCGAAACGGCGGCTATCTCGGCGATCTTCTCAGCTGCCCGTGTTGATCATCACGTGCTTGACGAAGGTGTAGTCCTCGAGTGCGTACTTGGAGCCGTCCTTGCCCCAACCGGACTGCTTGACACCGCCATGCGGAGTTTCCGAGGCCAGGGTGAAGTGCTCGTTGATCCAGACGTGCCCGAATTCGAGCGCCTTGGCCACCCGCATTGCCTTGCCGATATCAGTCGTGAAGACGGACGAGGCGAGCCCGAAGGGCGTGTCGTTGGCCCACTTGACGGCCTGCTCCTCGTCGCTGAAGCGCTGGACCGTGACGACCGGGCCAAAGATCTCGTCCTGGATGATCTCCGACTTCTGGTCCGGACCGGCAATGACGGTTGGCGTGTAGTAGGAACCCGGGCGATCCGGACGGACGCCGCCGACGACGACCTCCGCGCCCGCGCGGGCACGGTCGACCATCCCCTGGACCTTGTCCGCCTGGGCGGCCGCGATCAGCGAACCCATCTCGATCTCGTCGCCTTCGGCGGGGTCGCCCCACTTGATCGTTTTAACCTGGTCGGACAGCGCCGAGACGAACTTGTCGTAAACCTTCGGACCGGCGATGACGCGGGTGGCGGCGGTGCAGTCCTGGCCGGAGTTCCAGTACCCGGCGAACCGGAGCGTCTCGGCCGCAAGGTCCACATCCGCATCGTCGAAGACGATCACCGGGGCCTTGCCGCCGAGCTCCAGGTGGAGCCGCTTGACCGTGTCCGCGGCGATCCTGGCGATCCGCTTGCCGGTCACGGTGTCGCCGGTGATCGACACCATCCGAACGGTCGGATGGCTGACGAGCGCATCGCCAATGTCGGCGCCGGAGCCGGACAGGACGTTGACCACGCCCGGCGGAAGGATCTCGGCGAGGAGCCCGGCGAAGGCCAGGGCGCTGAGCGGCGTCCGCGCGGACGGCTTGAGGACGACGGTATTGCCGGTCGCCAGGGCCGGCCCCAGCTTCCAGCTCGCCATGTAGAGCGGGTAGTTCCACGGCGCGATCGAGGCGATGACACCGATCGGGTCGCGTCGGATGATCGAAGTGTGACCGGCCACAAACTCATTGGCCGCGAGACCGTCCATGACCCGTGCGGCACCGGCGAAGAAGCGGAACAGGTCCGCGCACACGCCGATCTCGTCAATCGCGGCGCCGACCGGCTTGCCCGCATTGGCGCTCTCAAGCCGACCGAGCCGGTCCGCGTTGGCGATGAGCGCATCGGCGATCTTGAGCATCAGCAGCGATCGATCCTGGGGCGTCGACTTCTTCCAGGTCTCAAACGCGGTGGCCGCGGCCTCGACGGCGCGGTTCACGTCCTCGCCGGAGCTCGCCGGAACGCTGGCGATGACCGCGTCGTTGGCCGGGTTGATGACATCGGCCGTCCGACCGTCCGCGGCATCCACGAACTCGCCGCCGATGAATTGCTGGTACGTCTTGACTCGCTCGAGGGTGTCGGTCACGGGTGGCCTCCTTGGGCGTGACGGATCGAGTGGTGAGTGTCGCCATGCTAGACCCACTGCGAACGTGTCGTCCCGCCACGCGGGCGCATCGACGTGCGTTAGGCGGTCGCGACGCACGCCGTGGCCGACGCGTCCACAACATCGAGCGTCAACACTTGAGCGCCGCGGATCCTGCGGAAACAACAGCGGAAACAACGGGCCTTGGCATGACTCCAGCGTCCTGATAGTCTCAGCATTACCGAAGGGGAGTACCCACCAGGCGTTCGGCGACATCTCGGCCAACTGGCCCGCCGGCTCCGGTCCGCCATAGCGAACCGGGGAGACCTTCGGACGGATGCGTTACGTCGGGGAACTCCGAATGACCACTCCGCCCGGGGCCGTCGCGTGCCGAGGGGATATCACAGCACTTCACGACCCATGCGCGGGCTCTGCGGCGATCATGATCCCAGCCTTGACGGCTGGACTCGTCGCCGGCTCCTCGCCTCGGGCTGACGGCTGCGGCCGCGCTGTGCCTGAATCTGCCACCGGTCGGCGCGTTCGCCGCGTCTCGCCCGAGATCGCCCCAGTCGCCCCGTGCTCGACGCCGGTCGTGGGCCACAGAGCCAGTGTCAACGAGCAAGGTGGTTCGTGACGATGGTTGGCATGCGAATCCTGTTCGCGACCGATGGCTCGACGGGAGCCGGTCAGGCATTGCAACTGCTGGCGTCAAGCCTCGTGCCCGGCCGCGTCGCGTCCGTGGAGGTGATCTCGATCGCCCGCCAGGTTCCACGCGGGCCGAACACTGGACCGAATGATGCCCCGCACGCACTCATGAATCAAACCCACCGGCACGCCGCGGAGCAGTTCGC
>JANPDO010000191.1:0-6504 GCA_031431535.1 Chloroflexota bacterium
GAGCTGATGATCAAGCCGCCCAGGAGCGGCAGGATCTGCAGACCGGAGTCGCGCGCGCTCGAACCGGCCACCACCTGGAACCAGCGGGGCAGAAACACGATCGCACCAAAGAACCCGAAGCTGATCAGGAAGGTCGATACGATGGCCGATGTATAGATCCGGTTGCGGAACATGTCGAGCGGAATGATCGGTTCCTTCGCCCGTGACTCGATGAACACGAAGACCGCGCCGAGCAGCAGCCCGATCCCGATCAGGCCGCCGACCTCTGGCGTCGCCCAGTCGGCGGTCTGCTTGTTCGTTAGCCCGATGAGCAGGGTGCTGATGGCGACCGTGAACACCGCCGCGCCGAGGTAGTCCAGGTTGCGCGTGGCGTCCGGGCGTTTGATCGTGGGCAGCAGCCGCGCGAGCACGATCAGACTGACGATGCCGATCGGGATGTTGACGTAGAAGATCCAGTGCCAGCCGACGGTATCGGTCAGGAAGCCGCCGGCGAATGGCCCGACCACGGAGCTGAGACCGAACACGGCTCCGAACAGGCCCTGGTACTTGCCGCGTTCCTGGGGAGTGAACAGGTCGCCAATCACCGCGAGCGAGATCGGAAAGAGCGCCCCCGCCCCGAGGCCCTGGATGCCGCGGAACAGGATCAGCATCGCCATGTTCTGCGATAGCCCGGAAAGGGCCGAGCCGATCAGGAAGATGATCACGCCGATCATCAGCAGCGGCTTGCGGCCGTAGAGGTCGGACAACTTGCCGTAGAACGGGACGGTGATGGTCGAGGTCAGCAGATAGATCGTGAAGACCCAGTTGTAGTACTCGTTGCCACCGAGGTCGGTCACGATCCGCGGCAGCGCGGTCCCCACGATTGTCTGGTCGAGCGCCCCGAGGAACAGGGCGAGCATGACCGCCCCGAGAATCTCGAGCTTGGCCCGATGGCTCAGACCGAGGGCCGGGTCATCTTCGATCGAGGGCGTGCTTGCGCCGGTCCCAGCCGGAACTGATTCCATGCGAGTCGAGCCCTTCCCTCCTGGCGCGCCGCGATCGAGCGAGAGTCGACGGAAACGGTCGGCCAGCGGGCCTATTGTGTCACTGTCAACAGCAATACGCGTGCGAGGCACAACCGTGCGATTTGCCCTTCAGATCGAGCCCCAGCAAGGGTTGAGCTACGGCGAACAGGTTGCCGTCGCCAAATGCGCCGAAGGGAACGGGTTCGAGACTTTCTTTCGGTCGGACCACTACGCGAGCTTCCCCGGACCGGCCGGTCTGCCAACCACCGATGCGTGGGCCGTCCTTGCCGGCCTGGCCCGCGATACGGAGCGGATTGGCCTTGGGACCTTGCTCTCGCCGGTCACCTTTCGCCATCCCGGCAACCTGGCCAAGGTGGCGACGACCGTCGACGAGATGAGCGGGGGGCGGCTCGAGGTGGGGTTGGGAGCCGGCTGGAATGAGCTGGAGCATCGCCAGCTTGGCCTCCCGTTTCCGCCCATCGGGGAGCGCGCGGACCTCCTGGAGGACCAGGTGGCGATCCTGCATGGGCTGTGGGGCGAGCCGGATGGCTGGTCGTATGCCGGCCGCCAAGTCTCCATCGCCGAGGCGAAATTCTGGCCCAAGCCAGTGGATGTGCCCGGCCGTCCCAGGACGTCGACCGGCACGGCTCGACCGCGAATCATCGTGGGAGGTGGGGGGACGCCGCGTTCGTACCGGATCGCGGCGCGCTACGCCGATGAGTTCAACCTGTCATCCGCGTCGGGTCCGGACAACGTGCGTGAGGTTTGCGCCGCGCTGGATGCCGCGTGTCAGGCGATTGGCCGCGATCCGGCGACTCTGACCCGCTCGGCGATGATCGGCGTGCTGGTCGGGCGCAACGAGAGCGAAGTGAAGGACCGACTCGCCGCCACGGTCGAGGCGTTGGGCTCGACCGACGATGCGGACGACTGGCTGGCAGAGCGCGAGCGTCGCTGGATCACGGGGACCCCTGACCAGGCCCGCGAGACCGTCAGGCGGCTGGCCGACGCCGGCCTGCAGCGGATCATGCTCCAGGATTTCCTGCCCCGCGATCTCGACATGATCGACGTGATGGGCGAGGTGCTCATCGGCCAGGTGTGACCATGTCGCTGGGCCGCCCGATCCGGCGTTGCGCGGCCGCCCGATCCGCGCGTTGCGCGGCTGCCCGTTGCGCGGCCGCCCGTTGCGCGGCCGGGCGCGTTCGCTCACGCCTCTCGATGGGCGCTCGGCGCGACTACGGGCGGACCCTCGGCTCGGCGCGACTACCAGTCGACGGCAGGCACTGAGCGGCTCGATATTGACCTCTATCTGATCGGGTCGCGACTGGCAGTCGCGACCCGAGGTTGACGAAGCGATCTGCGACGCGCTCGGTGCCCGGTGTCGACTCATAGGCGCGGATCGAGCCGCGCGGAGCGGTCAGGCCGCAGGCAGCCTGATCAGGCTGCAGCGCCGCCCGTCTGCCAGTCGTACCACCCGATCAGGCTGTCTGCCGCGCAATCAGCCGCCGGCGGCTTTGGCTGCGGCGGCGTAGATCGGGTCGTCGCGGCGGATCGGGTCTGGATTCGTGCCTCGGGCTCGGGCGAGCCGCTCCGTCAGGAGCTGCAACGGCGTCGCCGTGCCAAACAGCGCAGCCACGGGCGCCGGCAGCCCCGGCGCCTCGTCGACCAGCAACCGGCCGGCCGGCGTCAGCTCGGGGTCGATCGCCGCGTCGAGGTCAGTGGCCAGGATGGCGGCCGTTCGGATGCCGATCACCTGGGCCGCCGCGAGGGCCTGCCGGGCCCGGGCGAGCCGCTCGGCACGGCCGTTCCGATCGACCAGGATCATGACGAGTCCGCTGTCGGGGCTGATCGCCGGGAAGTGCCCGTGGAGCAGGGTTTCAAGATCGCGATAGGCCGAGGGCAGCCAGGACGCCTCCTCCACCTTGACCACCAGTTCGTGGCCCGCCGAACGGTCCGCCCCGGATCCGACGACGATCAGCCGGTTCGCCGACCCTAGTCGTGCAGCCATCCGTTCGGCGCCGGCCTCGTCCCGGGCACCTGCGGCCAGCAGGCCGGAGACCGCGCCCACGTCAATCGGGCGGCCGGACAGGACGGCGCCAACCGCGGCGCCCACGAGGAGCGGACTGAGGTACCCCACCGAGTGGCACCAGCTCTGGTCCAGCTCACCGGTTTCGACGACGAGGTCGGCGGCCTTGCCCGCGGGCGATCGCCGGCTCACGGTCAGGACGGCGGTGTTCGCCCCGGCCGCGCGAGCCGCCCCGAGGGCACCGTTCGTGGCGCCCGTTCCACCTTCATGCGTGACTCCGATCACGAGGCCGTGCGCGGGCGGATTGAACGCCAGCTCGAACGCCTGGGCCGAGTGGACGACCGCGTCCCTCATCCCGCCCGCCCGAAGCGCCTCACGCAGGATCTCGACGATCCCCATGGCCGCGGTCTCGGACGTGCCGCAACCCGTCACGACGACGGGCGCACGGTCTGAAACAGCCACTCGAATCGCGGTCGCCAGCTCATTGCCGCCGCCATCGTTGGCCGCCACTCGGGCGAGGACCCGTCGGGCGAGCGCCGGTTCGGCCGCGATCATGTCCGTCAGGTGGTACGGCGGCTCGTCTCGCCGCGTGGGTGTCGAGGCGAAGGCCCACGGGTCGGGGGGTCCGGGCAGCGGTGCCGCCGGATCGAAGGCGTGGTCTGAGGTCATGCGCTGGCTCCTGTGCGGGAACGCAGGATAGGCGGGCAAGGACGGGTTTGTCCGGACGACCCGCGGGGCGCGACGGCCCGACCTGGGCTGGGCAGTCGCGGTGCCAACAGGTCACCATGCACGTAACGTTGCGCGGAGGCGGCCGCCGGACGCGCGGAGGCGGCCGCCGGACACGAGGGGCGGCCGCCGGACACGAGGAGGATGCTGATGCAGGTCGGCCTGATGGTGCCGCAAGGCTGGAAGGGCGAGTACAACAGCTGGCGGCCTGCAGACGCGTGGTCGCGAGCGGTCGAGCTGGCGAAGGACGCCGAGGCGCGCGGGTTCGAATCACTCTGGGTCTTCGAACACTTCCATACCGTGCCGAAGCCCACCGAGGAAATCACGTTCGAGTCGTTTGCCATGCTGTCGGCGCTGGCGATGGTCACGGAGCGAGTTCGACTTGGCCACATGGTGTTGTGCGCGGGATTTCGCAACCCGGCCCTGACGGCCAAGCAGTCGTCGACGATCGATGTCATCAGCGGCGGTCGATTCGAGCTCGGGATCGGCGCCGGGTGGATGGAAGACGAGTGGCGGGCCTACGGTTACGGGTTCCCGACGCTGGGTGAGCGAATGACGGCCCTCGGCGACCATCTCGAAGTCATTCGGGCGATGTTTCGACCTGGGCCGGCCTACTACGAGGGTCGGTTTGCTCATGTCCGCGGGGCGATCAACGTGCCCAAGGGCCTCCAGAAGCCGCGAATCCCGATCATCGTCGGCGGGAATGGCGAGCGAGTGACCGCCGGTTACGCGATCCGATACGCCGATGAGCTCAACTTCGTCTACCTCACCCCTGAGCAATGCGCGGATCGAATTCGCGCGGTCCGGGCTCGCTGCGAGGTGGAGGGCCGTGACCCGGCGACGCTGCGCTTCTCCCTGTACGCGCGGGACGAGGAGGTGCGCGACCCCGGGCAGGCCCGGGTCGACCTGATCGGCCAGCTGCGCGACGCGGGGCTGGACCGGATCATCTGCTTTGTGGGCCGCTGGTCGCCCACGGTCGAGACGCAGGCCTCGTTCGCCGAAGACTGTCGGGCCGCCGGCGTGGGCCTAGGCACCTAGAACGAGGCGGAGGTCGAGGTGACAGATCACGATTGGCCCATCGCGCGGATCGTTCCGGTACGTCCCGCCGATCGCGTCGTCGTACAGGCGGCCGTCAAGCCGTTCGCCACGATCCGTCGCCGCCGGTACGCGCCCCCGGGCTGGACCGTGAGTTCGACGGAGATCCTGCTGGAGGAGCGCCAGGGTCGGTGAATGCGTCCGTTGATTCATCCGTGCTTCTTGTGCACTCATTCGCGCACCCGCCCCGGCTGGGGCCGCATCTAGATCTTGTCGCCGCCGAATGGCTTGAGCGTTTCACCGCCTTCGGGCAACCGAGCGGAGCCCGCAATCCTTCCGATCCGTCCCAGCGGCGCGTAGCGGAACCAGACACGGCCGACGAGCGATTCGAGTTGCACGGGTCCGAAGCGGCGGGAGTCGATCGGTTCGCCGAAGCCGGCGGCGAATGCCTCCTCGGGGCTCGCATCGCTCAGCAGCCAGGCCTCGTCCTCGGCCAGTTCGAGGTAGCCGTCGGCGAATGCGACGCGCTCGCCCGGCCCGGCGGCCACCCGCTTGACGGCGAGCGTGTCAGCGTCGGCGTCGGGCTCGCGGAACAGGACGACGCTGCCCCGACCGGGCCATCGGTCGACGGTCGGGTCGATCAGGAGCCAATCGCCTGGCTCGATCGCCGGGCGCATGCTCGCCTCGACGACGGCGACCCGCCACGGACCCCGGAAACGGCGAAGCCCCGCCGATCGACGGGGCTTCAAGATCGCCACGGAGGGATCAGGCCGGGCGGCCGGCGACCCTTGTCTTGCCGGGTCCGCCAGTCGCCTTCCAGGCGGCGTCGACCTCGTTGATCAGGTCGAGCAGCTTCTGGCCATCGGCCGGATCGACCGACGCCTTGACCTTGGAAACCTGCTTGTTGGCATTCCAGAAGAGCTCGTGCAGATTAGGCACCGCCTCGAGGTGCTCCGGCTTGAAGTAGTCGTGCCACAGGACATCGAGATGGTGCTTGACCAGCTCAGCGCGCTCCTCCTTGATCCCGATCGCACGGGCTCGGAAGGTCGCGTCGGCGTTGGCCTGGTACTTCTCCATGATCCGGAAGCACGACTCGGCTTCGATCCGGGCCTGCTCCGGGTCGTAGACGCCACACGGTAGATCGCAATGGGCGCGGGCGGTGGCCTTGGGGGCAAGCCAGCGAGTCAATCGAGACATGGGACTCCTTCGGGCAACTGGAGGCGAGCTACACGGTCGACTCCTCGGTGATCGGAAGTGTCCGAGCCGGAGTCCGGACTGTCAAACGGCAGGCGGGTATGAGGTACCCCTTTCGAAAAGTCGCACCTGTTTCCGTCGGATCGGGGCCGACGAAATCGAGGGTCTCCTCTCGGCAGGTGGCTTGGATTCCGGAACCTAGCCCCGGGCGATCAGTCGGGAGAAGCGGCCCCACGAGGATCTACCATTCCGGCGCTCCCAATCCCCCAGCTGTCTTGGCGTCATCACCCGGACCTGCGACGCTATGGGCCACAGGTGCGTGCGTCACTGATTGCAGCTGAAAGGTAGCGATGACACGACCCCGAATCGTGTCATGGAACGCGCCGCTCCAGGAACTCAAAGCCGGGGAGAAGATCAAGGCCAGATCCAGGACGAACAGGCCAACGCCGATCAGGCGCCAACCGAGTCCCGTCTTGTTGGGATGGCGCGCCACCGAAGTCAGGGCGTAGCCGATTGCCGCGA
>JANPDO010000192.1:0-25332 GCA_031431535.1 Chloroflexota bacterium
CCGTCCGGCCGGAAGCGCGAGATGGAGATGGGTGCCGCCGACATGGCGGGCAGCGCGGCCATCACGAACTGGCCCGGCAAGCCCGCGAGGAGACGAGCATCGCGGGTTTCGAGCCGCAACGTCACGGTATCGACGGTCTCGCGCGTGATGGCGGCAACGCGTGCCGTGACGAATGACTCGGGCGCCAGCGGCGAGGAGGTGAACGCCGCGGGAGCCGGGCCGATTGGGAGCAGCACTGGAACTGGGTCACTGGCCGGCGGCGCGGTCACGGGCCCAACCCCGGCAATGAACGCCAGTTCCTGGCGGACGTCGATCCCGACCGGGCACCAGGCAATGCAGCGACCGCAACCGACACAGCCCGTGGACCCGAACTGGTCCCACCAGGTGGAGAACTTGTGCGTCAGCCACTGGCGATAGCGGTCCTTGCGTTCCGGCCGGAAGGAGCCCCCGGCGACTCGCGAGAAGCCATCGGTGAAGCAGGAGTCCCAGGTCCGCTCGGCGGTCGAGACGGTGCCATCGAGATCTGAGCGCTGGACGATGCTGGTGCAGAAGCAGGTCGGGCAGACCAGGGTGCAGTTGGCGCAGGCTAGGCAGCGCTCGGCGACCGCGGCCCAACCGGGATGGTCGGGCGCCGCTGCCAGGCCGTCCTTCGCCTTTGCCAGGTCGAGCTCTTGACCCATCGCCCGACGCGCACCGGCGACCACGGCGCCTGCACCCTCGATCGCGGACGGATCCGCGCCCGGAAGGTCGAGCGATTCGATCAGGGTTGTGCCGCGTGCCGTACCGACCCGCACCAAGTAGCCCTCGTCGAGTTCTGTCAACGCGATGTCGAAGCCGCCCGATACCTCCGGGCCGGTTCCGGCGGAGGTGCAGAAGCAGGTCGAGGTCGGCGTGGCGCATTCCACCGCGACGATGAAGGCCGCTGCACGCCGCGCGCGGTAGTGGCCATCGACCGCCGGCCCGTCCAGAAGGACCCGGTCCTGGATCGCCATCGCCGCAATCTCGCAGGCGCGCACCCCGACATAGGCCAGCGGCCGCGGCTCCGGCTCCGCTGTCGCGAACGTGACGCCATCGGCTGTCCGGCGCGCGATCCTGATGGGGGCTCGCGATGGAAACGTCCAGCGCTTCCAGGACATCGGGCCCACGGCGTGGTCGAATCGGCGGGTGTCGTCGCGCCGGATCAGCTGGTACCGTCCCGGGCTCGCCTCGGCTCCCCAGCCGGTCGGCAGTGCCGCAATTCCGTCGATCTCAGCGAGGATGATCGCGTCGTCGCGGATCGTGGGTCCGATGATCGTGCGGCCATCGGCGCGCAGTGAACCGAGCAGTCTGTCCAGGTCTTCAGCCGGCAGCCACCAACGACCAGCTGCGACTGGTTCAGCGGGGACCACATCTGGCTCCATCACCACGGCTCCTCCGCGGACCGGGCAAACAGGTCCAACAGCTGGGTGCGCGTTGCCGTCAGACGCCGACCAACAGCCTCGAGCACTCGCGACAGGACCGCGGCGGCGAGCACCGGGTCGGCCTCGATCGCCGTCCGCAGGGCCAGGCCGTCGACGTTGACGATGGTCGTGGGTTCAAGCGCGATGACGGTCGAGGTGGACCGGTGTGGGGTCACGAGAGCCGACCATCCGACGAGGTCGCCGGGCTCCACCGTCAGGATCGTCTGCATCCCGCGGTCGGGAACGTGGAGCTGAATGGCCACCCGCCCCTCGACCACGATGCCAAGCGCATCCACGGGCGCACCTTCATGAAGGACGGTGGCGCCAGCCGGGTAGGTGGCCTCGGTAGCAAGTCCAGCGAGCTGTGTCCGGACTCCATCGGACAGCCCGGCCCCGAACCAGCCACCGGTCAGCGCCGCGTGGAGAATCGATGGTCTGAGCGTGGCCACACCTCTCTTGGCCCCCAGAGTGGCCCACGACGGTCAGGCCTGGAACCGGCCGTTCGGCCCGAATTGCGGGCCGAACGGTCCTGCCACGGGCCAGCCGGATGGGCCCACGATCCGGGCACGGTGGCCGTCGGAGGGGACGCCCGGCGTCCACCGCACTCGCGCCTCCGCTTTCCTCCGGCGACCGTCGCCCTCCGGCGCGCACGTCCTCCTGCCCGCCGGGCCCTGCCCGAACGGCTAGACGAGGTGGAGCGCCCGAGCCTCGGCGGTCAGCCCCGCGCGGAAGTCCGGGTGCGCGATCCCGATCAGCTCAATGGCACGCTCCCGAAGACTCCGGCCGAACAGCTCGGCCACCCCCCACTCAGTCACGACGGTCCGCACGTGCGCCCGCGTGGTCACCACGCCGGCGCCCTCCTTGAGCGACGAGACGATTCGCGATGCCGACCCGCTCGCCGCGGTCGACGGCAGAGCAATGAACGGCCGGCCCTCCTCCGCCAGACCTGCCCCACGGATGAAGTCCATCTGGCCACCGACACCGCTGTAGAGCCGATGCCCGATCGAGTCCGCCACCACCTGGCCGGTCAGGTCCACTTCGATCGCCGAGTTGATTGCGACCATCTTGCTGAACGAGCGGATGACATGAGTGTCGTTGGTGAAGTCCACGGCGCGCATCTCGACCATTGGATTGTCGTGAACGAAGTCGTAGAGTCGCCGAGACCCCATCAGGAACGCCGTGACGATCTTGCCCCGGTTGCGCTCCTTGCGCGCGCCGGTGATCACGCCAGCCTCGACCAGGTCGACCACCGAATCGGTGAACATCTCCGTATGGACACCGAGGTCCTTCTTGTCGCGCAGGGCCAGCGCGGTGGCCGCCGGGATCGCGCCGATCCCAAGCTGGATCGTGGCACCGTCCGGGACCAGCTCCGCGATGTACTCACCAATCATCCGCTCAACCTCGCCGATCGGGCCGATCTGGTGTTCATACGGCGGGACCTCGCACTCGATGGCAAGGTCGATCTGCGAGACGTGGATGAAGCTCTCGCCAAGCGTCCGCGGCACGCCCCGGTTGAACTGGACGATGACCGTGCGAGCGGCCCGGATCGCGGCGTGCATCGCCTCGACCGAGGTCCCCAGGGAACAGAACCCGTGAGCGTCCGGCGGGGTCGCGTTGACGAAGACGGCATCGAGCGGCAGCAGCCCGGTGTCGAACAGTCGCGGCACGTCCGACAGGAAGACCGGGACATAGTCCGCGCGACCCTCCGCGACGGCGGCGCGGGCATTCGGCCCAATGAACAAGGCGCGGTGACGGAAATGCGGCGCCATCTCGGGTGCCAGGTGCGGCCCGGGGCCCTCGCAATGTAGGTGCACGACGCGGACGTCGGCAAGCTCCGGCGCCCGCGCGACCAGCGCGTCCAGCAGAACCGATGGCGTGGCCGCCGCGCATTGCAGGTAGATCTGCTGGCCGGACTCGATCCCGGCGACGGCCTCTTCGGCGGTCACGATTCGCATGGCCCCGAGTCTACGGGCGGAACGGCGGGTGCGTAGGTTCGGGCGGGCGGCCGCCGTCCCCTCCAGGTTCCGCGGCAACGCCCAAGGATCCGCGGCAACGTTCCAACCACGTTGGTGTACGCGACCAATTCCGTGCTTTGGTGGGCGCGATCACCTTCCCACTCGCCGACTTCGACATCGTCGCCCCCAACATCGGCGGATTCATCATCTCGATCGCCGACGACGGCGCCCTCGAGTTCCTGGTCAGGTTCACGAAGGGCGGACCGGAGCCCGGGCCCTGCCCGCGCTACTTCGTGTAGACGCCGCCTGGATCGAGTTCCTCGCGGATCAGCCGCAGCTCCGCGGCGGTCGGCGGCGGCGTCTCGGCCAAGTCCTGCGAGACGCCAATCGACCAGCCAATAGTCTCGCGCACCGCCTCCAGCGTCGCGCCCGGGTGCAGCGAGTCCAGGCGCATCTCGCCTCTCTCGTCGAAGTGATAGATCCCGAGGTCCGTCACGACGACAGTCGGCCCGCGCCCGAGCCAGCCGCCTTCGCGCCGGATGCGCTCGGCCTCCGCTGCCCCGCCGAGATTACCGGGAGAGGTCCGGAAGTCGATCGTTTCGACGAAGCTGCGCTTGCTCTGACGCATGATCACGAAGACCTCGCGCGCGTTGATCGCGATCTCGCAGGCGCCCCCTGAGCCGGGCAGTCGAGTGGTCGGATGCGCGTAGTCGCCGATCACGGTCGTGTTGATGTTGCCGAAGCGATCGATCTGGGCCGCGCCGAGGAAGCCGACATCGATCAGCCCGCGCTGGAGGTAGTAGCCGAACAGCTCGACCATGCTGACCACCGCGGTCGCCCCGGTCACGATGGTCGGATCGCCGATCGAGAGCGGCAGGCGCGCCGGCCGCGCCCCGAAGACGCCGGCCTCATAGACCAGCTCCATCTCGGGCGCGACGGTCCGCTTCGCCAGGTTAACCGCGATATTCGGCAGACCCACGCCGACGAAGCAGACGCGTTGGCCGGCCAGGGCTCGGGCGGCCGCCACGATCATCATCTCCGACCTGGAGAAGGTCGCCCCCTCGACTTCGATGGTCACCGATAGGTCCCGTAGTCGACCGAGCCTGACGGGGCGGTCGCGCTCGGACGTAGCGACGCGATCCGTTCTGCCCCGAGCTTGTCGAGATAGCCCGCGCGGCCCTCGACCCCGTGAACCCATTCGCGCAGCCAGGCCTGCGTGGCAGCCTCGTCGCGCGAGATCGGATCCCAGTCGAGGTAGAACTGGTTGTCGCGATCATAGGCGCCCTGGACATACGACGGATGCGCGCCCCAGGGCTCGACGACGACGGCGTCGACGATCAGGCCGGGGATGATCGTCCGGTTCGGATCGGCACGGATGACCGCCTCGTCGGCCAGTTCCTCGACGACCACGATCACCCGCTCCGCGGCAAAGGCCGCCTCCTTCTGGCAGCCGAGCAGGCCCCAGACCTGGGTATCGCCGGCGGCCGAGGCGCGCTGGGCGTGGACGATGGTCACATCCGGCCGCAGCGGCGGGACGGCGTAGATCGTGCCATCACCGTACGGTGACGCGATCGGCCGGATCAGCGGGTTGACGACCGGCAAGTCCGTCTCGAAGTAGCTCCGCAGCGGGAAGAACGGCAGGTTCATCGCGCCGGCTGTGTACCGCCCGACCATGCCGAAATGGCTGTACTCCTCGATCTCCAGCGGCTCGTCCGGGATCTCGCCCTCGATCCGCCGGCGGATCGCCCCCAGGCCACCAACGCCCGGGTTGCCCAGCCACGAGAAGACGAGCTTGCGCGCGACGCCTGCCGCGATCATCTGGTCGTAGATGAGATCCGGCGTCAGACGCGCCAGGGTCAGGTCCCGCTTCCCCTGGCGAATGATCTCGTGGCCGGCGGCAAACGAGATGAGATGGGTGAACCCCTCGATCGCCACGGTGTCGCCATCGCGGACAAGGTCTGCGACAGCGTCGCGCATCGACGCGATCTTTGAGGTGGACACGGGGGGATTATCGGGCACGCACCCTGGCGGGGTTCGAGCCCGAGGTGGCTCAGCCGGCCGCCTCGACTTCGTTGATCGCGCCGACCGCGCTGGCCGCGGCCAGGATCTCGCCGTGCTCGCCAGCCACGGCCCCAACCGCCTCTCCAAAGATCCGCAACGCCGTCGCCATCTCGGCCTCGGACACGGTGAGCGCCGGCGACATCCGGACGCTCGACTTGCCGCATTCGAGGACGAGCAGGCCGCGCTCGAAGCAGGCCCATTGGACCTCCTCGGCGTGCTCGGGGGTATCGAACTCGATCCCTAGCATCAGGCCCTTGCCCCGCAAGTCGCGGATCAGTGCCGCGAAGCGCGATCGGAGGTCGGCTAGACCGGCCATCGCCTGCGCGCCACGCACCGCCGCGTTGGCGACCAGTCCGCCCTCGAGTAGCTCGATCGTGGCCAGGGCCGCCGCACAGGCGACCGGGTTCCCGCCGTAGGTCGAGCCGTGCGCGCCGGGGCCCCAAGTCTCGAGCAGCTCGGCTCGGGCGACCATTGCGCCGAGTGGCATGCCAGAGGCGATTCCCTTCGCGGTCAGGAGAATGTCCGGCTCCACGCCCCAGTGATCGACCGCCCACATCCTGCCGGTCCGCCCGGCTCCAGTCTGGATCTCGTCGGCGATCAGCAGGATCCCGTGTTGGTCACAGATCCGGCGAAGACCCTGGAGAAATCCGTCCTCCGGGACGACATACCCGCCCTCGCCCTGGATCGGCTCGACGATGATCGCCGCCACCTCGCTCGCCGGAGCCAGACGGTCGAACAGGACCTCGTCGAACCAGCGCAGGTCCTCGACCCTTCGATACGGCGCGTGGAAGACTCCCGACAGGAGCGGGCCGAAGCCCGCGTGATATTTCGCCTTCGATGCCGTCAACGAGATCGAACCGTAGGTCCGCCCGTGGAACGCGCCCAGGAACGCGACCACATAGGGACGCTTCGTGGCAAAGCGGGCCAGCTTGATGGACGCCTCCACGACCTCCGTACCGGAGTTGCCGAGGTAGGCGCGGACGCGCCCGGATATCGGCGCGAGCCTCGCCAGCTCACGGCAGACCTGCGCGTAGATTGGCAGGTAGAAGTCCGAGGCGCTGAAGTGGATCAGCTCCGCGGCTTGTTCCTTGATCGCTGCGACGACCCGGGGGTGGGCATGACCGGTGGAGGTGACGGCGATCCCCGCCGCGAAGTCGAGGAACAGGTTGCCGTCGATGTCCTCCACGGTCAGCCCTTCGCCGCGAACGGGCACGATCGGGTAGGCGCGCGGCAGGCTCGGCGACGTCCAGGTCTCATCAAAGGCGACATGCGCCCGCGCCTTCGGACCAGGGAGTTCCGTCACGATGTGCGGGACGGGCCGATGCCCGGCGACGCGTGACACGGCCGACGACAAGGTCCACCTCAGGGTCTTGATTCTGCATAACTAGTATGCAGACTGGATACTCTCCCCGGAGTATAGCTGGGCACCGTCGGGGGTGTTCTTCACTCCCCGGTTCTTCGTTTGGTCAATGTCTCACATGTGATACATTGCGCGGCGTGACCGAGGTGACGATCCGGGAACTCCGCAACCGGGGCGGCGAAGTGGTCGACCGCGTCGCCGCGGGAGAACGGCTAACCGTGACACGCGGCGGTCGACCTGTGGCCGAGCTCCGACCCTACCGAGGAACCCCGCTGAGTGCGGCGGTGCTGCTCCGCCGATGGCGACGCCTGCCACCGATGGATGTCGCCTCGCTCAGGCGTGACGTCGACGCCGTCGTCGACACCCGTCTCTGATGCCAGCAGGATCTGGGCTGCTGGACACGAGCACGGTGATCCTCCTGTCGCGTCTGCAGGATCCGGACGCTCTCCCGGCGCAGCCGTTCATCTCGGCCATCACGCTCGCGGAATTATCCGTAGGCCCGCTCGTCGCGGCCAACGAGGCAGAACGAGCGGGAAGGCTCGCCCATCTGCAGCAGGCAGAAGCGGATTTCGAGCCGCTGCCGTTCGATGCGGACGCGGCTCGTGCCTTCGGTCAGGTCGCCAGCAGTCTGCGACGTTCGGGGCGGAAGGCGTCCGCGCGGGCGTTCGATGCGATGATCGCGGCGGTGGCGATGGCCAACGAGATGCCGCTCTTCACGTGCAATCCGTCTGACTTTGCGGGGATCGATGGACTGACGGTGGTGGCCATCCAACACCCGGACGAGGAGCCCGTGCGCCAGCCCTGAGCATAGCCCCAGAGCGCGAGGCCGTCTCCCGCAAGCGAGTGATCAGTCGACGACGGTGTGGCTCTGCTCGCGCATGAACTGGGCGACGTAGTACATGGACAGGCCCGCCTTGCCGGTGGAGCCGCTCCCCTTCCAGCCGCCGAATGCCTGAACACCCGGCCACGCCCCGGTCGTGGCGCCGGCGCGTCGGTTCACGTAGAGCACACCGGCCTGTGCCCGGTCAAGGAACTGCTGCACCTCCGCCGGGTCCTCACTGTAGACGCCGGCCGTCAGCCCATAGACCGAATCGTTCGCCAACGCGAACGCCTCATCGAGGGAGTCGACCGCCGCGACCGCCGTGAGCGGGGCAAAGAGCTCGTCACGGAAGAGACGGTGGGTCGCCGGGAGGTTGCCGACTACCGTTGGCTCGACATAGAAGCCCCGCTCCAGGCCGGCGTCGGTCAGGCGCTCGCCACCGACGAAGACGGAACCGTCGCGCCGCGCTTCGGCGACGGCCGCCTGGTGCCGGTCCACCGCGCCCTGGTCGATGATCGGCCCCATCCAGCTGGAGCGCAGCAGTGGATCGCCGACCGTGAGCGCCTCGGTCTTCTCAACCAGGCGTCGGATCAGCTCGTCGTGGACCGGGCGCTCCACGTAGACCCGGGAGTTGGCCGAGCACTTCTGGCCCCCGAAGCCGAAGGCGCTGCGCATGATCCCCTCGGCGGCCTCGTCAAGATCCGCCTTGCGCGACACAATCGCTGGGTTCTTCCCGCCCATCTCAACAATGCACGGCCGCGGCCAGGTCGTCGAGAACGAGTGGAAGAGACGCATCCCCACCTCGTACGAGCCGGTGAACACGATCCCATCGACGTCCGGGTGTTCCTGCAGCGCCTGGCCGACCGAATCGCCCGGGCCCATCACCAGGTTGACGGCGCCGGCCGGAACGCCAGCATCGATGAACGCCTCGACGAGCTTGACGGCAGACAGCGGCGACGCCGAGGACGGCTTCAGGACGACGGTATTGCCGCCGAGCAGCGCGGCGCCGGTCGGGCCGCCGGCGAGGGCCATCGGGAAGTTGAACGGGCTGATGACCGCGAAGACGCCGTGCGGCCGGAGGACGGAGCGCGTGTGGACCGCCGCGTCGCCCAGGTTGTCCATGGGGTGGTCGTAGCCGTCGTTGGCCTCCATCGTGGACGCGTAGTAGCGCAGCAGGTCGGCCGATTCCTCGACCTCGCCGAGCGCCTCGATCCGGTTCTTGCCGACCTCGATCGCCATCAGCGCCGAGTAGCCCATCAGCCGCTCGCTGATCAGGTCCCCGGCTCGCTTGATGATCGCCACGCGCTCTCGCCACGGGGTCGCCGCCCATGCCGGCTGAGCTCGGCGCGCCGCCGCGACGGCATCGTCGATATCTGCGGCGGTGCCCCGCGCGAACGTCCCGAGAACGATCTCCGTGTCGATCGGCGAGCGGACCTCGAAGGTGCCGTCACCGTCGCGCCAGGCGCCCGCCACGTAATTGCGGTGCTGCCCGTCGAGCAGGGTCCGGGCCGTCACGAGGCCCGTCTCGAACTGCGCGTGGAGCTCCTCATTGTCTGCGCGAAGGGTGGCGTACGTGATCTTGATTCGCGGCGTGGATTCGGTGGTCATGGCGGAGGGGACCTCGTGGCAGCACTGTCTGGGCGAATTCCGGTCAGTCTAGCGCGGCCACGACCTCGGCCAGCGAAGGAGCGATCGCGTCCGGGGCCCGGCGGCCACGGCCGAGGGCCGGTTCCTCCAGGTGCTGCGCTGTGGTCTTGCCGGTCAGCACCAGGATCCCCCGCAGGCCGACGTGCTGGGCGGCCCGGACGTCGGCATCCGGGTCGTCACCCACCATCGCGATCGCGCGGGCCGGTACGCGTCGCCCGAGGTCCTTGCGCAGGCCGGCCAGTGCCTGGCGGAACACCTCGGGCGATGGCTTGCCCAGGACGGTCGCTCGGGTCGCTGTCGCAAACTCCAGGCCGACGACCGCCGCGCCTGCGTCCAGGGTCGGCCCGAGCGGCGTGAACCACCACGGATTGCGGTGCATTGCCAGGAATGCCGCGCCGCCGCGAATGAGCCGAAAAGCGGTGTCCAGGTTTCGAAAGGACAGGTCGTCGCCGCCATCGCCGATTACGACCGCCGCGACCTCCCCGGGCATCGCCGCCGCGGCAGCCTCACTCGAAAGCAGGCGCTGCCCATCGAATTCCCTGAGGGCATCCGGTGCGGCGATCGCATAGATTGAACCGCCCTCGAAGTGCGTGGCCGTGTAGGTCGCGGAGGCAGACGCGGCGGTGACCATCCGTTCCGGGTCGAGCGTCGTACCTCTGGCCGCGAACCGCGCCGCCAGCGTCGTCCGGTGGGCGAGCGAGAAGTTGGTAACCACCCGGTACGGCGAGCCGCGGGCATCCAGGCGGGCGAGCGCTTCCACGGAGCCCGCGATGGGCTCGCCCTTGAGGACCAGCACGCCGTCGACATCGAGAATGAAGCCCTCGACGCCGAGCAGGGTGGACCGTAGGGCGGCAAGGTCGGTCACTGGCACCGCCCGATGGTAGGCTGCCGTGGGCCGCGTCGCGCGGCGATCGACGTCGAGGTGCACGGATGGGGTTGCTGGACGGCAGGAACGCGCTGATCTTCGGCGTCGCCAACGATCATTCGATCGCCTGGGGCATCGCCCGGGCGCTCCACGACGCGGGCGCCGAGGTCGGCTTTTCGTCGGTCGAGAGCCTGCTTGAGCGACGCGTCCGGCCGCTGGCCACCTCCATCGGCTCGACCTTCGTCGAGCCATGCGACGTGCAGTCGGACGACCAGATCCGGACCGTCTTCGCGCGTTGGGCGGAGACGCACGATCGACTCGACATCCTGGTCCATGCCCTGGCATTCGCCCGCCGCGAGGATCTCGAGGGCGGCTTCGTGGACACCTCCCGTGAGGGTTTCGCGCTGGCGCTGGACATTTCGGCCTATTCCCTGCTGGCCCTGACGCGCGAGGCGCGACCGCTGCTGCGCCGCGGTTCGTCAATCCTGACCCTGTCCTATTACGGTGCCGAGAAGGTGGTCGCCAACTACAACGTCATGGGCGTGGCGAAGGCGGCGCTCGAAGCTTCGGTTCGCTACCTGGCCGCCGACCTGGGACCGGACGGCGTTCGGGTGAACGCCATCAGTGCCGGCCCGGTTCGGACCCTCGCCGCGTCCGGGATCGCCGGGTTCAAGGGCATGTATCGAGCGTTTGCGGATGCCTCACCGCTGCGAGCCAACATCACGCCCGACGACGTCGGGCGAACCGCCCTGTATCTTGCGTCCGAACTGTCGAGCGCGGTGACCGGCGAGACGATCTATGTCGATGGCGGGTTCAACATCATGGGCGTTCCGACGGCCGACTGATGTCTACCAGCCGAAGGAGCCGGGCTCGCCCTTGATCGGGCCGACGATCCCCGAGGTCACCCAGCCGCCGTAGAAATGGCCGGGCTGCGGGGTGGCCAACTCTTCGCCGACCCAGGCCTCGTCGACGCGTCCGGGATAGAAGGCCAGGTGGCCCCGGATTGCCTCGTAGGCAGGGTTCGGTGACGCATACGACCAGGCGACGTTGTCGATCCGACGCGACCCTTCCACGTAGGTGTGGTAGCTCGCGGTCCCCTTCCACTCGCAGTGCGAACCGTGCGGACTGTGAACGAGCCGGTCCATCCGGACATCCTGCGGCGGGAAGTAGTAGACGGGCGCTCCGGCGGTTTCCAGGACCCGGAAACCTTTCATGGTGTCGGCGAGCAATTCACCATCCACGATCACCCGAAGCCGTTGTTGAACGGCTTCAACCCGCGGTGGGCGCGGGTAGTCCCAGACGGACTCCTGCCCGGGCCCAGGGACGACCCGTTCGGCCGGACCGGACCGCGTCCGGGCCGAGACCCGGCGGCCTGCGATCAGACTTGCCATATCGTCATCTCCGTGCGGCCCGTCAGCCAGCCCGCGCCTGCGAGCAGCCAGCGCACCGGCCGGCGACCGACAGATGGCTCAGGTCGACGGCGAAGCCGCGGCTGCGCTGCATCGAATCGACCACGGCGGCGGCTTCATCGGCCATGATCTCCCAGGTCGTCCCGCACGAATCGCAGTGCAGATGGCCGTGCGTCGCGACCGGCTGGACGTGGAACTCCTCGCGCCCGTCCGCGCCGTGGCTGTGGCTGAGCAGCCCAAGTCCTTCCAGGACGTCGAGCGTCCGGTAGACGGTCGACGGGATTGTGGCGGGGTCCACGGTTCGGCAACGCTCGATGAGCTCGGCGCCCGTGACGTGACCGTCCGTGTGCGCGAGGACCTCGATGAGCAACCGGCGCTGCGGCGTCCAGCGCAACCCGTGGGTGCGCAGCCGCTGGCGGACGTTCGGCCAGTCCGCCATGGGCGCGGCGCCGTGTGAACCGTTGGAGGACATCGCGCGAAGCATACATCGGTGAGCGCCTGATGGTGCACTTGCGACTCGTTGCAATATGGGCGGCCATCCGGTACGCTCGCGGCAATCCCAGCGAGGACCCAGCATGACCGAATCCATCGTCGCGGCCCTCGCCACCGCTCCGACCCCCGTCGCGTTGGGCGTCCTGCTCACCGGTCTCTTCTTGGGAATCCGTCACGGGATCGACTGGGATCACATCGCCGCGATCACTGACATCACCAGCACCACCGCGGCTGCACACACCGCCGAGGCGGTTCACGCGGAGCAACACCTGGTCGCCCACGGCCACAGCCACGGTCATGGCGGGGCACCGGAGGTTTCAGCGCATGCCGCGACCGGTGGTTCTGCGCGGACCGCCCCCGTGGCTCCGGCGCCGGTTGCAGTGGCACAACCGCGTTCGAGCGCGCTGCTGTCCGGCCAGGCGGAGGCGATCCGCCTCGGGACGCTGTACGCCCTTGGGCATGGCCTGGTGGTCGTGGCCCTCGGGCTGGCGGCCCTGAGCCTCGGCGCGTTGCTGCCCGAATGGCTCGATCCGCTAATGGGCCGAATCGTCGGTGTGACCCTCGTGGGTCTCGGCCTATGGGTGATCTACTCGGTCTATCGCTACGCACGGGCCGGCGAGACGTTCCACCTTCGAAGCCGGTGGATGCTCGTCTTTGATGGCGCCCGCATCGGCTGGCGCCGGTTTCAGGCGTGGCTGCACGGCCATGAGCACGTGGAGCCGCTCGAGATGAGCTCGTACGGCACCCGTACGGCGTTTGGGGTCGGGATGATCCACGGGATCGGCGCCGAAACCGGCAGCCAGGTGCTGCTGATCGGTGCGGTCGGCGGAGCATCGAGTGCCGGCCTTGGCGTGCCGATGCTCCTGGCGTTCGTGCTCGGCCTGCTGATCTCGAACTTCGCGATCGTGCTCGTCAGCTCGGTCGGCTTCGTCTCCAGCCAGGCGCGCGAGCGGGTCTACGTGACGTTCGGCGCGGTGGCCGGGGTCTTCAGCCTCGTGATCGGGTCGATCTTCCTGCTGGGCCTCGACGCAACGCTGCCAGACCTCGGCTCGCTCCTGCCGTTCTGATCGGGACCGCCCGAATCGGAGATGAGCGCCAGATTCGCGGGCGTCTCGACCGGCGATGTCTGCGGCCGGTTCGCCCCTCAGCCCGGCGCCTGGACTGGCGCTACGGTCCCATCGGGTCGGGCCGGGGTGGGCTGAATCGGGCGCAGGTAGAGCGTGAGCACGGTCAACACGTAGGCGAGCCACACGAAGAATGTGGTCGTCTCGGGCGTCGAGGTGTAGCCGAACAGCGCACGCAGGAACTGGCCGAGCAGGTTGCCGGCGGCCGGGTCGTGGGGCAGGATCGCGCTCAGGTCGAACAGCGGCGCTGTCCCGAATGGGATCACCCCGATCTCGATGAACTCGTGAACGGCAACCCCGAGCAGCCCGGCGGCGATGAAGACCAGCGCGATCCCGGTCCAGCGAAAGAACGAGGCGAGGTTGAGCCGGCGGGTCCCCTGGTAGAACCCGACGCCGAGGAACAGTGCAATCGCGAGGCCGATCACCGCGCCGACGACGACCGAGCCGGCAGCGAGGTCCGCCGACGCAGCCTGGCCGGTGAGGAACAGGGACGTCTCGATCCCCTCGCGGATCACGGCGACGAACGCCAGCAACCCGAGGGCCCGCGCCGACCCTTCGTCGAGCGCGCGATCCACGGCCGCCTGAAGCTCTCCCTTGACGCTGGCGGCCATTCGGCGCATCCAGAACAGCATCCAGGTCACGACCGCGGCGGCCACCAGCAGGGTGATCCCTTCGAACAGCTGCTCGTACGGCTCCTCGAAGCTGCCGACGGTCACGAACAGCGCGACGCCGAGCACGACACTGAGCCCGACCGCCAGACCGACGCCGACGAAGATCGTTGGCAAGTGACGCCGATTCCCGGTTCGGACGAGGTAGGCGCAAATGATGCTCACGATCAGAGCCGCTTCCACGCCTTCGCGCAGCCCAGTCAGCAGCCCGCTCGAAAGCGCCCCAGCATCCATCGATCAGTTCTCCCGTATCGTGGGGCCCCGGCCCGTCTCCGCATCACCCGCAAGTCAGCATGAGTTGCTGATGCAAGGTCACTTGTCATCAGGAATCTAGCCAGTCGGGCGCGGGCCGTCAAGCACCGCCCAAAATGGTCGGGTGTGATGAGGCGCCGCCCGATCCAGCCGCACGACTAGCGTTTCGGCGTCATCCCGAACGGACCGGTGGAGGAAGTGGAGCGGGAGACGGGGCTCGAACCCGCGACATCCAGCTTGGAAGGCTGGCGCTCCACCAACTGAGCTACTCCCGCATGTCGCGATCCGCCATCCGCCGGTCGAACGTTCGAAGCCGATGACAGTTCGCACAGACAATATCGCACTTGGCGACCTCGGCCAAGATCCGCTTCGTCCCTGCTCGGCCGATCATCCGCGTCACGGTGTATTGCTTCTCCTCGGGATTGCGGTGGTCAAAGTCCATGGCGCATGGCAGGAATCGCCGCTTGCAGTCCGCGCAGGGCACGTCGCGGAGGATATCCAGAATATGGGCCTGGGCACGCCAAGCGGAGCGCTTACGCTCGAGATAGCGTGACGTCCCAGTCGGAGTACCACGCCCTGCATGTCTCGCCCGCGTCCGTATTTGGTGGCAGTTTGCACACACTCGCACGGGTGCCCATGTGGGCAAGTATAGAACCTCTGTTCTAACCTAGTTAGGACGCTCACGTGCGAGCTCGGGCGCTCCAGGTGACGGAATGTCCGTTCGCTGGTACGACGTGCTGGTCGCCAACGTAACTGATCGGACGATCGGCCTGACCTGGGTCGGACTCCCGTTCGACGCCGAAATCCCGCTATCGGTCCGGCGCGTCGGTGGCGTGCTGCGGATCGACCTCGATCAGCCGCAGCCTCCGCTCAACTCGGATGCGCTGGGTGCTGATCGGATCCCGGTCCTGGAATTCGATCAGCCGCGCGCCGCGGAATGCCATCGAGGCGGCCACCAGGCAGGGATTCCCGGCAACGGGCCGAGCGAAACCCCGGGCTGCGGGCGCCCGGGTCAGCGGTCGGGTCGGCCGACGTTCCGGGCGAACCGCTCGCCTGGCATGGGGCGCCCGGAACCGCCGGCTTGCGATGGGCGCCGGGCTGTCCAGTCGGATCCTCGGCCCGGCTCGGTCGGCCGCACCGCTGGGCGCACGTTCGGTCGCGGGGCGTGGGCCGGGCGGCTCGGTCCGCCGTTTCCGATTCCTTGACCGGGTCGGCGGGGACCGGCGAATCCCCCGTGGTTCGGGGCCGCCCGACCGGAGCCGCCGGGTCGTGGCCCACTGCCGGGTCGTGGCCCACCTCCGGGCCGCGAATCCTCGGTGGAGCGCGGACCGCCACCAAGTCGCTGGTCCTGCGAATGAAGCGTGTTGCCGGCATTTGGCCGTGGTGCCTGGAGCAGCGGCTGCACCCCCGGACGCGGCAAACTACCGAAACGTGGCTGGCCACCAGGACGTGAGGCGACGCCTGGGCGCGGCCCACCTGTGCGCAGGCCGCTCGGACGCGTCCCACCGAGCCCACCGCGAAGGATCGGCTCGGGGCGGATGCGCGGGTCTGGCTCGAAGCCTTCGATCGTCTCCGTGGGGATCGGGTGGTGAAGCACCGCCTCGATGTCTCGGAGCAGCTTGAGTTCGTCGACGCAAACGAGGGAGACGGCATCGCCGTCGACGCCCGCTCGCCCGGTTCGCCCGATGCGGTGGACGTAGTCCTCGGGGACCATCGGCAGTTCGTAGTTGACGACGTGAGGGAGCGCATCGATGTCGAGCCCGCGCGCGGCGACTTCGGTGGCCACAAGCACCGTGAAGCGGCCGGCCTTGAAGTCGGCCAGCGCTCGTACCCGCTGGGGCTGGCTCTTGTTGCCGTGGATCGCGGTCGCCAGGATCCCGTCGTGCTCGAGCTGGGTGGCCAGGCGGTTCGCGCCGTGCTTGGTCCGGGTGAACACCAGCGCCTGATCGATCCGGCCGGTCCGGATCAGGTGAACGAGCAGTTCCTTCTTGCGCTCGCGATCCACCCGATGAACCACCTGGGTCACCAGGTCCGTGGCCTTGTTGCGGGGCGAGACCTGGACCGAGGCCGGATTGTCGAGGAGCCCGTCGGCCAACCGCCGGATCTCGTCCGAGAAGGTCGCCGAGAAGAGCAGGTTCTGGCGGCGCGGCGGCAGAACCGCCAGCACCTTCCGAATGTCACGGATGAAACCCATATCCAGCATTCGGTCGGCCTCGTCGAGGACGAGGATCTCGACGCGCGATAGGTTGATCGTGCCCTGTCCGAGATGATCGAGCAGCCGTCCGGGTGTCGCAACCACGATCTCCGGGCCGGCTCGGAGGGCGCGGACCTGCGGATCGAAACCGACGCCGCCATAGATGGTGGTCGAGCGGATCGGGTTCTGGGCGCCGTACGTGCGCACGCTTTCCTCGACCTGGAGGGCGAGCTCGCGCGTGGGGGTCAGGATGAGCGCGCGAATGATCCGTGGCCCGGCGGAGGGCCGCGAGGCATGGAGGCGCTGCAGCATCGGAAGGACGAAAGCGGCCGTCTTGCCGGTGCCGGTCTGGGCGCCGGCGAGCAGGTCCCGACCGGCGAGGACGAGCGGGATCGCCTCGGATTGTACGGGGGTGGGGACCGTGTAGCCCTGGCTGGCTACGGCGCGGAGGAGTTCGGGCGCCAGCCCGAGACCATCGAATGACATGAAGGGACGCTCCTGATCGGGGCCCTCCCGCCTGGCGGGACCCGGTCTGGGCGTGGGTGGGTCGAGATCGGACGGTGTGTGGTACCGCGGCGCTGACCGGAGCGCCAGTTCGAGCACGAAGGGACCGAGCATAGCCGACTTCATGGAAGTTGGCCAGAGCTGCTACCGGGAGCAGCGTCGAATGTGGCCCGGGCGTCAGCCCTTCCGTTCGAGGATGGGACGCGCGACCTCGGGCTTGTCGACCACGAACGTGAACATCGCACGGTCGCCCCAGCGGCCAAGAAAGAGGTGACCCAGGATGTTCACATCGGCATCGGCAAGGGCACGCGACATCCTGGCCATCCCGCCCGGCCTGTCGTCAACCTCGGCCAGGATCGAGTCACCTTCGACGTAGACGTAGCCGCCGTGATCGAGCACGGCCCTGGTGCCGTCGTCGTCTGCGGTGGTCATGATCACGTGGCCGCTATCACCGATGCTCCCGCCTCCGATCGCCCGCAGGTCCACGCCGCGGGCCGCAAGCGCCTCGGCCAGGATCGCCAGTGAGCCCGGGACGTTCTTCAACTGGACGACGAACTGCTTGCTCATCAGAGCCTCCGTGCGATTGGGTCGTGATTCTACGGGTCGCGCGTCCACCCTGTGCTACGGTGCTGGAGCCCATGACCGAGCCCAGTCCGGACCTGCCCAGTCCGGACCTGCCCAGTTCGGTCCTCGCCAGTCTCGATGCCGGAGTTCCTGACCCTGGCAGGCGCTCAACGGTGACGGCGGCCGGAATCCCGTTCTCGTCGCTCCAGTGGGGCGAACCCAGCGCACGGCCGTTGCTTCTGATCCACGGCGTGACCGCCTCGGCGAGAATCTGGTGGCGGATCGGGCCGGCGCTCGCGATGACCGGCCGTCGGGTCATCGCCGTGGACCTGCCGGGGCACGGCTTGACGGGCCACTGGCTCGGGCACCAGCGATTCCGCGACAACGCTGCGAACGTTGCCGCATGGATCCGCTCCGCGGGCCTCGCGACCCCGGACCTCCAGGTGGTGGGGCACAGTTGGGGCGCGATGACCGCGGCGGCCTTGCCGCGGGCCGGCGTCAGGCCGGGTACGATGGTGCTCCTGGATCCCCCCGCGATCTCCCAGGCGATTCTCGCCGGGATGGTGAGACAGGCTGAGGGGCAGCTGGAAACTGACCCGATTACCGCCGCCGAGCGACTGCGCGCCGAGAATCCGAGCTGGTCGGGGGTCGACATCGAAGCCAAAGCGGAGGCGATGGCCCAGCTCGATCGCGAGGCGGCGCGCGCCGTGCTGCTCGACAATGGCGACTGGGATGGTGGGCTCGCCGACCTTGCCGACCCGGCCGCCGCGGGCGTGCCGACCTGGATCATTCGGGGCGATCCCACGGTCGGCGGGATGCTGCCAGACGCAGCGCTACCGACGTTCGAGGCGCTCATCGGGGCCGACCACGTCATCACGCTTCTTGGCGCGCCGCATGCGCCACAGAGGACCCACCCGATCGAGCTGACACAGGCGCTCCTGCATGCCCTGGGCGGCTCTTGACCGGAAGTCAGGCCTGGCGCTCACGGGGCGCGACCGGGATCGGCGCGCTCGGGCGAGGTTCCTGACCGGGAATCAGGGCTCGCGCGCGGTCCGGATCGAAATGGCGCGCCGATAGAACTCAACGTAGCGTGGCGCCGATCCCGTCGTCCAGTCGAAGTCGATCGTCATTCCGCGGTCCAGCAAACCAGCCCAGGCCCGCCCCCCCTCCGCGCGGAACCCGATCGCCGCCTCGCATGCCGCGATCAACGCCGCCACGCTGGCCTCCTCGAACACGAACCCGGTCCCGCGGCCGGGGTTCGCCGTCTCGTCGACGACCGTGTCCGCCAGGCCGCCGGTGCGCCGAACGATCGGTGGGGTGCCGTAGCGCAACGCGATCATCTGCCCCTGTCCGCATGGCTCGAAGCGCGATGGCATCGCGAAGAAGTCGACGCCCGCGTAGATCCGCCTGGCCATGGCTCGATCAAAGCGCTCGATTAGCGCGACACGGTCGGGGTTCGCGGATGCAAGGGCACGGAACGGACCGGCCAGCGCCGGGTCGCCGCTCCCCTGGATGACCAGCCGCACTCCACGATCCAGGAGGGTCAGTGCAGCGCCGGACAGCAGATCGAAGCCCTTCTGCGGATCCAGCCGACCGATCATTCCGATCACGGCGCCAGGATCGGCCGCATCAAACCCCACGCGGCCTAGCAGGCCCGCGCGGCAGGCCGCCTTTCCGGCCAGGTCTCCGCGCGCATACGGCGCCGCGAGGTCCAGGTCCGTGGCCGGGTCCCAGACCGTGGTGTCCAGACCGTTGAGAATCCCCACGAACCGGTCGCCCATCTCGCGCAAGGTCGCGTCCAGCCCCATCCCAAAGTCCGGCGTGAGCGCCTCAGCGGCAAAGCCCGGCGAGACCGTGTTCACCAGTTCGGAGCGCTCGATCCCGGCACGCAGCAGGTCAATGCCGTCGGCGCCCACCGGCACCACGCCGTCGCCAGGGCGCAGCCCCAGCTGGGCGAGACCCGACCGAGGCGTCCAGCCGTGGTAGGCCAGGTTGTGCACCGTCATGACCATGGCGGCGCCGCCGATGATCGGATCGTCGGCATATCGGGCGTCCCGGAAGATCGCCGCCGGCCCCGTGTGCCAGTCGTGCAGGTGCAGGACGTCGACCGGGCGGCCATCCGCGCGCAGCGCCTCCAGCGCGGCCCGACAGAACATGCCGAAACGCCACGCGTTGTCGGCGTAATCGCCCGTCGCGTCGCCGTAGAGCCCCGCGCGGTCGAACGCCGAAGGCAGCTCGATCAGGCGCAGCCGATAGCCGTTTCCAGGCACGTCCAACACGCTGACCGGGCTGTGGCCGGACGGCGCGCGCGGGTCAGGCACCGCCAGGGTCACGGCTCGCTCCACCGAAGCCGGCTCCGGGACGTTTCGATAGCGCGGCAGAAACACGTCGACGGGGGTCTCGATCGCATTGTCGCCAAGTCGTCCCAGAGCGCGCGCCAGCGCATCGACGACGTCGGCCAGACCGCCGGTCTTGGCCCACGGCTCGCATTCGGCCGCAAGGAAGACGACGCGAATCGGCATCCTTGCATCGTATCCGCCCGGCGCCTGCCCGACCCGTTCGGGCCGGGTTCGCCACGGCGACGCCCGCTATGATGCTGCGCCAATGGACCCTATCCGAGTCCCGTCCATCCCGGCGGCCAGTTTCGCACTACCGCCGCGCCTCGAAGGCCTGCGCCGACTGGCCTACAACCTCTACTGGGCCTGGCATCCCGGGACGCGGAACCTGTGGAGCCTGATCGACCGGACCGCCTGGACGCGCTACCGCAACCCGATCCCGGTCATCAGCGGACCGACGGAGTGGTCCCGCCTGCTCGATGACGAGAAGTTCCTGGCCGAGTATCACGACGTCCTGGGCGCATTCGATGCCTATATGGCGGATGTGTCCGGGCACTGGTTCCAGCGCCGCTATGGCGAGGCGCTGAGCGGGCCGATCGCCTACTTCTGTGCGGAGTACGGGTTCCACGAGTCGCTCGGGATCTACTCAGGTGGTCTCGGGGTGCTCGCCGGCGACCACATGAAATCGGCCAGCGACATGGCGCTGCCGCTGGTCGGGGTCGGCTTGCTCTACCGAAAGGGCTATTTCCGCCAATCCATCGATGCCGACGGCCACCAGGAGCACAACTATCCGGACTACGACCTGAGCCGGCTGCCCCTCAGTCGTGTTCAGGACGAGTCAGGCTTGCCGTTGACCGTCACCGTGGAGCTGCCGAATCGCGACCTGTCGGTAGCGGTCTGGTTGGCGCAGGTCGGCCGGGTGCCGGTCCTGTTGCTCGACACGGATGTGGCCGAAAACCACGACTACGACCGGCCGATCACCAACATCCTGTACGTCCGCGGTCGCGAGATGCGCCTCCACCAGGAGATCGTGCTCGGAATCGGCGGCGTTCGAGCCCTGCGTGCGCTCGGCCTCAAGCCAGCCGCCTGGCATCTCAACGAAGGCCACTCCGCACTCCTGCTCGCCGAGCGTGCCCGCGAATTCGTGGCCACCGGGCTGCCGCTTGACCAGGCCTGGGAGATGGTCCGCAAGGACAGCGTGTTCACGATCCACACCCCCGTCTCGGCCGGCAACGAGCGGTTTGACGGCGACCTGGTTCGGCGCGTGGCCGGGCCCCTCCTCGACGGTGGCGGTGTATCGGTGGAGCGAATGCTCCAGTTGGGCCTCGGCGTTGATCACGACCCGGCGCAGTTCGATATGACGGCTTTTTCGCTGCGGCTCACTAGCGGATCGAATGCCGTGAGCAAGCTCCACGGCCAGACGGCGAACGGCACCTGGCAGGGTGTCATCGAGCGCCCGATCCTGGGCTTGACCAACGGCATCCACGGACCCAGCTGGATCGGATCCCCCATCGTGGAGCTGCTTGAGGACCTTGGCGCGGACCTGGACGACCTCGACGCGAGCACCGAGACCAGCCGCTTCTGGGAGCGGCTCGAGCGAATCCCGGGCCGGGAACTATGGGCCGCGCACCTGCGCCAGAAGCGAGAGTTGGCACTCTTCGTGAGGGGCCGGCTGCGGAGCCAGTTTGCACGCCACGGTGAGGCGCCGGCCGTCCTTGCGGAGCTGGAGACCGCGCTGGATCCGGACATCCTCACGATCGGGTTTGCCCGCCGGTTCGCGACCTACAAGCGAGCTGAACTGCTGTTCACCGACGTCGACCGCCTGGCTCGAATGCTGTGGGACGAGAACCGGCCGGTCAATGTCGTCTTCGCCGGCAAGGCTCACCCGGCAGACAGACCGGGGCAGAAGGTGATCCAGGATATCTTCAGCCGGTCGCGCTGGCCGAAACTGCGCGGTCGTGTCTTTATCCTCGAGGACTACGACATGCGGGTCGGTCGGTTCCTGGTGCAGGGCGTGGATGTCTGGCTCAATAATCCACGCCGGCCCCTCGAAGCGTCGGGGACGTCGGGCATGAAGGCCGCCCAGAACGGCGTACCGAACGTCAGCGTCCTTGATGGCTGGTGGGACGAAGGACACAAACATGACAACGGCTGGGCGATCGGCGGCCGGGACGTGAACCCCGACGAGCCCGCCCAGGATTGGGCCGATGCCCAGGCCCTGTACGGGCTGCTCGAGAACGAGATCGTTCCGAGTTACTACGAGCGCGAGGCCGATGGAACCCCGAAGCGCTGGCTGGGCACGATGCGCCGGGCGATGGCCACGGCGTTGTGGCAGTTCTCCAGCACGCGAATGCTCCACGAGTACGCCGAGCTGCTGTATCTGCCGGCGGCCGGGGTGTCTGTGACCCGCTCGGCGTCGGTTCCGACCGTCACCGAAGCCGGCTAAGCGGCCCCTTGGCCCCGCGGATCTCGCTGGCGCTGGCGATCCATAACCATCAGCCGGTGGGCAACTTCGGCTGGGTGTTCGCCGAGGTCTATGAGCGGGCATACCTGCCGATGGTGGAGGCGCTGGAGCACCATCCGGGGGTACGCCTCTCGCTCCACTACAGCGGTCCGCTGCTGGAATGGCTGCGTGCAGAGCGTCCCGACTTCATTGCCCGCCTTTCTGCTCTCGTGGCGCGCGACCAGGTGGAGATCCTGGGCGGCGGCTACTACGAACCGGTGCTGGCGTCGCTGCCGGAGCGGGACCGGATCGGCCAGCTTCAGCGAATGGGTGATGACCTGGAAGCCTTGTTCGGGCGGCGGCCACGCGGCGCATGGCTGGCAGAGCGTGTGTGGGAGCCGGACCTGCCAACCTCCCTGGTGGCGGCCGGCTATCGCTGGACGATCCTCGACGACGCCCACTTTCGTGCCGCGGCGATCCCCGAGGCGGACCTGTGGGGGCCGTACACCACGGAGGACCAGGGTCGGTTGCTGACCATCTTCGGCACGGAACAGGGCCTCCGCTACCGGATCCCGTTTCGCGAGGTGGACGACGTGATCGGCTACCTGCGCGCCCATGCCACAGATGACGGTCAGCGCGTGGGGATGATGGGCGACGACGGCGAGAAGTTCGGGTCCTGGCCAACGACCTGGGAGCATTGCTGGGGCGAGCGTCGCTGGGTGGGCCGATTCTTCGAGGCGCTCGAGGCCAATGCGAGCTGGCTCGCGACGACCACGCCCTCGGTGTGGCTGGCCAACCATCGGCCGATCGGACGGGTCTACATCCCGACGGGTTCATACGCCGAGATGGGTGAGTGGGCGCTGCCCGCCGACGAGAGTCGGGCCTACGCCAGGGTCCTGCATGAGGCGCGCGACACCGGCCGGCCGGAGGCACGTTGGCTGCGCGGCGCCTTCTGGCGGAACTTCCAGGTCAAGTACCGCGAGATCAACGACCTGCACAAGCAGATGCTGCGGACCTCTGACAAGGTGGATCAGATGGCGCCCGGCGCCGTCCGCGATCTGGCCAGCGACCACCTGTACCGTGGCCAGTCCAACGACTGCTATTGGCACGGCCTCTTCGGCGGGATCTACCTCAGCCATATGCGGCTGGCGACCTACGAACACCTGATTGCGGCCGAGGACCTGGCCGATACCGCAGCCGGGGAGCTGTGCGCGGCCGAACGTCGCGACCTGGACATGGACGGCCAGGACGATATCCGGGTCGCGGGTCCGGGCCAGGTCGTCACGGTGCATCTGGCGAGTGGAGCCGGGATCGGAGGCTGGGACATCCGGGCCGTTCGCCATGCCCTCGCGGCCGTCCTGCGCCGCCGCCCGGAGGCGTACCACCAGACCCTGCGCGACCATGAGGAGGGCGCGGCGGCGCTTGCCGGCGCGGCCCTGGACGACGCGGCGGTGTCTGATGGGCCGGCCGGCCCGGCGTCGATCCACGACACGGTCGCCACCAGGGAGGACGGCCTGGCCGCCCGCCTCCACTACGACCCGTACGAGCGTCGGTCAGGCCTGGTCCGCCTCCTGGCGCCCGGCACGGATCGCGCGTCGTGGGCAACCGGCACGGCGACTGAGCTTGGGGACGCCGTCGACGGCGCGTTCGAGATCGACCTCCTCGAGCCAAACCGCCTGGTCGTCGCCCGCCTCGGTTCCCTGGCGACCGACGGCGGCAGCGCCCCGATCCGTGTCGTCAAGGAGATCACCCTCGGAGGCGACCGGCGCAACCCGACGCTCGCAGTCACGCTGACGATCGAGAACCGCTCCGAGGGACCCCTGGAGGCGCTGCTCGGGCTCGAGTGGACGTTGACCATGCTCGGCGGCGGCAGCAACCCTGCGGCCTGGTGGGAGATCGGCGGCGAACGGGCGGCGCACGATTCGGGCGGATCCGCGAAGGGTGTCTCGAGACTCGCGCAGGGCAACGACGACGTGGGCCTTGCAGTCGCGACGACCACATCAAGCCCGGTCGAGGCGTGGTGGGCGCCGGTCGAGACCGTCTCGAACTCCGAAGGCGGCTTCGAGCGCGTCTACCAGGGCTCCGGTCTCCTGCTGTCGTGGCCACTGTCGCTGCAGCCAGGGGCGGTGTTCACCGTGACGATCGCCCACAACATCAGCACGGCCCGGGACCGAACTGCCGAGGAAACCGGCGCCAATACGTCGCCGATCCGGACCACGTGAGTTGCACCACATGAGTCGCGGCCGCCTAGTCGTTCACGCGCACTTCTATCAGCCGTCACGGACGGATCCGTTCAGCGGCCAGGTTCCGGCCGATCCGTCGGCGGCTCCGGCACACGACTGGAACGCCCGGGTCAGCGCGGAGTGCTACCGTCCGAACGCCGAGCTCGGGAACCTGGGGCACATCTCGTGGGACCTCGGCCCAACGCTGGCCGGCTGGATGCGCGACAGCGATCCCGTCGCCTACGCCGGCTTCGTCGCGGGCGATCAAGGGGTCAACGGGATGGCGCAGGCCTACCACCACTCAATCCTGCCCCTCGCGTCCGCGGCAGATCGCCGCACCGAGATTCGCTGGGGGCTGCGTGACTTCGAGGTCCGCTTTGGCCGAGTCGCAGACGGGATGTGGTTGCCGGAGACCGCGGTCGATCTCGCCACGCTGCACGTGCTCGCGGAGCACGGGGTCAGGCATACGATCCTCGCGCCGTGGCAGGTTGCGGACGTCGGCGTGGAAACCCGCCGGCCCTACCGGGTCGAATTGGGTGACGGCCGCCACATCGTGGTCGCGCTCTACGATGCTGGCCTGTCCGGGGCGGTCTCGTTCGAAACCGCCATGACCGCCGATGCGGATCACTTCACCAAGGCGCGCCTGGACCCACGGTTTGGGCAACCGCTGGTTGGAGCCGCTCCGCCCGTCGTGGTGATCGCCACCGACGGTGAGCTGTACGGTCATCACCAGACCTTCCGAGAATTGTTCCTCAAACGCCTCGTCCAGCCGGGGCCGCACGAAATCGGGCGCACCTTCACGGTCTCCACCCTGTCGGAGGCGCTGCGCGAGCCGGCCGGTCGACCGTTCGAGCCGGTCCGGATCGCCGAGCGGACGTCGTGGAGCTGCCACCACGGGCTTCTCCGCTGGACGGCGGCCTGCCCGTGCGTGAAAGAGGGTGGTTGGAAGGGCCCGCTTCGATCCGCGTTCGAACGCC
>JANPDO010000193.1:0-1515 GCA_031431535.1 Chloroflexota bacterium
CATCGCGTCGCGGCTGCGCTCGACGCGGTTCCGCTCCGCTCGGAAATCGAGCTGCTCGCGCGGTACGCTCGGATCGAGCTGCCCGCCCACGTCGAGGGAGAGGCGACGCCTCCGCCCCCTGCTGATGACCATTTCGAGGAGCTCGGCCTGACGGAGCGCGAGTCGGAGGTGATCCGGCTGGTCGCGGCCGGCTGGTCGAATCAAGAGATCGCGGACGCCCTGTTCATCACTCGCAAGACCGCCAGCGTCCATGTTTCGAACATCCTCGGCAAGTTCGGAGTACGCAATCGGGTCGAAGCAGCGGCGATCGCGCATCGGATCGGCCTGGCGGCGCATCCTCGATAGCAAACTCCTGGCGCTCGGCGCGCACACGGTCGTCATCACGCTGCCGGACCAAGTTCCCGCCCGCGGTTCGATCTCGACGCGCTGATCGTGACGAGGTAGGTCGCGCCGGGCTCCCGGCGTTTTCGGCTCTTGTTATTTGATCTCGCCCGGCGCACAGTGCGTTTCGCACGGGAGGAAGCCGCGGGAGTGGGGGTCCAGGGCACGACGTCCCAAACGGTCGCCTGACCGTCGTGCCTGTCAGCGAAGCGGCGAGACCGATCCCACCGCGGCGGGCGCGCATGCGCCACAGAGGGTGAATCGCGATGATTCGGAAGCATCTTCGGGCGCTCGGCCTGCTCGCCATCTTCGTCGGCTGGTCGTCTGCGGCGGCAGGTCCCGCTTTCGCGGCTGCGATCACTCCGGCAGCCAACACGGGGAGTGGAGCAACGGCACTGGCCCAGGCGATGCTCGCGGACCCATCCCGCCTCGTCGACGCGACGTTCGTGGCCCACCCACCGACCGACGTCGAGTTTCCCGTCCTGCCAACCGGCACGTCAGATGCCCTCAGCTTCTTGCCGACTTCGGGCGGGACATTCGGGATTCTGACGTCCGGTGACGTCAGTCAAGCCGACCAACCGGAAACCGACTCCGCGGACGTGGGCCTGGGCGGCGCGCCCATACGTGGCGACACGGATCAAGACGTGACGATCCTGAAGCTGGATCTCCTGGCTCCGGCCGGAGCCAACTGCCTGCGCCTCGACTTCGCCTTCTATTCCGAGGAGTTCCCCACATTCGTCGGTAGCTCATTCAACGACGCTTTTATTGCCGAGCTCGGCACCTCGAGCTGGACGACAAGTGGCAGTGCGATCAGCGCGCCGAACAACTTCGCCTTCGATCCAACAGGTGACGTGATCAGCATCAACAGCACCGGCGCCACCGCCATGACCGCTGGGAATGCCACCGGAACGGTGTATGGCGGTGCCTCGCCGCAGCTTGAAGCAGCGACGCCCGTTCCTTCGGGCACGTCGAGCCTGTATCTCTCGATCTTCGACCAGGGCGACGGTGCCCTGGACTCTGCGGTCTTCCTCGACAACATTCGCTTCGAAACCGTCGGGAACCCCGTTGTGGAGTGCGTTCCCGGTGCGGCGCCGCCCCCCACCCCGGGACCGACTCCGACCCCGGGACCGACTC
>JANPDO010000194.1:0-2995 GCA_031431535.1 Chloroflexota bacterium
CCCGCGCCGCCATCACGCGCCCATCCCCCGCCATCACGCGCCATCCCCTGCCATCACGCGCCATCCCCCGCCATCACGCGCCATCCCCCGCCATCACGCGCCATCCCCCGCCCTCGGGTCCTGACAGTACCGAATTGCGGATGAACGTCTCGTGGTCGCGCCAGAAATCGACACAACGTGTCGAATCTGCCAGGGGATCACGTTCACTCGTGGGGAACGCGGTACGGTGCGTACCGGGTAGGTCGACTCCCCGATGGCTGGCGGCCTGGGCCGGGCGAGTGATCTCATCCCGGACCACGAGCCGTGTCTCACTTGGACCAGGGAACATCAGTTGGGTTAGTCGGCACGAGTCCAGCTGAACATGAAGGCGCCTCGGGGGCCGAGGCGCCTTCGTCGTGTCTGCGAGCCCGCCGCTACTCCGACGGGATCTCCGAGTGGATCGCGTCGAGATCAACGCCCTGCGAGCGACGGAAGAGCCGCGCAGCCACGTACAGCAGCGCCGCCGCCCCGTAGAGGACGCCGAGGAAGATGATCGAATTGGTATTGCCGACGCCGATGCCGTACAGCGGGTCGAAGAACCACGCGTGGATGACCAGGGCGAGGATGACCGAGGTGATCAACCCCGCGCCGCTGATCACCAGCTTGAGGTGGGCCACCGGCGAGTTGTCGAAGATCTTCGGCTTGTACCAGGGCAGGATGGCGGCGGCCACGGTACTGCCCAGGAAGGTCACCGCGATCACCAGGGTCGCGTCCAGCGTGAGCGCCCGGAAATCGAGCGAGTAGGCGTAGATCACGCTCACGATGACCGACGGAACCATGATGTAGAGCAGCGCCATGATCGGCACGGCCCGCCCCTCGGAGACCCGCGCCGCACTCTCTGGCAGGATCCGATCAAAGGCCGCGGCGAAGATCATCCGGGTGGACGACAGGAACAGCGTCCCCGACCAACCCAGGAACCAGGCGCCGAACAGCACGACCATCCCAATCTGGAAGATCGTGTTGTCCACCAGGTACGAGACGATCAACGGCGGATAGCTCCAGATCGGAACGGTCGGGTCGCCGGTGTAGCCGTAGAAGTAGTTGATGAAGTTGACGTTGGTCGCGTTGAAGAACAGCCAGCCGAATGTCTTGGCGGCCAGCACTACGAACGCGATGGCCAGGGCCGCGGTAACCCAGATGCCGCCGAGCATCCCGCGCAGGACCTTGCGGAAGTCGCCCGAACCGCGGACCTCGCCGTACAGGGTGGACCCCCAGTTGGGGTAGAGGATCCAGAACATCATGAACGGGATCATCGCCAGGGTCGCGGTCAGCGTTGCGCCCATATCCTCGCCCATCGAGAAGGGCTCGAGCGACCCGACATAGCCATCGTTGGCGGCGGCGTTGGCGATCGTGGCGTCGTAGGCGCCCTGCACCCCGAACAGCGAGGCGTTCGCGCGATCGAACGCCGCCTGGAAGTCAGCCTGGGACGAGACCAGCATCAGCACGATCATGATCGCGAAGCCGATCAACCCGGCCCACAAACACCATTTCTGGATCCGCGCGTAGCCGGCCATCCCTAGCGCGACCAGGCCCGATGTAAGGACGATCGTGACGATCGAGACAAACAGGATGCCGCTGTCCGACGCGAAGAAGGTGAGGGCGTCGCCCATGCCGAGCAGCGCGGCCAGGGGCTGGAAGAACTCCAGGTTGAGAATGGCGCCATAGATCGGCGCCCACATGGCCAGGATGAACCACCAGCCGGTGGCTGCCAGGACGAACCCAATCCCGCCCTTGAGCCGGCCGATCAGACCGCCACCAGCGAGGCCGACAACGCCCGCGACCAGCGCCACGGTACTGTCCATTCCGGCCGCCTGGGCGACGAGATAGCCCGCCGCCCCACCCACGACGGCGCCAGTCACGATCCCGGGGATCCCATCGAGGACGCGGCTCTGCCAGACGTAATCTCCACCGGCGCGGGGCATCGCGGCAATCAAGCCCGAGTAGGCCACCGCCAGGAACGTCACCGCGATCGCGGCCAGCAGGATCGACAGGACCGGAGAGGCCGTGGGTACGTAGGCGAACACCGCCAGGCTGTAGAACATGCCCAGCGTGACGAGGTTGACCGACATGAACGAATAGGTGAATGCGTCAAAGCCTGACCAGCCCTTGACGAGCCCCGTCGCGTTCCGCAGAAACAGCGACGGTGCGGTGCCAACTCCGGATGCCATGAATCCCTCCTGATCTCCTCCTCCAGAGCCTGGCGGCTCGGGCGTTCCAGCCGAAGGCGACCGCGAGCACGGGAGCGAGCGCACTTGCAGGTGCGTGAGCGACCGCGCGGAGCGGGCAACGCACGGATGGGCGTCCGAGGCGTCAGGCGTTAACCGTTGATCAGCAGATAGCGCTTCACCTCGCCTTTCTTCGGGTCGAGGTCAACCACGGCGGCCTGGAGCACGCCGTCCTCGTATGAACTACCGGGATTGACCGCAAGGGTCCGGCCCAACTTGACCGCTCCCTTGCCCTCATGGATATGGCCGTGCAATGAAAGTGGGGGCCCGTAGGCCAGGATCGCTTCTCGAACCGCCTTCGAGCCCACCGGGACCAGCGCCTGCCCGCCTGAGACGTAGTTCATGTCGGCATCGAGCTTGGGGGCACTGTCAAGATTGGAGCCGTATGGCGGGGCGTGGAAATTGAAGATCGCCCGATGCGGGTCCGGGACCTGGGCCACCAGCCCATCGATCCGTTCTCGGAGCTGCGGCTCGGGAAGCTCCCGGAACGTGTTCCAGGGCGTCGGGTTGGCCCAGCCGGTCGAGACGAGCGTAAAGCCATCGAGCGCGATCGTGTTGCCCTCGCCGAGCTCGATGTGCGAGGCGCGCTCGATGATGGGGTCGATCTCGAACATGTCGTCGTTGGCGGGCGAGACGACGCAACGGATCCCCGACCCGGCGAGCCGCTCGTCGCCCAGCGCCATCCAGCGCTCGACACTGGCTAGCATTTCCGCCTTGAACCGGGTGTCGAC
>JANPDO010000195.1:0-1636 GCA_031431535.1 Chloroflexota bacterium
GGGATTGATCTCCAGGTGGGGGAGTGCGGTCCGGCCCCTCAGCTGGACCGGACCGGCTCGAATGCGGGTTCCGCCGCAAGTCGCGCGCCGATGCGGATGATCTGGCGCCCGACGATCTGGCGGATGGATGGGGACGATTGGCGGCCCCGGCGTAGGTGGGCGGCCGTCGCGATCTCCCGCTCGATCCGGTCGCGCGCCATCTGGCCGTGCAGGTTGGAGTCAAAGAACATGGGTATCACCTCCTTTCATTCATCGGTCTCGGCGTCCTCGTCCTCGACGTCGTCGTCGAGCGAGCGGCCGGTGTAGGTCATGAACACGTCTTCGAGGGTCGCGACGCGGCCCTGGCGGTTCGCGGTGAGGGCCCTGAGGCCCTCGGGCGTGTCCTCGGCGACGACCCGGCCGTCGTTGAGGATCGAGATGCGGCCGCACAGGCATTCTGCCTCGGCCAGGTCGTGGGTGGTCAGGACGATGGTCGCGTCATGCGTAATTCGCAGTTCTTCGATGAAGGCCTGGACGTCCAGCTTGGAACGTGGGTCCAGCCCCGTGGTCGGTTCGTCGAGGAGCAGCAGCGTCGGCCTGGTCAGCAGGGCTCGCGCGATCGAGACTTTCTGCTGCATCCCTCGACTCATCTGCTCGATCGGACGGCCAACTCGCTTGGCGGAGATGCCGAGCCGTTCGAGGATCACCAGGGCCTCGCGCTTCGCCGTTCCACCGTCCCGCCCGTAGAGCCGGGCGGCGAAGAGCAGGTTTTCCATCGGGCTAAGCTTCTTGAAGAAGGCCGCATCCACGCTGACCCGATTGATCAGCCGTTTGACGGCCATCTCGTCGCGCTCGATGTCGTGGCCAAAGACCTCGACCCGGCCCTCGTCGAGGGTCAGGAGCCCGCAGATCAGACGGATCAAGGTCGACTTGCCCGAGCCGTTGGCGCCGAGGATTCCGTGGATGTCGCCACGCTCGAGGCGCATCGACACATGCGAGATCGCGGTCACCGGCGCCCGCTTCCGCCCGACGACGAACCGCTTGCTGACATCCTCGATCAGGAGGGCGGGCACGGCGGCGACGGCCGGGACGGCGGGGACGACGGGCACGGCTGGGACGACGGGCACGGCGGGGAGATCGGCGGCGGGCGACCGGCCGTGTGATCCGTTCTTCATTTCGGGGATCACCGTTGCGGTCACTGGATGCTCCAGGGTTGGGCGATGGGCGGAGTGGTCCGGAAATAGCGAGAGCCGCGGGTCCAGCTGGACGGGCTGTCGTCGGTGGGCCTCGCGGCTCTGGTGCCCGGCCTGCCGGTAGGGCAGGGAAGGGCATCAAAAAAGCCGGGGGCCCGATGTGGCCCACGGCTCGTGGCTGGTCCGGAGGGCGGTCCTGCCGCCTACGGCTAGCTCGAAATGGGCGCAGATCTCCCGCGCGCGACGGCGCAAGTGGGTGCCAGGCGCAGCCTGAGGATCGTCTTCGTCATCATCGGAGCCGCCTCCTTCCGGTACATCTGCGCACGCGACTTGCGAGCCGGGCGGGAGCTTACTCGCCCGGCTCCAACAATGTCAAGCGGAGTGTACGCGCTTGTCGAGGTATGTACGCGCTCAGTTCGGACGGGCGCTCGAGGCGCATCGACACATGCGAGATCGCGGTCACC
>JANPDO010000196.1:0-4885 GCA_031431535.1 Chloroflexota bacterium
CCGATCGGCGTCGACGTCGACGAGCGCTCGAAGCACGCCATGGACCAGCTGGGCGCCGAGTTCGGCCATCTCGGGGAGATGGACGTAGCCTTTCAGGGGCGGCTCTGGGGCAAGCTTCAGAACCTGCTTGGCGACCGACGACGCATGATCGCCGATCCGTTCGAGCTCGTAGGTCACGTGATTCAGCGTCAGCAGGTAGCGCAGGTCGCGGGCTACGGGCGCCTGAGTCGCGATCGTCTGAACGATCAGGGTCGACGCGGCCTGCTGGGCGTCGTTGATGGCCGCGTCGCCCATGATGACCTCGAGTGCGGTCTTCTTGTCGTGCGTTGTAAGCGCCCTGCTCGCCTTGCGGATCGCGGCCTCGACCAGCGTTCCCATGCGCAGGACAGCTTCGCGGATGAGCCCCTCTTCGAGGTCCAGAGCTGACCGCGGAACGGAGTGGACCGTGAGGCCGACCTCGCTGGGCGCCGCTCCGTTGATAGCTTCCTCGACCTTTGCGTCCATGATGGCCTCCGCGTGCTCAGCCAAACCGACCGGACACGTAGTCCTCGGTCAGCCGGTTCCGTGGATTGGTGAAGATTGCGACCGTCTCGCCCTCCTCGACCACATATCCAGCGCGATCATCGCCCATGGTCATGAACACCGTCGTGTCCGACGCCCGGGCAGCCTGCTGCATGTTGTGGGTGACGATGACGATGGTGTAGGACCGCTTGAGCTCGGCCATCAACTCCTCGATCTGCAGGGTCGAGCGCGGGTCGAGCGCCGAGCACGGTTCGTCCATCAGGATCACTTCGGGGTCCACCGCGATCGTGCGCGCGATGCACAGGCGCTGCTGCTGGCCGCCCGACAGGGCCATCCCGGATTGCTTGAGCTTGTCCTTGACATCGTCCCACAGGGCGGCGCGGCGGAGGCTCCGTTCGACCAGCTCGTTGAGGTCGCCCTTGTAGCCATTGATCTTCGGTCCAAAGGCCACGTTCTCCCAGACGGTCTTGGGGAACGGGTTCGGCTTCTGGAAGACCATCCCGACGCGACGACGCACGGCGACAGGATCGACGGACTTGCCAAAGAGATCCTGGCCGTCCAGCAGGAGGGAGCCCTCGGCACGGAATGACGGAATCAGGTCGTTCATCCGGTTGATCGTCCGCAGCAAGGTTGACTTGCCGCAGCCGGACGGGCCGATCAGCGCAGTAATCGCGTTCTTCTGAACCTTGATGTCCACGTTCCTGACGGCGCGGAACGAGCCGTAGAAGCACGACACATCGCGCAGTTCGATGACGTATTCGCGGTCCGCCTCGGAGATCGCGGGCGCCTCGCGCGTCATCGGGACGATCCGGATCGACGGACCGGCGCCGGCGTCCGGGGCGGTCTGCGCCGGTGCCTCCGGGAGGGCGATGGACACGGCTTGCTCCTCTACCACTGGATGTGACGTGAGAGTCGAGCGCGCACGACGAGCGCGAGCGCGTTGAGCACGAGCATCATGGCGAGGATCACGATGATCGCCGCCGCGGAGATGCCCTGGAAGTCCTCCTGCGGACGCCCTGCCCACTGCAGGACCTGGATCGGCAGGACGGTGTAGCTGCCCTCGATCGGGTTTGGCAGGAAGGTGACAAAGACCGATGCGCCGATCAGCAGCAGCGGCGCCGCCTCGCCGATGACCCGCGCCATGGCCAGGATCAGCCCGGTCATGATCCCGGGTGCCGCGGCGGGAAAGACAGATCGGCTGACCATCTGCCAGCGAGACGCGCCGAGGGCATAGGCGCCCTCTCGCTGGGGATCGGGGACGGCGCGCAGGGCCTCGATTGAGGCGATGATGACGACCGGCAAAATGAGCAGGGTCATGGTGAGGCCCGCGGACAGCGACGTTGGTCCCAGGCCAAGCAGGCGGACGAACAGGGCGAGCCCCAGGATCCCGTAAATGATCGACGGGACGCCGGCGAGGTTGCTCATGTTGGCCTGGAGGAGCCGGTTGACCCAGCTGTCGCGCGCATACTCGGTCAGGTAGATCGCCGCCGCCACCCCGAGCGGGAAGCTCAGCACGCCGACGATCACGCCAACCTCGAGCGACCCGACGAGGGCGGGGAGGATGCCCGCGCGCTCGGGCCGGCGCGACGGGACACCGGTGAGGAACTCCAGGTCCAGCCACGGCAGACCGCGCGAGAAGATCTCGATCAGGAGGAGGGCCAGCGCCAGGAGAATGACCCCGATCGCCGCCAGGCAGGCGCCGTAGAAGAGGGTTCCGGTGAGCTTCCGCCGCATCAGCGCCGGCTCGAAGCGCCCCATTTCGGGCGCGGCCGGCGGACGGATCGACGAGGTCATCGCCATCAGTACGTGGTCCGGAACTTGCGCACGAACCAGCCGCTCAGGAGGTTGAGCACCAGGGTCATCACAAAGAGCGTCGTCCCGACGGCAAAGAGCGACTTGAACTCGATCGATCCCTGCGCGGTCTCGCCGAGGCTGATCTGCGCGATGAACGCGGTCATCGTCTGGACGCTCTCGGTCGGGTCAAAGGTGAACTGGGGCTTCGTTCCCACCGCCAGCAGGACCGCCATCGTTTCGCCGATCGCCCGACTCATGGCCAGGATGATCGAGGCCATGATCCCCGACAGCGCGGCCGGGAAGACGACCTTGCGCACGACCTCGAATTTGGTGGCGCCCATGGCATACGCCCCTTCGCGCATCCCGCGCGGAACGGCGCGCATCGCATCCTCGGAGATCGACGCGATCAGCGGCGTGATCAGCAGCCCGACCACGATCCCGCCGGCGAGCGCCGAGAACCCGCCGATGTGCTCCTTGCCGATGATCGGGATCAGCAGCTGCGGGGAGATGAAGTTGACGGCGAAGAAGCCGAGGACGATGGTCGGCACCCCGGCGAGGGTCTCGAGGATCGGCTTGAGGATCGTGCGCAGCCGCGGCGGGGCGTAGTCCGCGAGCAGCACCGCCGACAGGAGCCCGAGCGGGATGGCGATCAACAGCGCAATCCCGGCGACGAGGATGGTTCCGGACACAAGCGCCAGGACGCCGAACGCTCGTGGCTGGATGGAGGCGGACCAGAAGGTCCCGGTGAAGAAGTCGATCGGGCTGATCTCTCCGAAGAACCCGAGGGTCTCGACCGCCAGCACCACGACGATCCCGATCGTGGTCACCACGCCGAGCACGGCGGAAAGGAACAGCAGGGTCTCGATCACCCGCTCACTCATCGGGCGTCGGCGAGTCAAGGGTCTGGCGGCGCTCGTCATTCGATGCGAGGTCCTTGTGGGCGGTCGGTCGCCTAGCCTACGTCACACGTGGCCCGGCTGGAAAGGGCGACGCACCGGCTCGATCCGAGCTTCGAGCCGGTGCGTGCTGGGAGGAGGGAGGCTGGTCCGGATTGGGGTCAGGTCGACTGGTCAGCCGTCGCGGATCAGCCGCCGACGGCCGCCGCCCACTCGTCCTTCTCCGCCTGGAGCAGGTCCGCGGGCATGGCCACATAGCCGACTTCGGCGGCAAGGGTCGTGGTGTTCTCGAGATAGAAGTCGATAAAGGCCTTGAGCTCGGGGCGCGCCTTCGCCTTGCCCACGTCCGGGTAGATGAACAGCGGCCGGCTGAGTGGGACATAGGTGTTGTCGTTGATCGTGGCCTCGGTCGGGGCGACACAGCCGAACGACGATCCACCGTCGACCTCGACCGCCTTGAGCTTGTCCGTGTTCTCGACGTAGTAGGCGTAGCCGAAGAATGAGATCGCGTTGACGTCGCCGGCGACGCCGGTCACCAGGACGTTGTCGTCCTCGGACTGGGTGGCGAACTGCGTCGCGGCATCGGTCTCGCCGTTGATCACCTCGGTGAAGTAGTCGAAGGTGCCTGAGTCGGCGCCCGGCATGAACCGGTTGACCGGTTCGGCCGGGAATCCGGCGCGGACGTCGCTCCACAGCAGGCCCTGGGTTGACTCCGGCCCGTAGATCGCGGCGAGCTCCTCCACGGTGAGGCAGGTGGCAAACGCGTTGTCAGGGTGGACGACGACGGTCAGCCCGTCGATGGCGATCTGGAGCTGGACGTATTCGATGCCATTCGCCTTGCAGGCCAGGCCCTCTTTCTCATCCTGCGCCTTGATCGGTCGCGAGGCGTCGTTGATGTCGGTTTCGCCGACGCAGAACTTCTTGAAGCCTCCACCAGTTCCGGACAGCGACGTCGGCACCCGGACGCCGGGGTTCGCGAGCTGGAACTCCTCGGCGACAGCCTCGGTGATCGGGTAGACCGTGCTGGAGCCGTCGATCGTGATGGTGCCGGACAGGGCCGGGGCAGCCGAGACGGCCTCGGTAGGGGCCGCCTCGGTCGGAGCGGCTCCGGTTGGGGCAGCCACAGACGCGGCAGGGGATGCGGCCCCGCCGGAACATGCGCCGAAGGCGATGGTCGCCAGCAGTGCGAGTGCGCCGAGGCGCCGTGAACGCGTGATGGTCATTCGGTGCTTCCTCCTGGGTCCGCGCGGCTCGGGCGCGGTCTGGACCCCGGGGCAGTCCCCGCGAGTCTCCAAGGGGATCGTCGTGGCAGCCTGTCATCGGCCGTTTACCGGATTGTTAACGGTTGTTCAATAAGCGCCGCGGCTGGGCCGCCGCCGGTCCGTAGGTCTACTCGCCCCGGGCGCGTGGCCTGCTAGCCCCGCTTTGCCCGGCCCGGCTCGCCCGGCCCGGCTCGCCCGGCCGGGATTCCAGCCTGGTTGGTGTACGGGACACGCATCGGTCGGAATCACCAGCCAGCCTGGTAGTTCCGACGTGTTTCGGTCTAGATCCGTCAGGGATACCAATGGCATTGGAACCATCGACCGCGGGGGTCGATGATCGGTCACTTACACCAGCGGTGTTGGAATCCCGCCGCGCTCCCGCCGGCCGCCCTGCCGCCGCGATCCCGCCGG
>JANPDO010000197.1:0-9363 GCA_031431535.1 Chloroflexota bacterium
AGTCGGTCGAGGCGCGGGGCGAGGAGCATACCAATCCGTACGGCGACGACGGCCGCCCCGACGACGATCGCCGCAAACAGGAGTAGATCGCGGAGGCCCTCCATGTCCGCAAGCGCGCCTCAGCGCCGATCCGCCGAAGCGGGCAGTTCGCCGCGCGCGACCCGCAGCCAGAGTCGCGTCCCGGGAGGGGCCTCCGCGGGATCGCGCAGGATCGAGTCGTCTGAAACGCGGCGGACGATCGCGTAGCCTCGCTCCAGGGTCGCATGGGGACCGAGCACCCCCAGCGCCGCGCCCGCCTCGCCGAGGGACGCCCGCGCGCCAGACAGCCGACGGCGGACCAGCGGATCCATGACGTCGGACCGGGCCAAGCGGCCGCGGTCCCGTGCCAGCCGAGTCGGCAACGTTGGCCTCCTTCGCGCTTCAAGCCGCTCCAGGGCGCGCCGGTGGGCGGCGACGCGATCGCGGGTCGCCCGGGTCGCCCGATCGAGCAGCAGGCCGATCCGCTCGCGTGCCATCGTGAGCTGGACCAGGGGACTCAGGTGCTCGAGCGCACGGCGCTCCTCGGCGATCCCGCGCGCAGCCGTGCCCAGACGGGCGGCCGCCGCCCCGTCGAGCCGGCGCCCGACCGCCCGAACCCCCATGACGAGCTCGGCGCGATCCGGGACGACGATCTCCGCAGCTGCCGATGGCGTTGGAGCCCGGACGTCGGCCGCGAAGTCGCACAGGGTCACGTCGGCCTCGTGGCCGACCCCACAAACCACCGGCAGCGTGTGCCCGACGACGGCCCTGACGACCGCCTCGTCGTTGAATGCCCACAGGTCCTCGAGCGAGCCCCCGCCACGGGCCAGAATCGTCACCGACGGCGCCTCCTCGGGCTGACCGGCGGCCACCAGGGCAGCGGCATATCGCTCGACGCCCCGGAAGGCGCGTACCAGGCTGGCCGGCGCGCCCTCGCCCTGGACCCTCGCGGCAACCAGCACGACCCGCGCCAGCGGCCAGCGGCGCGCCAGGACATGGCAGATGTCCTTCCATACCGCGCCCGACGGACTCGTGATCACGGCGATCGTTGAAGGGCGAAGGGGCAGTGGTCGCTTGCGTACCGTGTCGAACAGGCCTTCCGCGGCCAATCGAGCCTTGAGCGCCTCGAACCGGAGCGTGAGATCACCGAGCCCGGCCGGCTGGATCGACTCCACGTAGAGCTGGAGCGCGCCCTGCGGCTCGAACAGGTCTATCCGACCGTGGGCCACGATTCGCAACCCGGCACGGGCCTCGAATGCCGAGCGCTGGCGGTCGTCACGAAACCAGACGCACTGAAGCTGACTGCGCTCGTCTTTCAGCGCGAAATACGCGTGTCCCGCGGTCGAAATCGTGACCCGTCCGATCTCCCCCTCGACCCACAGGTCCGCCAGCAGTGGGTCCGCGCGCACGGCACCCCGGATCGCCCGAGTGACTTCGCTGACACCCAGGATCCGGACGCCGAATGTCCCGGGGGCGCGCGCAGGAGCTCCAGGCTCCGCCACGTCAGACGCGCGTCTGGTACTCGCCCGTCCGCGTATCGACCCGGATCGTGTCCCCGGGCTCCACGAAGATCGGGACCTGCACGATCATGCCCGTCTCGGTCGTCGCAGGTTTGCGCGCGCCGGACTGGGTGTCGCCAGCGAAGCCGGGTTCGGTTTCGATCACCTTGAGGTCAACCGTGACCGGCAGTTCCACGCCGATCGTCTCGCCCTGGTAACTCGTCCGATCGAGGGTCATCCCGTCCGTCAGGTACTGTGCGGTGTCGCCGAGCTGTTCCGCGGTGAGCATGAACTGGTCGTACGTGTCCGTATCCATGAAATGGTGGTCGTCGCCGTCGCGGTACAGATGCTGGACCGGGCGCTTCTCCATCGATGCGCGCGGCCACTTGGCGCCGGCCTGAAACGAGCGCTCTACGGTCTGGCCACGCTTGATGTTGCGCAGCGTGATCCGAACCTGCGCCGAGCCGCGGCCCATCTTGATGTGGTGATAGTCGAGGATCTGCCAGAGCTCGCCGTCCAGCTCGATCGCGACGCCCTTTTTCAGTTCGCCGGTGCTGATCATCGGATGGGCTCCTGGGGTGCGTGCCGGCGGGTTGGGCTGATCGGCACGACGCCGTACCGGCGAGGTCGATCGCTGGCGTTCGAGTCGCGATTGTAGCCGACCGCCGCGCCGCGGCCGACAGGTCAGCCGCCCTGGTACTCCCAGCTGCTGATGCGGACCTTGCCGTCGGCGTAGGTCACCTCTGTCTCGCCAGCGCCATGCTCGTCCGTGCATGCTTGTTGACCACAGCGAACCACGATTCCGACGACCTCTTCGTCAGACATCTCGCCAAACGCGGTTTCGGCCATGGTCCGGCACATCGAGACCGGCACGCCCTGGCAGATTGGTTCGACCGGAACAACAGGGAACGCCGGAGCGAGTGCCGGGGCGTTGCTCTCCGCGGGTGCGGGTACCAGTTTGACGCCGGGCGGCGCCTCGCCCGGTCCGCTGCCATCGCCGCCACCACCGGAGCTGCCACCACCGCCTGACCATTGGACCGTGGTCGAGCGAAGCTGACTGCCGTCGGCCAGGGTCAGGACTGTATCCATCGCGCCAGAGTCCGGCGTGCAGGTTCCTGCGACGCAGATGACCTCGATGGAGACGGGCATCGTGTTGGGCAGTGAGCGCGCGACCGTGGCGACAGCTTCAGTGCACCTGGTCGCGGGAATTCCGACGCACGATACTCGAGGCGAGGCCGCCGGTCCGCTGGGGACAGGGGCACTGCACCCGCCCACCGCGAGGATCACGAGCAAGGCCAGCCGCCGCAGCAGCAGGCGCCGCATCAGAACCATCGACGGCTCAGGTAGCGGGCGACGTGGCGCGACGTCATGTCGGATTGAGCCATCACCCGTAGGGTGACACGTGTTCTTCCCAGCATGCCTGCATGTGAGGTTCCGCCTCCCCGGGCGCGTGCTTCGGGGCAGCGGAGCCCGTGTGGGCGCGACTCATGCCCAAGGCGACGCCTGGGCACGAAGCCGGGATCAGGACCCGACGACGATGACCTCGCGCGGGAATCGGGTCAGCCGCTCCACGCTGCCGGCGGCCTGGTCGAGCGCAACCAGGTCCTCGATCCGGATCCCCGTCTCTCCCTCGAGATAGACGCCCGGCTCGACCGAGAAGACGGTTGGGCTCGGCAACGGGTCATCGGTGGCAAGCTTCGCAAGCGACGGCCGTTCATGCGTCGCGAGCCCGATCCCGTGTCCGGTGCCGTGGCCAAAGTGGTCGCCGTGCCCGGCGGCGACGATCACGCCACGCGCGACGGCATCGATGGCCCGGCCGCTCGGCAGAGGCTCACGCTGACGTCCATCGGCGCCGCCACCCACGGCCACCTCGAGCGCCGCGATCGCCGCCGCCTGGGCGCGTGCCACCAGGTCGTAGATCTCGAGGTCACGGGCCGCGGGCTCGCCGACGAACAGCGTCCGGGTCATATCGCTTCGATACCCCGCCACCTGCGCGCCGAAGTCGAAGAGCAGGACGCGGCCGTCCAGGACCGGCCGATCGCCGGGAGCGCCGTGGGGCAGCGCTGCCTCCGGCCCGGCGAGGCAGGCCACATCAAATGCCAGGGCTTCAGCGCCGCCGGTCCGGATGAGCCATTCGAGCCGAATTGCCAAGTCTGCTTCCGTGACGCCGACGCGGATTTCCGGCAGGAGCGCGGTGAGCGCCCGGTCGGCCACGGCACAGGCCGCGGCAATACGTTCCAGTTCCGCGGGCTCCTTCACGGCTCGGTCCGTTTCCACCCAGCCCTCGACCGGCACGAGTTCCACCGCAGGCGCGGCTTGGGCGAGCCGCTGCCACATCGCCTGTGACATGAAGCCGGCCTCGGCCGCCACGCGCCTGGCGCCCACAGATGCCACGAGTTCCGACCATCGCCCCGGCAGGTCATGGTAGGCCTCGAAGAGCCGGGCGTCGGGGGCTTCGCGACGGGCCTGGATCGTGTAGCGCGAATCGGCCAGGACCACGACCTCGTCTGCCCCGACCAGGAACTGGCCCGAGTTCCCGGCGACCTTCTCCTCACCTTCCGCCAGTCTGAACCCGGTCAGGTAGCGCATGTGCTCCGCCCGGACCCCGAAATAGGCATCCACTCCCGCCTCGGCGAAGCGAGCTCGCAAGCGGGCGAGACGCGCCGCGCGGGCCTCCCGGTCCGAAGCTTCCCAGGCGGCGCGCTGGGGCGCCGTTGGCGGGGTGGCGAAATCGCCTGGCGTTGGCCAGCGGCGCACTACAAGTACCCGTATTTCCTGCGGTTGGCGTTGTGCTCGTCCAGCGTCTTCGCAAACACATGCGCCCCACTACCGTCGGGGATGGCCAGGAAGTAGATGAACGCGTCGGTCGTGTCCGGTTCGAGCGCCGCGTCGATCGAGGGCAGGCTGGGCGTGCAGGCCGGCCACGGGATCAACCCCGCCGTCTGGTAGGTCTGGAATCCCTGGAGCACCTCCGGGACGACGACGTCGGCGAGCGCCAAGCCGGGCGGCGACCAGAACGAAAAATGCTGCCACTGGTCGAACGCAAGATCGTCGAGCTTCATCGTGTCGATGGCATAGAAGACCGTTGGGTCCGCGTTGAGCAGCCGAGTCGTGATCCCCGCGATCCCGTCGATCCGGTTCTGGTAGACACCCGCGATCAAGGGCCGCTCGTCGTCCAGCACCGCCTCCCGCTCCACGATCGAGGCAAGGACCATCACCTGGTAGAAGTTCAGCCCGCGCTCCGCTGGCACGGCCAGCCGGTCCGCGCCCACGTTCGTCACGAAGTTGTCCAGCATCAACCGGATGAGTTCCTCCGCGCTGGTATCCGGCCGAACCCGATAGGTCGACGGCCACAGGAACCCTTCGAGCGAGACGGCCTCCGGCGCGTCCTCGCGGATGCTGGCGAGCCATGGGTAGTCGGCGATCAGGGCGGCGGGTGGCGTCGTCGCCAGCTCATAGAACTCGCGCGGATCGAGCTCCAGACCGATCAGGGTCTGCAGCTTGGCTGTGATCTGTTCCAGGCGCAGCCCCGTCCGCAGCGAAATATCGACGAAGGTGATGACCGGGGGGTCCAGCAGCGCGCTGACCAATTGATCAGGCGTCAGATTCCGACGAAGCACGTAGTCCCCGACTCGCAGTGACCCTGCCAATTCGCGTTCCGTAGCGAGAAAGATAAAGGCGCGGCTGTCCACGAGCAGCCCACCGACCTCGAGGCGATCGGCAATGGAGGTCGCCGTGTCGCCGTCCGCGACGACGAATGCCACCTGTGCCGGATCGGCCGAGACTGGATCGGTCAACAGCGCGCCCAGGTCCTCGCGGACGATCTCCTTCACGAACGGCAACTGGAGGGCCGCCGGATTGTCCCGCGCGAGATCGAGGACCAGGCTGTTGACGACCGGGCGGAGCGCGGTGAGGGCCAGGACCAGGACAAGTCCGGCCAGGATCACGGCAAACACGACGAACCTGACAAGCCCGATCAGACCGCTCAGCAGGCCGCCGCCTCCGCCCTGGTCATCGCCACCACGCCGACGGCGAGGTGGCTCCCCGAATTCGTCCGGCGGCTCCGTAGCGTAGGCGTCGGGATCGTACGGCCTGGCCTTGAAGTCGCGAGCATCCCGAGGACGACGGCCGGAACGGATGGTCACGCCCCTGCCTCCGGGCGCGTGCCGGCGCGCGCGTCCAGTTCGTCCTGGAGGATAATCGCCGCGGCCTCGCGGTCCACGCGGGCACGGTGCGCGTCGCGTTGTGTCTTGCTGGGCGGCCCCCCGGAGCGACCTCGTTTCATCGGGCCGAGGCGGAGCTCGGCGAGGTGGCTGGTCAGCCGCTCATCGCGGAGGACGAGAGGCAGCGCGAGAAGCTCAGACATTGCCGCCGCCCACGTGCGTGTGATCAGCGATTGCTGACCCTCCGCCCCGGACGCCTCGAGCGGCAGGCCCACAACCAGCTCCACGACCCCGTGCTGCTCAATCAGGATAGCCAGCGTGGCGGCGTCGAGATCCGGGCGCGCATGGCGTCGCAGCGTCTGGAGCGGGCGCGCGGCCGAGCCGTCATCGTCGGCGATGGCGAGCCCGATTCGGCGCTCGCCGAGGTCGATCCCGAGGAGGCGGCTCACGGCGCAGGTCCCGACCCGGTTGGCGGCCCGGTCTCCGGCGGCGCGGTCTCGATCGGGACGCTGCGCTCGATGCGGATGGTCACCCGATCCGGGGCTGTCGGGACGGACACGACCCAGTCCGGCCAGGCCGTAACCTCAACCGAACCGTATGCGGCCAGGATCTCGCGCGCGGCCGCCAGCGGCTTGCCGAGCACCAGGCCGCGCAAGTCGGTTGGGTCAAGGATGGCGATCTGTCGTCCGGTCGCGGTCGCCTGGAATTCGATCGAGCCTAGTGTCACCGTCGGCCTCCCGACGTCGACCTCGATGGACCCCGCGACGAGTTCGAAGCCCTCTTGGACGGATGCCCGCGCGATACCCTCGGCCATCGGCCGGATCGGCGTCGGGTCGACCGCGAGCACGGTGGCCGAGGCACCCAGGCCAAGCGTGAACGCTTCGACCTCCTGGCCGACGAACACGGTCGGATCCTCGCTGGGTGTCGCCTCGCCAAGCACGGCGGTTTCGATCAGCAGCGTCGCTCCCGACGGTTCCAGCGACGGATCCGCCAGGAGTCCGCGGAACGCGATCTCGATGGCCACGGTCAACTGCTCGAGCGCGGCGTCAACGTCCTCCTGGGCCACCACGGGGAACTCCTCGTAAGTCCCGCCTGTAGTCGGGGCCTTGTTGACGACCTTGAGTGCCTTGGGGTCCTCTCCCCTCGGGACAATCACGATGGTGTTGGGTTCGACGTTGCCGGCGTTTCCTGGCTCCACCGCGGCGACGTTCACTTCGATCCGGCCGGGGAAGACAGTCAGGCCCACGATGTCGGCCTTTGGGACGGTCACCGCCGCCGTCGTCCTGAAGCGGGCGCCGGCGTTGGTGCTGACGATGCTGCCGGACGGGATAACGTTGCTCCGCAGGAAATCGAGGTTTTCGAACCGGACCGTGCCGCTGGCCGACGACTCTTCGATCCTCTTGCCGGTCGCCGGGAAGGTCTCGCTAGCGGTCACCTCGAAGCTGACCCGCTGCGCTGGTATGACCAGGGCAGCCGGGTCGGCGGCCGTGACCGTCTGGTCCGCCGTGACCGTAATCTCCACGGGCGTGATCGCCTCAGGTTGCGGGGTCACCACGATCGTTGCGGACGGCAAGGCCAGGTATGCGCCAACCCCGCCAGCGAGCACGACCAAGGCAACCACACCGAGTGCGACCACGTACCGAAGCGGCGATCCGGGGCGTGCCGACGCGGCCGGCCGATCCCGGCTGACCGGTGATGGATGGGGACCGTCGTGCGCTCGCAGCCCATCCATGGTCAGGTCGGCAATCGCTGGTTTCGGAGCGGATCCCTTGTCGGGTCGGCGCCCCGCAGGGGAAAATGCTCCATCGCGGGGCGGCTTCGATGTCGGTGCCGGCAAACCCCAAAGCGTGGGTGCCTCGACGGTTGGGGTCCACGAACGTGCGGCGTCGCGTGGTGCTGGCGCCTCGGTCGGCGACGACGGCTCGGTTGGCGACGACGGCTCGGTCGGCGACGCGGCGGCGGTCGCGGCGGTCACCGGCGGAGCGACCGGCGGGATCGGCTTCGGCGGCTTCGCCTCCGGCGGCTCCGGCGCACTGGGATCCGGTGTTTCCTCGGGCATCCCGTCGACGGGCCACGCCGCGGCGTCCGAGGCGTCCGGATGGTCGGGCGTACCGGTCAGCGACGACTCATATTCAGACATGGAGCCAAAAACCGGGAGGCCTGCCGATGCAGCCAGGGCCCGAGTGGCCGAATCCCCCGCCACCACCGCCAACTGTTTCTCGTTGATCAGCGCATCGCGCGACAGCAGCCGGAAGTTGATCCGGGACGTGGCCACCCGCGCGCCATACGGCACGACCAACGCGACTCGCCGTCCCGCAACGCCACGGATCCGCGCCGCCGCCGAGGTGATCTCGTCGTCAATGTCGAGGTAGACAACGTCGCCGGTCATTGCGCTCAGACCTTCATCGCCCGCAGGACACGGCGGAGGGCCGCGTCCAGGACGTCCTCGGAGGTCTGCAGCTCGATCGCCTGGTAGGCCAGGCCCAGCGGCGTGACATCCTGCTGGTCGACCAGCAGCTCCGTGGCATCGGAGATCGTGTCGATCTGGTCCGGCCCCATGATCGTGATCTTCGGCGGTCGCGCGAACGGCAGACGCCGCCAGAACGCCTCGGAAGCGAGGGCGTCGCGGATCTCGGGCAAACGCGAGCCGCCGCCGCACAGGAAGATGCGGCCCGGCAGCAAGTCCCCCGCCGACAGTTCCTCCATCACCAGTTCCACGCCCGCCGCCCACACGCCGACATCATCGGCCACGATCCGCGCGACGTCCGCCGCATGGTCAACGGCGATGCCGCGGGCGTAGTCCACCTTGAGTGATTCGGCGCGCGGGAAGGGCAGGTCCAGCCGGTCGGCCAGGCTCTTCGTAAAGGCACGTCCACCGAGGGCGAACATCCGCGTCCCTTCGATCCCGCCCTTGCGCACCAGCGCCACGTCCGTGGTACCGCCCCCGACGTCAACGAACAGCGCTCCGGCCTGACGGATGTGGTCACTGCCCAGCACCCGGGCGACGGCGTATGGCTCGGCGACAATCTCGAGCAGTTCAAGGTCCAGCTGTGAGGCCACGCTCTGGAGGGCGCCGAGGTGGACCAACGGGGCGAAGGCGTTGAAGATCCCGATCGAGACGTGACGCCCCTTGAAACCAACGGGATTGGTCAGGGCATAGCCGTCGATCGAAGCACCGGTCACGGCCGCATGGACCAGCCGAACGTCGACATGCGGGAGACCGGTCTCCCAGGTGATGGCCCGCTCGGCCTCCTGGAGCGCCTCGCGCTGGACGATGTCAATCAGCTTCCCGAGCTCACCTTCGGTGATCGGCTGGTCCGGCTTCCGGCGCTCCTGGGCATGGGTGGTGGTGAACCCCTTGACCAGCTCGCCGGCGATGCCCACGACCACTTGGGTCGGCCGAAACCCGGCCATCTCCTCGGCTTCCTGGAGCGCCACCGCGCAGTTGTCGACGACAGCCGCGATATCGGCGACCGTGCCGGACTGCATGTGCGACAGGCCCTGTCGCTTGCGTCCGACGCCCCGCACGGTGCCGTGACCGCCAGAGTTGATATCGAAGACGAGCGCCTTGGCGAATTCCGTCCCGACGTCCAGCGCGGTGCAGGCGGCCAGGGCCTCCTGCCCGTCTCGCTGCCAGATCCGTCGCCAGAACGCCATCAGGCTCCAGTCTCGAGTCGGGAACG
>JANPDO010000198.1:0-12635 GCA_031431535.1 Chloroflexota bacterium
CACCGATCACGCCCCGCCGGCAGGGACCGGCGCCGGACGGTTGCGCCGCGCCGAGACCGCTCCGGCAGCCGAGGCGCTTGCCGAAATCAACCTCGGCGAGGCCTATCGGGGGACCAGCCGGGTGGTGGAGGTCGACGGGAAGCGGTTCGAGGTCAAGATTCCGGCTGGGGCGGACACCGGTACGCGGATCCGCCTGACCGGCAAGGCGCCCGGTGGCGGCGACCTGTTCGTCGTCGTCGATCTGCAACCGGACACCATGTTCACGCGACGCGGTGCAGACCTCGAGCGCGAACTCCCGCTGACCCTCGAAGAGAGCCTGCTCGGCGCCGAGGTCAAGGTCGAGACGCTCAAGGGCAAGGTGCTGCTCAAGATCCCGGCCGGAACCCAGACCGGACAGACGTTTCGGTTGACCGGCCAGGGGATGCCACGTATGAAGGCGAGCGGCCACGGTGACCTGTACGTCCGCGCCCGCGTTATCCAGCCGACCAATCTGTCCGATGAGGCGAAACAGGTCGCGCACAAGTTCTTCAAGCTCGTCAGCCAGCCGGACCCACGCTGAGGGCCTTGCAGCGACGCTACAAACGCACGATCGAGAGAGACCGCCATGCAACTTGAACGCTTCACCCAGAAGGCCCAGGAGGCCATCATGGCCGCCCAGGCCACCGCCCAACGGCTCGACAGCCCGATCCTGGACGCCGAGCACATCCTGTCGGCCCTGGTCGAACCCGACGACGGCGTCCCCGCCGAGACCTTGCGACGTCTTGGCGTAGACCTGCCGGGGTTCCGCGGGGAGCTCGCCGCGATCCTCGCCCGGCGCGCCCGGATCAAGGGCGGATCGCTGTCGCTGGATCCGCGCGCTCGGCGGGTGATCGAATCCGCGGAGGCGGAGGCCAGGCGGCTCGGCGACGAATACGTCTCGACCGAGCACCTGCTCCTGGGTATCGCCGAGGTGGGTGGCGAAGGACAGAAGCTCCTCGAGCGCCATGCGGCCGGCCGTGAGGCCATCCTTCAGGCGCTCCAGGGCGTGCGCGGCGGTCAGCGGGTCACCTCCCAGAACCCCGAGGGGACCTACGCCGCCCTGGAGAAGTACGGGCGCGACCTGACCGCCGAAGCTCGGGCCGGCAAGCTGGATCCGGTCATCGGGCGCGACGAAGAGATCCGCCGGGTCGTCCAGGTCCTGTCGCGTCGAACCAAGAACAATCCGGTCCTCATCGGAGAGCCCGGCGTCGGCAAGACCGCGATCGCCGAGGGCCTCGCTCAGCGGATCGTACGCGGTGACGTTCCGGAGACGCTCAAGGACAAGCGCGTGGTCTCCCTGGACCTGGGCGCGCTGATCGCCGGGGCCAAGTTCCGCGGCGAATTCGAGGAGCGCCTCAAGGCCGTCCTCAAGGAGATCAAGGACGCCGAGGGCCGGGTCATTCTGTTCATCGACGAGCTGCACACGGTCGTCGGCGCGGGAGCGGCAGAGGGCGCCATGGACGCCTCCAACCTGCTCAAGCCAATGCTCGCCCGGGGCGAGCTGCACACGATCGGGGCGACCACGCTCGACGAGTACCGCAAGCACATTGAAAAGGACGCCGCGCTGGAGCGACGCTTCCAGCCGGTGGTCGTGGACCAGCCGACCGTCGAGGAGACGATCAGCATCCTGCGCGGCCTGCGCGAGCGCTACGAGGTCCATCACGGGGTCCGGATCACGGATTCGGCGTTGGTTGCGGCGGCCACCCTGTCCAACCGCTATATCACCGAACGCTTCCTGCCTGACAAGGCGATCGACCTGGTCGATGAGGCGGCGTCGCGGCTGCGGATGGAGATCGATTCCATGCCGATCGAGCTCGATGAGCTCGAGCGCCGGCGGATCCAGCTCGAGATCGAACGCGAGGCGCTGCGCAAGGAATCGGACGATGCTTCGAAGGCGCGACTCGAGACACTCGAGCGCGAACTGGCCGATGTCCAGGAGCAGGCCGGCAAAATGAAGGGGCGTTGGGAGGCGGAGAAGGGGGCGATCTCGGCGATCCGGGCCACCAAGTCGGAGCAAGAGTCGCTGACTGTCCGAATCGAGCAGGCCGAACGCGAAACCGACTATGCGACCGCGGCCCAGCTCAAGTACGGCACCCACAAGGAGCTTTCGGACCGACTGACCGGGCAGCAGGCGGCACTGGCCGCGCTCCAGGGTCCCGGGGCGCTGCTCAAGGAAGAGGTCACGGCGGACGACATCGCCGAGATCGTGGGCGCCTGGACGGGGATCCCGGTCAGCCGCCTGATGGAGGGCGAGACCGCCAAGCTGCTCCAGATGGAGGATCGGCTGCACGCGCGGGTGATCGGCCAGGACGAGGCGGTCGCGGCCGTGTCCGACGCGGTCCGCCGAGCGCGGGCCGGGCTGAACGATCCGCGCCGCCCAATCGGCTCATTCATGTTCCTTGGCCCGACCGGCGTCGGCAAGACGGAACTGGCGCGCGCCCTGGCCGCCTTCCTCTTCGACGACGATGACTCGCTCGTCCGGATCGACATGAGTGAATACATGGAGAAGTTCTCCGTCTCGCGATTGATCGGCGCACCACCCGGCTATGTCGGTTACGACGAGGGCGGCCAGCTGACCGAAGCGGTCCGACGGCGGCCCTACCAGGTGGTCCTGCTCGACGAGATCGAGAAGGCTCACCCGGATGTCTTCAACGTCCTGCTGCAGGTCCTCGATGACGGTCGGCTGACGGATTCGCAGGGCCGCACGGTGGACTTCAAGAACACGGTCGTGATCATGACGAGCAACATCGGGTCGGCGGCGATCGCGGCCACGGGTGCGCGCGCCGGTGACGCGGCCTATGCGGCCATGAAGCGCGAGGTCACCAACTCGCTGAGCGCCCATTTCCGCCCGGAGTTCCTCAACCGGGTCGACGAAGTGATCGTGTTCCATGCGCTGACCGATGCCGACCTGGATCGGATCGTGGAGCTTCTGTTGGCCGAGCTGGGCCGGCGCCTGGCGGGCCAGGACCTGGTCCTGGAGCTGACCCCGGCGGCCCGGGCCCTGGTCGTCCGGGAGGGCACGGACCCGGCGTTTGGCGCGCGGCCACTCAAGCGCACGATCCAGCGCCTCGTGGAGAACCCGCTGGCCCGGGCGCTCGTGTCGGGTGAGTTCAAGCCAGGAGACCGGGTCGCTGCGGATGCGGACCTGGGTTCCGGGACCGTGGTGTTCTCCACCGAGAGAGCAACGGTCGTGACGGAGGGCGGTGTTCGCCGCGACGCGCGCCCACGCTCCGGAGATGATCCAGCCTCGCCGGTTGGGGCCGCGTCCGGCCGGGCCTCGGGCGTTCTGGATCTGCCACCAACCACAGAGCGCAAGCGCGGCGATGGCGAGCTGGTCAACTAGCGGGATGTTCGGACACGTGGTCGACGATGGTCGTGGCCGCCGCGCGGTACGCATGACCGGACCCCCAGACTGGTACACGGGACGTCGGAGTCGGCGGGGCGATCCGGGCCCACCGGGCCACGCTCGTACCCAGCCCATTCACGCTCGGAGCGGGCCTGAATCAGGCCGGCCCCGCCTGATTCGAGCGTTCCGGCCGGGATTCCATTCCCAATCCGTCCGTGGACGCGGCTGTGCAGGGATCGGCGACTCTGGCAGGGATGGCAGCAACCTGGCCGTGAACCACAACTGGCACTGAATCGTCGTGACCTGACCGGTGCGCTTCGATGCGGTCGTCGCTCGGCTCCAGACCATGCCCGACAGGCTACCGCCGCCGGTCGATGTGCTGATGCCGACATTCGGCGGGGCGTATGGCTCGCTTCCGCCGTGGATGCCAGCCAACCGGGGTGAGGCCCGGGCCGCCGCAGTGCTGGTCATGCTCTTCCCCGATGAGGCGGGCGACGCGCGCGTCGTTCTGACCGTGCGAGTCGCGCGCGCCGGCGATCACGGCGGCGAGGTCAGCTTCCCCGGTGGCCGCCCGGAGCCCGCTGACCCGGACCTCGCCGCGACGGCCCTGCGGGAAGCCGCAGAGGAAGTGGCCCTCGACGAGGTCGGGGCGGGGGTGCGGGTCATCGGCCAGCTCGAGCGTTGCTGGATCCCGGTGAGCAACTACGAGGTGACACCGATCCTGGCCCTCGCCGAACGGCGACCGATGCTCGCCCCCTCGCCCGACGAGGTTGCCCGGATCGTCGAACCACGCGTGGCGGCCTTCCTGCCCGGCGCGCCCCTGGAGATCGTCAATCGCACCGTCCGCGGCTGGCCGATGCGCTACGGCGCGTATCGAATTGATGACCTGCTCGTCTGGGGCGCCACGGCCCGCATCCTCAATCAGCTTGGCGCAGTGCTTGAACCCTGACCGCCCCCCCTGGACCCCGGCGGCGGGACGGTCAAGTGAACGAGCAGGGCCTCGCGTAACGGTGCGCGCCTGAACCGTCTAGAGCGGCTCGCCGTCGGAGGCTCCCTGGCGAGTCGGGGCAGAAAGCTGCTCCGACAGGGCGCCAATGCCCCGCGCCACGGAAGGCGCGACCTCCCGGGCGACCTCGCCGCCCCGGCCGAGCAGCACCGCACCGCCGTCGTCCGCTCCTGACAGCTCGACGACCAGTGCACGCATCTCCGTGTGTTCGGTCCAGGCCGAATGGATCACATCAGCGGGCCAGCAGGCAGCCTCACCCGCCGCGATCCGGGTCCGCTCGACGCCGACGCCGACCCAGCCGCCGCCTTCGATCACGATGAAATAGGTCGTGCTGGGGTTCGAATGCGCCTCGATCCGGGCGTTCCGGGTGAAGGCCAGCTCCGAGATGATCCCGCGCCCGTCCGAATGAAGCACCTGGCCGGTCAGCCCGACAGAACCGGCTGGCCCATCAGGGCGACGGTGCCCGACGCCGAACCGCCGGATCTCGATGGGCACTGATCGACCCTGCGCTAGGTGTGATCCACGGGCCCGAAGGGGCCAATGTCCGTCTGAGGCGCAGTTTCGCTACAGCTGTACGTGGACATCCCCGAGTTTCGACCAGATAGGCAGGAACTCGCACTCGACCATGCGGGATCTGTCGCAAGCCTACGCCTCAGGACTCCATCGGTGGCGGCGCACACGGTATCGGGCCCTGACCCTACCGGCGGCGGCGCTGCGAGCGGCGTCCGCCGCGGCGTCGAATGGTCGCCTCCGGATCGGCGAACTTCTGTTTGCTGTAGTAGCGCTCGCGGGCCAGCCGTGTCTCGTGGGCGGCCAGGATCGGGGGGAAGCGCCGGAAGCGGATCCAGACCAGCGTGCCGATCCCGATCACCTCGGTCGCGAGGACGAGGAAGAAGTCGAACACGAACAACGACTCGACGACCAGGAGGCTGAAGGTGATCAGCCCGGTCCACCACATCCACTCCCACATGTCCAGGTACGGTGGGTGCTTGCGGAGCTGCCGCGTACGGACCCAGTACAGCACGCCGAGCACGACCAGCAAGATGCTCGAGCCGATCCAGGTGGGATGGAATAGATCCGCGAAGTTCCGCTGGCTGAAGGACAGGAACAGGTAGTCCCAGGGGGCGAGCGTCACCCTCAAACCTCGTCATTCATGTGGGATTGGTGGGCCGGAGTATGCCACGTCAGGACGGTATACTCGGCCACAACGTGGGGCGCCGGCGCACCGTTTCGGGGGCCGGATGATGCACCCGATGTCACGCCGCGAGACGAACGGGAGGTTGCCCCCGGGTGCGAGCCCTGCTGTCAGTGGCGAACCGGGACGGGATTGCCGCCCTTGCCCGGGATCTGCTGGCCCTCGATGTCGAGATTTTCGCCACGGACGGGACCCGGGACTACCTTGCCGCTGACGGCATCCCGGTCGCCTCCGTGTCGGAGCTGACCTCGGGTCCGGCCATGGTCGGCGGCCAGGTCAAGACGTTCCACCACGCGATCTATGCGGGCATCCTGGCCCGCCGCGACGTCCAGGCCCAACTCGACGAGTTGCGTGACCAGGGAATCGGCCTGATCGACCTGGTCGTGGTCAATGTGAAGGCGTTCGCCCCGGCCATCGGGGTCAAGCTGATCGGTCTCGATGAAGCGATCGAGATGATCGATGTTGGCGGGGCGGCGCTCCTTGGTGCGGCGGCGCGCAACGCGGCGGGCGTGGCCGCGGCATCGGATCCGTCGCACTATCCGATCATCACCGCGGAACTCCGCGAGCGCGGCATGGTCACCGCGGAGACCCGCGCCCGTCTCGCTGCCGAAGCCTTCAGCACCGTGGCCGCCTACCACGCCGAGATCGCCGCGTATCTCAACCAGATCACCGGGAACATCTTCCCGAGCCGGCTCGCCATCGTGCTCGAAAAGGTCGACGACCTGCGCTACGGCGAGAACCCGCACCAGCGCGCCGCCGTCTATCGCGAGACCACCCACCGGAGCGGGACGGTCGCCGACGCGACCCGCCTCCAGGGCGACCTCCCGTCGTTCAACAACCTGCTCGACCTGGACGCCGCGTACCGAATCGCCCGCGATTACACGGCCCCCACCGTCGCCATCGTCAAGCACACCGATCCCGTCGGCCTCGCGTCCAACGATGAACTGGTCGAAGCGTATCGGCATGCCGTGGAGACGGATCCGGTTGCCGCGTTTGGCGGCATCGTGGCCGTCAATCGCGAACTGGACGGGGCGACGGCCCGCGAGATCGCCGCCAACTCGTACGAGGGCGTCGTGGCGCCCGGGTACAGCCAGTCGGCGCTGGGCATCCTGCGCGGCAAGCCGGGGCTGGAATTGCTGGCTGTCCCTCCGGACCCGACAGAGGGGATGCGCGATTACGGGATTGCCAGCCTTGACTTCAAGCGGATCGCCGGCGGTCTGCTGGTCGAAACCCAGGACGAACTTGGGCTCGATCGCCGGCAGCTCCAGGTCGTGACCGTTCGCCGGCCGACGCTCGAGGAGCTGACCGACCTCCTCTTCGCCTGGCGAGCCGTGCGACACGTTCGCTCGAATGCGGTCATCCTGGCGCGTGGCGGGGCGACCGTCGGGATTGGTGCCGGTCAGGCCAGCCGCCTCGTGTCGGTCGAAATCGCGCTTCGGCGAGCAGGCGACCGAGCCAGGCTCTCCGTCATGGCGTCCGACGCCTACTTCCCGTTCCCGGACGGGATCCAGGCCGCGGCCGGGGCGGGGGTGACCGCCATCATCCAGCCCGGCGGTTCCATCCGCGATGAAATGGCCATCGAGGTCGCCGACCGCCACCACCTGGCGATGGTCTTTACCGGCCGACGCCACTTCCGGCACTGACAAGGGGAATGCATTGGAGCAACTCCTCGCACTCGACATGGTCCGCGTCACGGAGGCCGCGGCGATTGCATCGGCGCGGTTCATGGGCCGCGGCGAGCGGAACGAGGCGGACAAGGCCGCCACCGAAGCGATGCGCCGGACGATGGACGAGATCGACTTTGCCGGGCGAATCGTCATCGGCGAGGGCGAGCGCGACGAGGCGCCGATGCTCTACATCGGCGAAGAGGTGGGGCGAGGCCGGCGCGGCGATCCGGGTGTGCCGATGGTCGACATTGCCGTCGACCCACTCGAGGGTACGAACCTGGTCGCTCACGGTCAGGCCGGTGCGATCACGGTCCTCGCCGCCTCCGAGGCCGGTGGCCTGACGAACGCCCCCGACACCTACATGGAGAAACTGTGTGTCGGCCCCATCGTGGCCGGCCAAGTGGACATTCGGAAGTCGCCCACGGAAAACCTCGGGCGTATTGCGGAGGCGCTGGGTCGCAAGGTGAACGACATCACCGTCGTCATCCTGGAGCGGCCCCGCCATGACGATCTCATCGCCGAGGTCCGGGCGGCCGGAGCGCGGATCAAGCTGATCGGCGACGGTGACCTGTCGGCCGCCATCTCGTGCGCGGTTTCAGGCACGGGAGTCCATGCCGTCATGGGGATCGGCGGCGCGCCCGAGGGCGTGATCACGGCGGCTGCCCTGCGCTGCCTGGGTGGCGAGATCCAGGCGCGCTTCCGCTATCGGAACGACGATGAACGAGAGCGCGGCACAAAGATGGGCCACGGCGACGAGGAGCGGGTCTACTTCACCCATGAGCTTGCCCCTGGCGAGAACCTGGTCTTCGCGGCGACCGGAGTGACCGCTGGCGATCTGCTCCAGGGAGTGCGGTTCTTCGGCCGGGGGGCGCGAACCCACTCGCTGACCATGACCTATCAGACGAGACAGGTCCGCTTCATCGATACCGTCCACATGTTCGACCGGACGAGTCCGCCACCCGTGCGGTTGTAGAGGATCACCAGGATGACCAAGATCGGTTATGCCGCGATGCTCGAACAGTTCCACCCGACCGAGTTGCTCGACTGGTGCGCCCAGGCGGAGGGCGCGGGCTTCGAGGCCGGGTTCATGGTCAGCGAGCACTTCCATCCGTGGACCCCACAGCAGGGCCAGAGCGCCTTTGCCTGGTCGTTCATAGGTGCGCTCGGCCAGCGGACATCGCTCCGCTTTGGGACCGCGGTCGCGTGCCCCGGCTTCCGGTACCACCCGGCGGTGATCGCCCACGCCGCAGCCACCCTCGGAGCCATGTATCCCGGGCGGTTCTACCTTGGCCTGGGCGCCGGCGAAGCCTTGAACGAGCACGTCATCGGCGGGGAGTGGCCGGAGATCGGGATCCGCAGCGCGATGATGTTCGAGTCGATCGAGATCATCAACAAGCTGTTCACAGGCGGCGTCGTCAAGCACAAGGGCGAGTTCTTCACGCTCGAGAGCGCGAAGCTGTACACCCGACCGGAGCAGCCCGTCCCGATCTATGTAGCGACAGCCGGTCCGGTCAATGCGAAGAAGACCGGCAAGTTCGCCGACGGGATCATCACCGTTGGCGCCGCGGACGAGAAGATCAGGATGCTCTGGGTCAAGTACGAGGAAGGCGCCCGCGAGGCCGGCAAGGACCCATCGCGGTCACCCAAGATGCTCCAGATCCACGTCTCCTGGGCGCGCACCGACGAGGAAGCCGTCCACAACGCGATGGTCGAGTGGCCAAATGGCGGAATGCCGTTTCCCAAGCAGGACATCAAGAACCCGGAGGACTTCGCCGCGATGGCGAAGCTGGTCAAGCCCGAGGATTTCCGCAACCGGGTGTTGATGACCAGCGACCTCGAGGCGCACACGGCGCACATCCAGCACTACGTGGACATGGGCTTTGATGAGGTGCACCTCCACAACGTGGGCCGCAACCAGGCCGAGTTCATCGAGGTCTTTGGCCGCGAGGTTCTGCCAAAGCTGCGCCTCGGCTGAGGGAGAGCAGGTGGCTTGGCTGCCGGTCGTGTGCGCGGCTCAGGTCCCGGTCGCCTCGATCGCAGCACCCAGGCGTTCCACCAGCCGCCAGGCGTCGTGGTAGGTGTTGTACAGCGGGACGGGCGCGACCCGGATGATGTCCGGCGCCCGGAAATCCGCGACCACACCGCGCGCCGCCAGACCTGCGAGGACCGCTTCGGCGTTCTCGACCAGGAGCGACAGTTGAGCCCCGCGCGCCGCGGGATCGGCGGGGGTGATCACCTCGACCGGGAGGTGCTCAAGCAGCCGCGCCAGGTACCCGGTCAGCGCCACGGATCGCCCGCGAAGCGCCGGCATCCCGACCTCATCGAAGATCGCCAGCGACGCGGCCAGCGGAGCCAATGCCAGAACCGAGTTGGTCGAAGCCTTCCAGCCCGCGGCTCCCTCGGCCGGAACAAACTCGACATCCATTGAGAACCGACGATCCGGATCCGCACCCCACCAGCCGGCGTGCCGCGGGATGGAGGCGTCGCGTCCGTGACGCTCGTGGACGAAGAGCGCGCCAATGGAGCCCGGTCCACCGTTGAGGAACTTGTAGGTACACCAGGCCGCGGCGTCCACGCCCCAATCGTGAAGCGACAGCTCGACATTGCCGACGGCGTGCGCGAGGTCCCAGACCACCGGGGCGCCGGCGGCCCGTCCGGCCGCCGTCAGGCGCTCGATATAGAGCGCCCGACCCGTCGCGAAGTTCACCCCGGCCAGCAGGACGAGCGCGAGGTCCGGTCCGTGCTCAGCGATGGCCGCGTCCAGGTCGTCGCTCCCCGGCGTCGCCTCGCCCGGCCGTGGACCGATGGCCACCAGGTCTGTGGCGGCGTCAAGGCCGCGGGCCGCCAGGTGGCTGGTCAGTGCGTGCCGGTCCGACGGGAAGAGCGGCGCATCTACCAGGATCCGTCGACGACGACCCGCCGGGCGGAAGAACGACGTCAGCAGCAGGTGGAGGTTGACCGTGAGACTGTTGAGCAGGGCCACCTCCGAGGGCCGCGCGCCGACGATCCGGGCCAGCGGTTTGCGCAACGCATCGTCAAGCGTGAACCATGGCCGCTCCCCGCTGAAGAAGCCTTCGATCCCAAGACGAGCCCACCGCTCCAGCTCTGCTTCGACGGCCGCCCGCGCCGCCCGTGGCTGGAGGCCCAGCGACTGGCCGGCAACGTAGATGGCCGGCTCGCCGTCCGGACCATCCGGGCCGTCGGGCAGAATGAAGCGATTGCGCAAGGCGGTCATGGGATCGGCAGCGTCGCGGGCGAGCGCGTCTGCCTCGCTGTCGGCCTCTGCCTGGATGGCGGAAGTCCCGATCGTGGTCATGAGGCGGGCTCCAATGCAATCGGTCGGCGGCCCGCGGAGGGTAGCATCAGCGGCCTGCTGGATGGCCAGGGCCGGATCCTGGCCCGGGCCTGGGAGGCGGGCGTGGTCCTCGCGGCACTGTCGGCGGGTTCGATCTGCTGGTTTGAGGGCGGAACGACCGATTCATTCGGCGCGCTGGCGGCTCTGATCGGGGGCTTGGGATTGCTGCCCGGCAGCCACTCACCGCACTACGACGGCGAGACGGAGCGGCGGCGCACCTACCACCGGCTGATCGCGGATGGGACGCTCCCTGACGGCTATGCGGCCGACGACGGCGCCGCGCTGGTGTTCAACGGTACGGAGTTGGCCGAGGTCGTCGCGTCGAGGCCTCCTGCAAGGGGCTATCGGGTTACTCGGGGTCCGGACGGCACCGCGATCGAGACGGAGCTGCCGACGCGGTACCTGAGCTGACCGGACCGGCGGAGCCGACCGCGCAATGGGGCGCCGGCGGACCCGGCGCCTGAGAACGCCGTCTGAGCTCCGATTCCAGCCCCATTGGTGTACGCGACCGATTGGTGGGCCTGGATGGTCGTTCGCTCCAATCTGGTTGGAATCTCTGACCAGATGAAGGCCGATTCGGTCGTTCGCACCAATCTGGTTGGTATCCGTGGTGCGCCCGTGGTCCGTACACCAACCCGGTTGGAGATTCCGGCTCAGTCCGGCCCGATCAGTCGCCACGCGCTCGCAGCCATGTCCCAGGCGCCGATGACGCGAACCGCAGCGGGACCCTCGATCTCGAGTTGCCGCCGCCGTGCCGACTCCACCGAGCGCCCCCAGCCGGGTGGCACCAGCCCGGGTGCGAGGTCGGCTAGCGGCGCCAGCACGAAGAGCCGCTCCCCGGCCGACTGATGCGGCACGACGAGCAATCTGCTCCCCGCGGCCAGGTCAGTGGAGCGGGCCGCAGGCGGCCGCTCGATGGCGAGACGCGCGCGTCCGAAGATGAGCAGGTCGAGATCGAGCTCGCGCGGACCCCAGCGACGCCGCTCGCGACGACCGAACTCGCGCTCCAGCGTCTTCATCGAGGTCAGCAGCCCGAGCGCGCCGGTCGCGGCGTCCGGGCTGGCGTCCACATCCAGCGCCACGACCGCGTTGAGGAACTCCGGCTGGTCAGTCACACCGATCGGCTCCGTGGCGTACAAGCGCGACACCCCGCGAACCCGAGCGCCGGGCAACGACCCGAGAACCGGGACGGCCTCGGTCAGCGTCGCCCGGGCATCGCCGACATTGGCGCCCAGGCCGATGTAGGCACGGACTCGTCGTGCTGGCATGCCCCAAAGCCTCGCATATCCTGCGGACCTATCATCAGCCGCGATGCACGACGTGATCGAGCTTCGCGGGGCTGGCGACTTCGACCCCATCCTCGCGTCCGCCCCGCCCACGTTCTCGGAGGCTGACGCGACGCGGATCGCCTCCCGGACCTTTGGCGTGCGCGCGACGACGGCCCGCAGCCTGGGCAGCGAGCGAGACCAGACGTTCCGCCTGGCGACTGCCTCCGGAGAAGGCCTGGCGATCATGAAGATCTCCAATCTCGCCGAGGATCCCGCGACCCTGGATATGGAGGCGCTCGGCGTCCTACACGCCCAGCGGGCCGATCCGACGATCCCGCTCGCCGCTCCTTGGGTGGTTCCCGGTTTGGATCCGGCGGCCGCCAGCGACGGCGCCGGTAGCGCAAGCGCCTACCGGACATCGGTCGACGGCCTGGGCGGCGCCCACTTCGTCCGGATGTACAACGTCCTGCCCGGTCGCGGTCGAATCGATCCAATCGACTTGTCGGACGCGTCCCTCGTGGCCTGGGGAGCGATGGCGGCCCGGCTCGCGCGCGCGCTCCGCGGCTTCATCCACTCGAAGGCACAGCGGCGGATGCTATGGGACGTTCAGCACGCTCCGCGCATCCGGGCGCTGCTAGGCGACATCCGCGACGCCGCGCAGCGGGACGCGGTCGAGCAGGTGCTCGATCGGTTCGATGCCGTCGTGACCCCCGTCTGGCCAACCCTTCGCGCCCAGGTGGTCCATAGCGACCTGACGGTCGACAACGCGCTCGTCGACGA
>JANPDO010000199.1:0-5151 GCA_031431535.1 Chloroflexota bacterium
GGGGCACCAACATCCATCGGGAGCTCGCCGACGCCCTTGGCCCCGTGCGGAGCCCCACTGAACGGCGCCTCAACGAGGATCGTGGTCATGTTCGGGGCGTCGAGCGCGGTGGGAATGAGATACGTCGCGAGGCGATCGTTCATGTAGCGACCGTTGTCCAGCTTGATCTCCTCGATCGTGGCGTAGCCGATGGCCTGGAGGGTGCCGCCCTCAACCTGGCCCTCGGCGAGGACCGGATGGATGACCCGACCGACGTCGTCCGCGGCGACGACGTCACGGACGTGGACCTCTCCGGTGTCGAGATCGACGTCGACCTGCGCGACGCAGGCGGCCCAGCCGAAGGCCGGATAGGCGTCGCCGCGATACGTATCGTCGTCAAACCTGACGCCCGGGTAGGGCTCGAACCGCTGATCGATCCTCAACGCCCCGTTGGCGCGAGCGAAATCGCGATATGTCGAGGCAAACGAGCCGCCGGTGGCGGTCTCCACGTCATTCCGCAGCCGCTGTGCAGCCTGGATCAGCAGTCCGCCAACGACCATGGCCGTGCGCGACGCGACGGTCGGCCCGGAGTCCGGCACGAATGCGGTGTCCTGGGCCGCGAGCTCCACCGACTCGATCGGGACAGCCAGCGCCTCGGCGATCAGCTGCGGGAAGATCGTCTTCGTCCCCTGGCCCATCTCCGTGGCTGCGGTCAGGATCCGGATCACGCCCTCGGCCGTCAGCTCCAGCGAGACAACTGAGGCCAGCTTGACCTCGCCCGATCCGGTAAACCCGGCGCCGTGCCACGCGAGCGCCAGGCCGACCCCGCTGGCGATCCGGTCTCGACCCGTCCGCAGGGGTGAGCTCGGGACCGTGCCGGAACCGTCGCGCGTTCGCCGGGCGGATCCATGTCGCGCGCGGAGGCGTTCGTATTCGCCGGCTTCGGCCGCCCGCTCCAGAACCTCTTCGCCGGCCACGCTCTCGTGCAGGACCTGGCCGGTCGGCGTCGAATCGCCGATTCGGTAGACGTTGCGCCGGCGGATTTCGAGCGGGCTCAGGTCGAGCATCTCGGCGATCCGGTTCAGGTGGGTCTCGGTCGCGAACTGGACCTGGGGCGCACCAAACCCGCGAAAGGCGCCGTTGGGTGGGGTGTTGGTCCGGGTGGCCCGTGCCCGGACCCGGACGTTGGGGCAGCGATACGGCCCGGCGGCGTGCAAGGCACCACGCGACAGGACGACCGGCGTGAGGGTGCAATAGGCACCGCCGTCCATCACGATCTCGATCTCCTGGGCGATCAGCCGACCGTCCCGCGCCACGCCCACCCGGTGGCGAATGATCGCCGGGTGCCGCTTGGTGGTCGCGCTGAGGTCCTCGTGGCGGTCGTAGATCATGCGCACCGGGCGCTGCGCCTTGCGGGCGAGCAGCGCCGCATGCAGCGCGATCATCGAGGGGTAATCTTCCTTGCCGCCAAATCCGCCACCGGTCTCCGCCTGGATCACGCGCGCCTGCGCGGTGTCGAGGGCGAGCCCTCGCTTGAGCGCGCCGTGCACGTAGTACGGGCACTGGAGCGAGCCCGTGACGGTCACGCCGCCATCGTCGCCCGGGTTCGCGATCATCGCGTTGTTCTCGATGTAGAGCTGCTCCTGGTGGCCGACCCGGTACTCGCCTTCCAGCACGACGTCGGCGGTCGCGAACGCGGCATCGAGATCGCCGGTACCAAGCTCGTACGAGGCGAATACGTGGTCGGAGGCAAGGGGATCGAAGACCGCCGGGAGCTTCCGCGTTCGAGCGTGGGCTGCCTGGCGAGCGGCACGTAACGTCGCACGATCCGGAGCGGCCAGCAGCGCGAGCGGCTCGGCGTGGTGCTGGATCTCGCCGCCGATGGGGACCAGGATCGGCTGATCCGCCTTGATCGAGTTGACGATGTTGTCGCCGGGGATGTCCTCGGCGGTGACGACGATCACCTTCGACCAGTCGAAAGCCGGGTCCAGGTCAAGCGCCGTGAACGTGGCATGCGCGTCGGTCGACCGGATCGTCGTGCCGAACCAGGCCCCGGGGAAGACGAGGTCATCGGTGTATTTCGCGACGCCGGTCAGCTTGGCCGGCCCGTCCAGGCGAAGGGGACCGGCACCACGCGCGCGACCTTTCGTGAGGGTGCCGGGCCGGGCGACCAGGGCGCCGGGCGGCCCGGTCCGAGCCCGCGTCGTCAGATCTGGCACGGACCCTCCTCCATCGGAGGTGACTCTATCATCGGAAGTCGATGCGTCAGGCCGTGAACGCCGCGCTGTAGTGGCGGTACCAGTCGCTCGTGAAACGATCCTCTGGGTCGTACCGACGCTTCTCGGCAAGGAACTCGCGGAACCTCGGATGACAGGCCTCCAGTTGCGCGGGCGAGGCGAACCGGTGGTACGTCAGGTAGTAGCTCCCACCGTGCATCCTGGCCAGGTCAATGAGCATGCCGAAGGCCTCGGCGGAACTCGCCATCCCGTACTCATTGTGGACCGTGTGCAGATTGAAGATGACACATGCCCAAGCCTCGCGCGCCCACGTCAGGATACTTTCGTCGTCCCGCTCCACCAGGCGGATCGTTCCGTACACCACCGTGGGATCCCCATCTCGCAGGGCGCCAGCGGCATCGACCATGAATGCGGCGAGCGCCGATCGCGGTACATAGATCTCCGTGATGATCTCACTGCCTGGTGTGGCGGCCCCGGTCGCCACGTCCAGACGTTGGTGATATCCGGCGATGTACTCGCTCCGTTGGTGAAGGTCCGACCAGTAGAGCTGACCCGACGTCGCCATGTAATGGGCGATGTACGCCGCGGCTGCCTTCGCCCGGTCGGTGTGGGTGAGGTAGAGCAATCGTCCCCATTCCTGATTCGACAGCGCGCGTTGGCCGTCGGGGATGCTTGTCGCCTCAGCATCCGGCCCATAGCACGAGAAGATGCCGACGTTGAGGAAGTCCGGAGATCGCTCATCGATCGAGAACTGGCAGTCGCCGAACAGGAATCCGTCCGAGATCCGTTCGTCGAACCTGGCCATCAGCTCGTCAACCGTCACCAGGGCGACGGTCCTGTGGAGGATCTGACGCGGGGCAAGTCGGAGGCGGACCGACGTCACGGCGCCGAACAGTCCGTATCCGCCGATCACGAGTCCATACAACGCTGGCTCGTTCGTCCGGCTGACCTGCCGAACCTCGCCTCGCGGGTCGACCAGGGTGAACGATTCGACGTCGGCGATGATCGGGCGCTGCGTCAGGCCGCGGCCGTGGACGTTAGCCGCAAGGGCGCCCCCCAGACTCAGGTGGTCCGAGCCGGTCTGCTTCTGGCGAATCCCCCAGATGTTCGATTGGTCGGCCTGGAGCGCAAGGATGCCGTCCATCAGCTCCCACCACTCGATCCCAGCTTCGGCATTCACCACCCCGCGATCGGTGTCGAGGTCCAGGATCCGGGTCATGCCTCGCATGTCAAGGTGGACCGTGCCGGTCCCGAATTGCTGGCCGCCCATCGCATGCCGGGATGCCGAGATGCTGACACCGAGCTCGTCTGCCACGGCACCATGAACGGCGGCCGCGATGTCATCTACGGTGTGCGGGGTCACGAGCCGGGCGACTCGGGTCGGATTGAGCCCCGAATGCGAGTCGTTCAGAAGCAGCCCATCCGCGTCGGTGGTCATTGGTCCAGGCTCCCTTCAGCGGTAGCAGTCCTGCGACCGCGATCGTGAGGCACATAATGAACGATGCTCGCAACCGAGCCGCCATCGTTGTGGGAGCCGGACCAGCCGGATTGGCCTCGTCCCGGGGGCTGGTCCGGTACGGTGTGGACCACGCGGTCCTCGAGCGGGGCCGGGTCGGCGAGAGCTGGCGACGGTACTACGATGGCCTCGTCCTCCATACCGGGCGGCACCTGTCGTCCTTGCCGGGGATCCCGTTCCTCCGCTCGGACCCCGTGTTCATTCCCCGCGGCCGGTTCATCCGGTACCTGGAGGACTACGCGGATGACCTGGACCTGCCGGTCAGGCCGGGAGTCGATGTCCGGGCGGCGCGCTGGACAGGTGATCGCTGGGAGCTCGAGACAACCGATGGGCCATGGCGGGCTCCGGTTCTGGTCGTGGCCAGCGGAATCGCCGCTTCGCCGGTCATCCCGCCGATCGCTGGCGCTGACACGTTCGCCGGTCTGATCCGGCATTCGATCGACTACCGGCGGCCCGAGGCGTTCGCCGGCCGTCGTGTCCTGGTGGTCGGCGCCGGAAACTCGGGCGGCGAAATCGCCGCCGAACTCGCCGGCCACGCCGCACTCGTGGCGATCTCCATGCGGTCCGGCGTCGTTGTCGTTCCGCGAGAGTTCCTTGGCATCCCGAGTCAGTACCTCGGGGTGTTGCTGCGACGATTGCCCCGACCCATTGTCGACCCGCTGATCGCCTTGGGCAGTCGTCTTCGGGCGAACCGGCTTCCCGCGGCGATGCCACGATCCTCGGTCAGCCCGCTCGATCAAATTCCGCTCATCGGGATGCATCTGCCCGATGCCATCAGGAGCGGCGCCGTGCGCGTTCGACCCGGCGTCGTGGCCTTCGAAGGCGGGTCGATCCGTTTCGCCGACGGGACCGCCGAGCCGTTCGACGAGGTGATCATGGCCACCGGGTTCCGCGCGGCAATCGAGTGGCTCGGCGATCTGGTCGGGCGGGACGTGCGCGGGTTCGCCCGGCGTACCGACCGGGTAACGAGCGCCGACCAGCGCGGGTTGTTGTTCGTCGGTCACGAGTACGACGCTTCGGGCGGCCTGAACAACATCCGGCGCGACGCCCCGGTCGCAGCGCGGCTCGCCGCGTCGTGGCTGGCCGGATCGAGGGCCGGCGGCCGGACTGACCCGTGAGCGGGTTCCCGCCGGGTATATCCCTTCCGGATCCGATCGTCACAGCGGGTTTGCTCGGAGCGCTGGAGGCGCTCTTCGCCGTGCGCGTCGTCGGCCAGCTGCTCGTCTCCCTGGGAGCGACCCGGCGGCTGCCAGCGATGGGCGAATGGTATTCGGGACTCATCCCCTACCGCCGATTGCTGGGGATCCAGGTCGGGCTTCTGGCGCTAATGACATGCACCGCGCTGGTTGTGGCGGTGCGACCAACGTGGCTCGTCGATGCCTCACTGCCCGGCTCGGCGCTGCTGTGGATCGCCTGGCC
>JANPDO010000200.1:0-2494 GCA_031431535.1 Chloroflexota bacterium
CGGCGATGCCCACGGCTGGCCCGCCGCCACGCTCACCGACAACGGCGCCGTCTACACGTCCCGCTTCACCGGGGGTCGCAATGGGTTCGAGTACCTGCTCGCCTACCTCGGCATCCGCCAGAAGAACGGGGCACCCGGGCATCCCCAGACCCAGGGCAAGGATGTCCATCTTTGTCAAGCGGCCTCAAGTGCCCGCTCAGGCATGAACAGTGTCCCGGCCTTGAGCATCGCCCACAGGACCCGGAGCTTCGTCCGGGCCAGGGCGATGATCGCCTGATGGTGGGATTTGCCTTCGGCGCGCTTGCGGTCATAGAAGCGCCGGGAGGCGGGTGTCTTGAGACTGCCCAGCGCCGCCGACCAGAGCGCCTGGCGGAGGTGGAGGTTGCAGCGCCGGCTGAGGAAGTGGGTGCCCGAGGACCGACCGGACTGCCACAGCGTTGGGGTGAGCCCGGCGTACGCGGCGAGCGCATCGGGTGAACCGAACCGCTCGAGTGCGCCGACTTCAGCGAGGAAGCGCGGGCCGGTCCGGTGGCTCATCCCCGGCAGGCTCAGGACGATCGGCGCCTCGGGCCGGGACAAGAAACGGTCGCGGATCTCCACATCGAGGGCGCCGATCCGCTGCTTGAGCCGGGCAAGTTCGCCGGCGACCTCGGCGACGAGCCGACCGTACACCGTCTCCTGCGGCCGGACGCCGACCTGGGCGGCGGCCAAGAGCTGCTGAGCGCGCTCGAGCGGCCGGCGCCGATACCGCTGTCGGGCCAGGAAGCTCGCCAACTCGAGGGGATCCTGGGTCCGCAGGGCGCTCGGGGTCGGGAACGCGACCAGGAGCGCCGTCACCGCGTCGCCGTCGAGCGCGGCAAACGCCCGAGCGGCGAGGAACTCCGGCCAGTACTGGCTGAGCAGGAAGCGCAGCCGGTTGATCAGTCGGGTCCGATCGCGGATCAGGCCGTCCTGGTATCGGGCGAGGACCCGCATCTCGGCGACCTTCCCGGGGACCGCCACGAGGTGACGCAGCGAAGCCTGTTCCTCGCGCCCGATCCGGGCGCACACCTCGGCGTCGATGAGGTCGCTCTTGTGAGCCTGGCGGCGACCCTTGCGACGGACGGCGACCTCGGTCGGCGTGAGCGTCGCCACGAGCTCGCCACGAGCCAGCAACTCACCGATGAGGACGGCGCCGTCGCCGCCATCGGCCTCGATCACCCAGAGGGCCTGGCCAGCCCCACCGGCGAACCCGACGACCCGCGTGACGAGCTCGTCGATCGCCGTCGCGTCATTGTCGACTCGCTCCCGGACGACCTCCGCGTCCTCGGCCGTGCGGGCGACGACGCCGTGGCCGTATCGGCCCGGGTCGACGCCGACGATCAGTCTCGCGCTCATCCGACCACCTCCGTACGCGGGCGCAGGACACCATGCCTCAGCCGTGACCGCGACTGCCACCTGACCCATATGAGCGATCGACGCAGATGTCCATCAGGTGACCGTTGCCGAACCACGAGGAGGTGGCACGCATTGCCTGAGCGCACTCGCAGATCGAGCGATCGAGCCATCGCCCCTCGTGCAGCCGAGCCTGGGCCCAACCCGTTCCAGGTGAAACGGGCCGCCCCGTGGCCGGCGATCGCAGGCACTCCTTGCCCAAGGCCATCCGACCTGTCCGTCGGCGGCATATCGAAGCGCAGCCATCGCGTTCGGTTCGCCGGCCACGGCGCCGTCCGTCTCGCTGGATCTAATCAGAACGATATATGGGTCGAGCGGGTGATCCGGGAGGTCAAGGAGGACTTCCTCGCCTGGCTGACCGGGCAGGTCTTCCCGGAGCGTCCGACCCTCGCCTGGTACGACGCCATGGCCAGACGCTGGACGACCGAGGTCGTCGCCACCCGGCGTCATCGGACGACGAAACGGGTCGTCGGCGAGGCGTGGACCGAGGAGCACGGGCTGCTGACGCCGGTCAGCCGCCGGCTGCTGGCGCGAATCGAGGGTCAGACCACCCTCGTGCCCCTGCCCGAACCGGTCAGCGCCCGTCAGAAGCCCGCTGCGGTCGGCGAGGCCGTCGAGGTCCGGCCCCTGAGCGCCTATGCCGAGCTGGTCCGATGAGCACCGGATCGGCGTCGCGGGTGGCGACCGCCTACGCCCGCACCCGTGAGCATCTCGCCTATCTCGGTCTGACCACGGCGTCCGAGCGCCTGGCCGCTGAACTGGAGCGCGCGAGCACCGAGACGGCCGCCCCGGTGGAAGTCATCGAGCGGCTGCTGGCGGCCGAGGTCGAGGCAACCAGCGCTCGGCGGCTGTCCGGTCGGCTGCGCTTCGCCCACTACCCGCTCGACAAGCGTCTCGCCCAGTTCGAGTTCGACTTCCAGCCCTCGATCGACCGCTCGGTCATCGCCGAGCTGTCCACCCTGCGCTTCGTCGAGGAGCGCAGGAACGCGCTTTTTCTCGGCCCACCGGGGGTCGGGAAGTCACATCTGGCGATCGCCCTGGGGATCGCCGCCACCGAGGC
>JANPDO010000201.1:0-2448 GCA_031431535.1 Chloroflexota bacterium
CTCGAGCGGCTGCAGAAGGTGCTCGCCGCGTCCGGGGTCGCCTCGCGGCGGGCGAGTGAGGTCCTGATCGCCGCCGGGCGCGTCACCGTCGATGGCAAAGTCGCGGCGATCGGCAGCCAGGTCGACCCGGTCAAGGCCGTCATCGCCGTTGACGGCCGGGTGATCGGAGGCGCATCGGCGAACGAATACTTGCTTCTCCACAAGCCGGCCGGGGTGACCTCCACCGTTCGGGATCGGCACGCATCGCGGACCGTCGTCGACATGATCCCGACAGCGCTCCTGCCGGAAGGGGCACGCCTCTACCCGGTGGGACGCCTCGACCAGGATTCGGAGGGACTCCTGCTGCTCACCAATGACGGTGCCTGGGCCGATCGGGTACTGCATCCCCGGCATGGCGTCGAGCGCGAGTATGCGATCGGCCTCCGCGCGACGCTCTCGCTCGAGCAGGTCACCACCCTGCGAGCCGGAATCGAGCTCGACGAAGGGCTCGCCACATTGACCGGGCTGCGCCCGACGACCGAGATCGAGACGCGCCGGCTCGTCGATCTCCTCGCCCCGCCACCGGGTGAGCTTGCCTGGTATCGGGCGATCCTGGCGCAGGGCATGAAGCGGCAACTGCGTCGCATGTTCGGGGCCGTTGGAGCTCCAATCAGCCGGCTGGTGCGAGTACGCATCGGGCCGGTTCGGCTCGACGACCTGCCGAGCGGCCGGGCGCGACGACTGCGTGCCCCCGAGATCCGCGGTCTCGGCGCGGGCGGCGGCATCAGCCGAGCCGGCGGCATCAGCCGAGCCGGCGGCACCAGCCGAGCCGTCGCGGGAGAGAACGGTCCAACCGCCCGGGCGCGCGCAGCGACAGGCATGCCCAGGAGCCACAAGTGAGTGGCACGTCGCCAAGGCGACTCGTTGTCGCCCTCGATGGCCCTGGCTCATCAGGCAAAAGCAGCGTCGGCGCCGCTGCCGCGCTCCGGGTCGGCTATCGCTTCTGCGACACCGGGCTCCTTTATCGGGCCGTCACCTGGCTCGCCCTGCACCGGCACGTTGCCGTCAGCGACCCGGACGCGTTGCGCGCCCTGGCGATCGATATCGAACTGGCCACGGATGATGTTGGGCGTCTGGCACGGGTACTGGTCGATGGCGTGGACCGCACAGCGGAGGTCCACACCCCACCTGTCGACGCGGCCGTCTCGGCGGTGTCGGCGGTGCCTGAACTGCGTGCGGTGCTGCTTGAGCGCCAGCGGACACTGGCCACGGGCGGGGGTATCGTCATGGCTGGCCGCGATATCGGGACGGTCGTGCTGCCGGACGCGGACCTGAAGCTATTCCTTGACGCTTCGGTCGAGGAGCGAGCACGACGCCGGGCCGAAGAACGGGGACTCGAACCGGCCGGCGCAGCAGCAGCCGCCATCCTGGACGCGCTGCGCGAGCGCGACCGCAGCGACTCGACCCGCCCCGTCGCGCCGCTCTTTCCTGCCGCTGACGCCCGGATCATCGCGACCGACGGCAATCGGTTCGACGACACGGTTGACGCGGTCGCGGGCGCAATCCTGGATGCCGAAGCCCGGGCGGCCGCAGGGCCCGGGAGAAGCCTGACTCGATGACGCGCAGCCCGAGCCCCGCGCCGATCGCGAGCTCCGTGACTCCGCTGATCAAGCTGATGACCCTCGGCGGCCGGACCGTCTGCCGCGCCATCAGTCGTATCTCGGTCGAGGGCGAAATCGCCCAGATCCCACTCCACGGTCCACTGATCATTGCCGCGAATCACGCCTCCAACCTTGATGTGCCGGTGCTCGGCTCGTGGCTGATTCCGCGGCTCGGCCGGCGAATCCACTGGCTGGGCAAGAAAGAGGTCTTCGACTGGCCGATCGTCGGCTGGCTGGCGACCCACGGCGGCGTGCACCCGGTGGACCGCGGCGCGGCCGACGTGGAGGCCTTTCGGATGGCCCAGCGCATCCTGGATGCGGGCCAGGTGCTGTTCGTCTTCCCTGAAGGCACGCGCAGCCATGACGGTGCGCTCCAGGTGGCCCGCGACGGCGTTGCCCTGCTGGCCCTGCGGACCGGAGCGGCCATCCTGCCCATCGGGATCGGCGGCTCTGATCGCGTCTGGCCGAAGGGCCAGCGCCTGCCGCACCCGGGCGGGCATGTCACGGTTCGCATCGGGCGACCGTTTCGGCCGGCGGATGAGCTGCCGGCGGGCACTACGAGATCAGCGGCCAAGGGCCTGACCACGACCCTGATCATGCGACGGATCGCGGGCCTTCTGCCGGTACGCCAGCGCGGCATCTACGGCGACCTCCTGGACAACCCTCCATGGGACAGCCCGGCGAGCGACCCGCCCTGAACGGGAGATCGCCCAACCCCGTGCGATAATCGGGCCATGGGTACCGTCGGCGAGATCCGCATCGCCAAGCGCACCGGCTTCTGCTATGGCGTTCGAGAGGCGATCGACAT
>JANPDO010000202.1:0-9120 GCA_031431535.1 Chloroflexota bacterium
ACCTTGCGGGAACCTTGCCGATGACCGCCAACAACGTGTCCGGGCATCACGCTACGACTTGCAACACCTCGGCATCGGCTGCGGCGGCAAATGAGAGGCCGCCCGGAAGGCCGGGCGGCGTCCTTCGACCCGCGCGCGAAAGCCCCGAGGCAGGTCGCGCTACGCGCGGAGCGATGCCATCATTTGTTGACCTTCGTCGGAAGCGACTGCGCCTGGTTGTCGCCCGGGATCGCGTCGCGGGCATTGGAGAGCGAAACGACTGCCTGGAAGGAGACCTTGCCAAGCCGAGCGTCGTCCGCGTTGAATGTGTAGGAGAAGGTGAGGTCCGTGGTCCGGTTACCGGACCGGACCGGTACAGACTGGCTCGAGGTGCCGACCTGGACAGGGCCAGCCGGCGTGAGCTTGTAGAGCGTCACGAACACCTGCTCCGGGTAGAGCCGGTTGCTGAGTCCAACCGTTAGCGAACGGGTCTGACCAGCGCTGGCTGAACTCGGAACGGTGAACTTGGTGATGGCCACGTCATGGGTTCGCACGCGAACCACCTGGGATTCGGTGGCTGTGCGGCCGTCTGGGGTGCCGACGGTTGAGCGAACGGTGTAGTCCCCATCGGCGCCGTAGCGATGCTGTGGGTAGTTGGTCGTCGCTGTCGTTCCATCGCCGAACGCCCACGCCCACGAGGTGATCCCCGCATTGCCTGGATCGTACTGGCTGCCTGAGAACTGGATCGTGTCAAGCGACGATGGGTCGCCGGGGTAGAAGTTGAAACCTGCCGAAGGGTTGGGGGCGACCACGAGCTGGAAGCTGTTGGCGCCGATCGCCTGGAATGTGCCGACGAGCTGGAAGTGGTACCGGCTCCCCGCATCGACATGGATCGTTGCCAGCGTGTTGTACCAGTTCCCGCAGCCAACCTCGACCAGGGCATTCAGGCTGGTGCCGCGATACATGCCGACGACAGCACCGTATGCGCCGAACGCCGTCGAGACCGACCCGCTTGTCGCGGCGTCATAGACGTACCAGGCCGACTGGCCCGAGAAGCTGTTGGCGCAGCTGGGGACCGGTTCGTCGGTCTCGCGCGTTGCCGCTGTCATGTCGAGCGCGTTGTCGGTGAACGGCAGCGACCCGATGGAGGTGGCGGCCGCGAAGTCGTCATTGGTCGGCGGCTGGATGCTCGTCACCGTCACGTTGATGGATCCCGAGTCGGGGAAGGTGGAGCCCGCCATGATGTAGTACGTCTTGCCGGCTTCCACGCTGGCCGACGCGCCGAACTGCCCGTAATACCAAGTCGAGCAGGCAACACTGACAAGGCCGGCCAGGCCGGAACCGTCCTGCCGATACATCACGAGGACCTGGTAGTAGAACGACGCGCTATCGGTGACGCGGAGCGTCCCTGACGCGGTCGGCGTGATCGACCACCAAACCGACTGGGCGACGTTGCTGTACCCACCGCAGGGGACGCTCTCGCCTTCTGACGTGGCCTCAGCGATAGAGGCGCTGTCCGTGTACGGAAGCGCAGACGGATCGATCGCCGTCGCGTTCGCCAAACTGTCATTGCCAGGTGCCGCCGCAAGGACGGTCGTTGGGATCACGGCGCCGAGAAGCGTCGTGATGAGCATTGCCGTGAGAACCGTTCGTTTCATGTCGGACCTCCACGCGAGATGCCTGTTGGCAAATCAGTGACGCGCACGAGGGGCATTCATTTCAGTCGCGCGTGACGGCGCACTGAGCGAGGCGGGCGCGTCAGCAGTGCTCGCGGAGACGAGGCTGCGAAGGTTTGGTCAACCCTGGGCGAGGTCAGCGAGCAAGCAGATTCTCAGATCGGGCGCGATCGCCGCTGACGCCGCTGACCACGAGCGGTCATTTGTTACGAGGATGTCCACCTCGGTGACCAATGCGGTTGCCATGATCAGCGCATCCGGGGCGCGCAGCCCCGTAGCCGCGCGAATCCTGGCGGCCTCGCGGGCGACGTCGTAGCTCACCGGGACCAGGCGGATCTCCGCGAAGTGGCGCAGGAAGCCCTCCGCGGTCGCGACCGCCGCCACCCCGCCGCGAAATGGGCGAACAAGGATTTCCTGGACCGTGACCGTGGACAATGACGCCGGATTGCGGCCGGTCGCGACGAAGGCATCAAAGAGCTGCTCGGCGAGCGGACTCGTCGGCTCGCTGCCTGCGAGGTAGGCGAGTGCGACCGAACTGTCGATCAGGAGGTAGGCGCCCGGCGCGATCGCCGCCTCAAGGTTCGCCTCGGCCATCCCGATGCTCCCAGCTCTGGCGCTCCTCATCCAGGTAGTCGGTGGCACTGCCGTAGACATCACGGAGCGCGCCCGCGTAGCTCGGACGGATCCGGTGGAGGCGAACCGTGTCCGGATCGCCCGGCGCCACCTCAACGACGAAGCGATCACCTTCCAGGATTCCCGCCGCCTGCACCACCGGTTCGGGGAGGGTCAACTGGTTCCTGGCTCGCAGCCTGGCCTCGGCCATCACACTCGAAGTCTTCACGTGCGAAAGCGTGCCGGACGATCGCATCATTGTCAATGGATGCGACACCAGGAAACAGTTGGAGCGAGATGATCCATGAAGCTCTGCACGGTCTGCGGCGTCGTCGCCCAGCTCGGCGGCCGATCGCGCTACGGGAGGATGGTGAAGCGACCACCGGTGAGCGGGCGCAGCACGTTGAAGTGTCGACGGTCGAGCGTCACGATCGTACGCGTCCGATAGCGGTTCGCGAGGACGACGTTTGATGCGTCCGCGACTCCGATGCGCTGGTCGGCGTAGCGCTCGATCACCGAGCGTGCCTGGCTGAGGTCGTCCGCGGCGATGGCCGGGAGGTCCCACGCGCCACCAGCCAGCTCGCGAAGCGCGGCCAGCTCGGCCGCGACGCTGAGCCGCGACGCAACCAGATAGTCGAGTTCGGCGACGACGTACGGCGAGACGATGAGTGGTTCGGTGGCGCCTCCCAGTACAGCCGAAACCGCCTGGTGATCGGGCTCGTCGGAGTCAAAGAACGCGAGGAGCGCGCTCGTGTCGACGATCACTGCTCGCCAAAGCCCGCGAGATGCTTGTCGGCCTCGCGGGCAATCGGCGCGCCGCTCGCGAACAGGCCGCCGCGCGGGCGAGGGCGTTCATCGCCGACCGCGCTGCGGATCGAGTCCCTGATCACCTCGGCTTCCGAGACGCCACGCCTTCGAGCCGCCACCTGGATTGCCGACTTGAGCTCCGCGGGCAGATAGATCGTCGTCTTGTCCATGCCCGTATGGTACCACCGCTGGCGCAGGCGTGATGGTGACGAGCGTACGACAGTGCTGGAGCCCCGCGACCAGCATCGGGCCGTCCGATTCGCGCAGGACGGACGGGCGCAACGACGTGCCCGCGATAGCTACGGTGTCAGGCTCGGCAGTTGGGTCAAGCGACCTGGCGAACGAGGACGCAGGAAGGGTTCAGGGCGACGGATGCCATCCGCCGGATCGGGCCCGTCCCAGATGAGCGTCTCCGGTGCGATATCGAGATCGCCTGGCCAGGTCACGGTCCCGTAGCGTGCCCGGACGCGCCGGAAGTAGGCGTCGTCAGTTCGCAAGCGCTCGAACACGGGACCCCATAGAAGGTCCTCGATGTCGCGCTCCACGACGGTTCCGTCTGTCAACGTGAGACGGAGTCGTCGACCCTCGAGCGGGCTGGCAGATCGGACGCGGAGCAGCACGGGTCCGATCCTAGCGCAGCGGCGCAATCCGCTTCAACGGGAGGTTGGACCTTGCCAGATCCCAGTCGGCGCGGAGCTCGTCGGCGTGAAGCGATGCCCATTCGACCACCAGGGCGTGGGCTCGCGGCGAGAGGCGACCCCGAAGGATGGCCAGGCTGTCGATCGCGACCACGACCTCCATCCCCGCGTGACGAGCATGGAAATGGGACGGGTGGTGATCGTCGACGTACATCTGGATGACGATCCCGAAGAACCGTGAGATTTCAGGCATCGCGCGACGGTAATTGCGGCCCCTTGTCTGGGGCTTACCGCCAGGCGAACCCCTCCGCTTGGCGGCACCTGACGTGAACCCAAACCAGGAACATGTCCGGACGGCGAGGCGAGGTTCTGGCTGCGCGGAATCTCAATGCATTGGCCCGACGTCGACGAGGACATCACGATCTGGGAAGTCCTCGGGATCGCGGAGCACGCATTGAACCGCCCTGGGTGGCGCAACCGGCACAGCGCGCATCGTTCCGCATAGGCGCGGATCACCCGATCGCGGAAGGCCACCTGGTGGAGCCGACGACGGAACGATCAGGTCGTCGCGGTCACATCGCGACACGCTCGACCATCGCGCGCCGCAATCCGCGGTTGTCTCGAAGCTGTGGGTCGAGCCCGGGCGGCACTGCCCGGGCCAGGCTCGAAATAATCTAACTTGACTTAGTCTAATTCTGGTTAGACAATACCGCTCGCTGCGCTTCATCGACCGACATCACAAACGTGCCGCGCTCGCCGATGCCTGGGGCTCGGGCCGGCCCGAGCTCGTGGTCGTCCACGGGCGGCGTCGGGTCGGCAAAAGCGAACTGCTTTCGCGTTGGGCGGCGGGCAAGTCCGTCGTGTACTTCGTCGCCGCCCAGCAGCTCGAGCGGGACCAGCTGGCTGACCTCGGGCGGGTCCTCGGCCCACTCGTCCTGCGCTCACGCGGAACGGGGCCGATTCGGCTCAATCTGGTCGATTGGGAGGGCGCGCTCGACGCCGTTGCGGCCGCCGCCGCCGGGCGGCGCGTCGGACTCGTGCTGGACGAGTTCCCATACCTCGTCGACGCCAACCCCGCCCTGCCGTCGCTGCTCCAACGCTGGTGGGACCGCAGCGGCTCGAAAACGAACATCGTCCTGGTCCTGGCCGGGTCGCAGCAATCCATGATGCGGCGGCTCGTCTCGGCGGATGGCGCGCTGTACGGGCGACCAACGCGCCGAGTCCACCTCCACCCGTTCGACTACTTCCAGGCAGCCCGGTTCGCGCCGCGTTGGCCGGCGGAGGACCGCGTGCGCTTGTACGCCGTCGCCGGCGGGATCCCCGACTACCTCGAGGAGTTCGATCCGGCGCGCTCGCTGCGCGCGGAGCTTCTCCGGGTGGCCTACATGCCGGACGGGCGGCTCTACCGTGAGGCACCAGACCTGCTGCGATCCGAGTTCACCGAGCCTCGCACCTACGAGACCGTGCTTCGAGCCATGGCGAACGGCGCAACGACCCCAGGCGAGATCGCGTCTCGAGCAGGTCTTGCCGGCGCCAACCGGGTCAACCCGTACCTCGAGCGTCTGATCGACCTCGAGCTGGTCGAGCGCCGAGTGCCCCCAACCGAGCGGGCCGAGGCCAGGCCCCGAATCAGCCAGTACGTTGTCGCCGACCCCTATCTCCGCTTCTATTTCGCCCTTGTGGATCCGTGGCGAAGCGCCATCCAGGCCGGGCAGGGAGCTCAGATCCTGGACGATCTGTGGGGCGATGCCTTCGATGTTCATGTCAGCCACGTATTCGAGGAGGTCGCCCGCCAGCACCTGCGGCGCCTCGCCGGAGCGCAGCTCGTCGGCTCGGTGGCACAAGTGGGCCTCTGGTGGTTCCCCGGTGGAGACATCGATGTCGCGGGCACTCGCGGCCGGCATCTGGTCGCGGCCGGATCGGCGAAATGGACGCGCGAGTTCATGAAGCCGACTGATCTCGCCAACCTGCGCCGTGATGTTGGGCTCGTGGCACCCGGGGACAATCCCGTGCTGCTCCTCTACGCTCGGACGGGGTTCGACCGCAACCTGGCCGCCGAGCCAGGTGTCAGATTGATCCGGCTGCCGGAGCTCTTCCGCCCAGAACTCGAGTTCGAGAAACCGCAACGCACTCGTGAGGCCGAACCTACCCCGCCGCCTGCCTGAACTGCTCGTAGCGGCGCTCGAGGCGGGCCCGGTCGGGTAGGTCGATGGTGCGGCGTGGCAGGTGGATCGGCTGACCGTGGATCTGCTGGAGCCCTACGGCGAGCATCGGGCCGTCCGATTCGCGGAGGACGGACGCGTGGACCTCGATGACGTAGTCGGGCCGAATGGCGAAGAAGAACCGATCGAACGCGGCGTGATGGAGCTTGCACAGGGCGACGCCGTTGCTGACGACCGGCTCGCCATCGGCGTCGCTGTCGGGCGTGATGTGCGCCGCGTCCAGCAGCTCCTGGTGACGCAACCGGCAGAGTGCGCAGCGTTCCGCGTAGGCGCGAATCACCCGCTCGCGGAAGGCGACCTGGTGCAGGCGACGGGCGGAACGATCAGGTCGTCGCGGCGCTCTTGGCGGGCCTGAGCAAGGGCACGCGCTTGCCGCCGGGCATGACGGCGTTCAGCTCGAGCTGCGCTCCGGCCGTCTTCGCGAGTCGCTGGATCGTGGAGAGTTTGACGTCCGTCGCCCGCTCGATCCGGGAGACGTTTTCCTGGCTCATCATCGCCGCCGCGGCGAAGTCCTCCTGGGTCATCCCGACGGCTTCACGAATGGCCGACAGCGCCAGGATGAGGTCGATCTGGCGTCCGTATTCCTCGACGCGAGCACGCCGAACCGGATCGGCCAGGGCGACGTCGATCTGGCCCTGGAGATCCTCGAACGGTTCGGTCATCGCTTGCGCCCTCCTGCAGCCAGATGTCGCTCGTAGATCGCGTCGGCGATCGGGATGTTCGTCTTGTACCAGTCGTCCCAGCTGTCGGTCTTGTCGCCTCCGAGGAGGAAGATCGCCCGCCTCTTCGGATCGAAGATGTAGAGGATCCTGATGTTCCCCGAGGGCGGGATCAGCTCCTTCATGTTTGGAAACTTCGATCCCTTGATGATCCCGGAGAGCGGCCGACGCATCGCGGGCCCGTCTTCCTGGAGACGCAGGGCGGTGGCGATGATCGCGTCTCGTTCCTCGTCCGTCAGGCTCGTCCGGTACCAGGCTTTGAACTCTGGGCTCTGAAGGATCAACCAGTCGGCCAAGTATTACTCCCGCGTTCTAGAACGTCACGGACCTATCTGGACGCCATCAGGTACTAAGAAGCCGCAACGCGCGTGGAGCGAGGCCACCGAGAGCGAGGCCTGGGGCGCCATCATCTCGACGGGCGATCACCAGCGGCTTACGAGTGGTACCGGCTGCGTGTCAGCTGGACGAAGAACGGAGCCGCCCACGAGACCTGATCACGACCAAGGGGTGGGGCCAGTTCTGGCGATCATGGTCGGGACCCGCTTGAGGGCCGAACGGTCAGTGCCGAGGTGGTTGCGGTCGGAGGAAGGGCTCGGGGCGACGAGTGGATTCGTCCTCCGGCGTCGGACCGTCCCAGATCAACGTCTCGGGCGCGATGTCAACGTCGCCCGGCCAGACGATCGTGCCGTCGATCGCACGGACCCGGCGGAAGATGGCCTCCTCGGCGGCGATGCGAGCGAACACGGGTCCATCCAGGAGATCGGTCAGGTCGCGCTCGACGTCAGATCCATCGCTGAGCGTCAAGCGGACAGAACGTCCTTCGAGTGGAGTGACTGCGCGAACACGGAGCATGGCGACGACATCCTAACCAAGAGGCGCGATGCGGTGCAACGGCTGACGGGCGGACGCCAACGCCCAGTCGATGAGGAGTTCCTCCGCATGGATCGCAGCCCACTCCATCGCAAAGCCGAGCGCTCGCGGAGGCAGGGATCCGTTCAGAACACGCGGACCATCGATCGCGATCTGCGCCTCGTATTCGCCATAGACGGCGTGGAAGTGCGGCGGCAGGTGATCCTTGAACTGCATTCGAACGACGATCCCGAAGAACCGCGAGACCTCAGGCATCCCGCGACGGTACGCGCGGCCGCTTGCCTGTCGCTTACTTGCAGGGCGTGGGCGAATGATCGAATCCAGACTCGCTTTGGTTGCCATCGACAGCCGACCCAAACCCGCGGCGGCCCTGAACTGCTCCTGGCGACGCTCGAGTCACGCCCGGTCGGGAGGGTCAACCACTCGGCGTGATGGGGCGTGGGAAGCGGGGCAGTGCCGCCACTGTCACCGAGGGAGCGGTGCCAGGACAGGGCGATCCGAGGGGTAGGAGCGGAGGCGATCCTGCGTTGCCCAGTCGGCTAGGCCGACCCAGCCTCGCTCTGGGTCATGAACAAGGCTGCCCTCGACGAACTCGCCACCATCGACGAAGAGCACCCGCTCGCCAGACACCGCGATCTCTGCGAACGGTGTCCGCTCGTGGACCACAAGGTCCGCCAGCACGAGCCGACCGGCACCGTCCAGGTGGTTGAAGTCGACCTCGATCACGATCATCGGCTCAAGCCTCGCCAGCGCTCAGGCGCCGGAATTGGGTTCCGCTCTTCTGGGCTCAAGATGGCGTCAAAACCAGCGGCGGTCAAGCCGACGAGATCGCAGTGGTACGGCGGAGCGGCTGAACCGCGCGATTGGATCAATGATCCGCCAGCGTCGCGCACCTGCCCAAGCGTGGTCTGGCGAACCGTCCCGTGCCGTGACCATCGTCGACTCATAGGTACGCTCGATCTCGTCCAGGTTGGCTCGCCATAGGCCGGCTCGCCAGCGCTGGTGACGCGTGATGGAGAACTTGGCGTCAACCGCCGAGCGGAGATCCGCGGGGTCGAGATGCCACCTCGAGTCTACGAGGTACAAGCGCAGGTCGAATATGTCGCGTGCCTGGGCCCGCTGCGCGAGTGCCCGCAGCTTCTCGGCGACGAGCTCCACCTCGGCCAGGGCAGGGACCGTGAACGGGGCGATCCCGAGCTCCGTCACGTCAAACAGCGCATCCCGCACCGCGCAGACAAGGTCCTCGCGCACGCTCACCTCGAGCTTCGCTGATCCGGCGTCGGTCAGCGAGTCGAAGCGGACATGAACGATCGTGCCTCCGGGAGTTCGGTCGGCCTCACCATCCTGGCGGAGGTTGAACTCGCGGCCTGCGCGGCGCAGTTCCTCCACGAAACCCGTGGCGATTGAAGCTCCCCGGCCATGAGGATCCCACCCTTGAGGGCGACCTCGTGGATGAAGCTTCCCGGGTCGGCAGCCAGGTGTGCGAGCACCGAGAGGAGGACCAGACAGGCCTCTTCGTTCTGGAACCGTCGCATCACCGCGGCGTCCCCGGACGCGCGCGCGACCTGATAGTCCTGCGCGATGGCCCGTCGCGTCC
>JANPDO010000203.1:0-3034 GCA_031431535.1 Chloroflexota bacterium
ACTTGCGCAGGCCGCGGATCCAAAGTCCGCGAGCCTTCACTGCTCCGACCATTGTGGACCCGGGAGCGACAGCGGGTGCCGCGCCGCTCACTTGCGGAGGCTCTGGGTAAACCGATCGAGGACGACCGCGGCGATCGTCACCGCACCAGAGACGAAGTTGCTCAGGTACGAACCCGCCGAGAGGAGCGCGAGGCCATTCGCGATGATCGCAATGAGCAGCGCTCCGCTCAGCGTTCCGACCGAGGTGCCGCGCCCGCCCGAGAGGCTGGCGCCGCCGATGATGACCGCCGCGAAGACCGGGAAAAGCATCCCGACGCCGGCATTGGGCTGGACCGAGCCGATGAACGCGAAGTCGAGCATCGCCGCCAGGGCGGCGCAGACCGAGCAGATGATGAACGAGGCGAACTTGTACTTGACGATCGGCAGACGCGCGAGCTCGGCCGCCATGGGGTTGCCGCCGATCGCCTTGAGCCGGAAGCCGAACAGTGACCGGCTGAGGACGAACCCGATCACCACCGCGACGATCGCCATCCAGATCGCCTGCATCGGGATTCCAAGTGGGAGATCCTGGTTCGACAGGCCGAAGAACCAGTCGACCTCACCCTGCGGCACCGTCTTGCCCGGCGGGGGGTAGGCCGGATTGAGCGTTGCGGTGTTCGACACGAGCAGGGTCGTCCCGAAGACGAGCTGGCCGGTGCCCAGCGTCACGATAAACGAGGGGATCTTGAGCACCGTCACCAGGAACGAGTTGATCGTCCCGAGGGCCGCCGCGGCCACGAAGGCCAGCCCGATAGCAAGCCAGATCGGCCAGGCCCAAACGATCCAGGCGACGCCGATCAGGATCGACGCCAGGCCGTACATGTAGCCGAACGAGAGGTCGATTTCGCCGACGACGATGACCAACGTCAAACCGAGCGCCACGATCGCAATGGTGCTCATCGAGCGCATCACGCCTAGGAAGTTGGTAATCGTCAGGAACGTGTTCGGTTTGCTCAGGAAGGTGAACACAACGACGACGATCAGGATCGCGATGAGCAGGCCGCCGACCCGGACGCCGGCCGCGAGCGCGCGTCCCGACCATCGCTCCGTGGCCGTCGGGCCTGCGCCCGACGGCGCTGCCGCGGTCCCGCTGGTGTCATTGGCCATCCGGTGCTCGCTCCTCGCGTCGTGGCGGTGTCGGGAAGTGGCGGTGTCAGGAAATGGAACAGGCCGGTCGGCGAGGCGTTACCCCGGTCGACCGGCCTGCATTCAGCTTCGATCCGCCGGTCAGCCGCCGGCGAGGGCCATGAACTCCTCGCGAGCCACCACGACGTTCTCCGTCGTAATCGGCTTGAGGGAGTTGGTGTTGGGGAGGACCTTGCCGTTCTTGAGCAGCTCGGCACAGGCAAGGGCGCCGAACCCGGCCTGATCGCCCCACTGCTGGTCGAGGGCCACGATCTGGGTCCCGGCCTCGATGGCGTCGAGCTGGCCGATGCTGACGTTCCAGCCGAGCGAGAACATCTTGCCGCTGTTGCCCGAGTCGGCAATCGCGCGGGCAGCATGCTCGCCGCCGATGTCCACGTTCTCGATGACCTGAACTTCCGGATTGCCCTGGATGAACGCCTTGTAGGCGTCGTAGGTGCTGGCCGGGTCGTACGTGACCACGAGCGCCGTGCTCGCATCATTGATGAACGTCGCGTCAGGGATCAGCTCCATGATGCCGTCGATGAAGCCTTGCATCCGGCCCTGCGCCCAGTTCTGGGTCGGGTCGCCACCCGAGACGGCAAACGTCTTGAAGTCGAGGCCGTTGGCCTTCATGTAGTCGACCACGATGCCCGCGGCCTGGCGGCCTTCCTTGTCCGAGATCTGGGTGAAGTTCGAGAACTCATTGCCGTTCGACTGCACGCCCACCGTGAACACCGGGATGCCGGTGGCCATGATGTCGTTCGTGATCTTCGTGAACGTGTCGAGGCCGGTCGACTGGACCGACAGGCAGTCGATCTGGTCTGCCCGGAACAAGGTGTCGAACTGGGCGATCTGCTCGGCGGGGTCCTGGACCGCCGACGCCGGCGCGATCGCCTGGCCGTTCATCGGCAGGATCGCCTGGGCCTCTGGCAGGGTTCGCTCGTAGCCGGCCAGATACTGCGGCGAGAAGAGCGGAATTGCCGTGGAACCGTACGAGAAGACATAGTTGATGGGCTCGCCCTTGGCCAGCTTGTCCGCGACGCGTTGGTGCAGATTGAACGTGGAGCCGTCCTTGAGGGGTCCGCTGTGTGGCAGGCCGGCCGGGGCGCTCGGCGCCGCGCTTGGCGCGGTCGTGGCCGCGGGCGTTGAGCTGCACGCTGCTGCGAGGATGGAGATCGTGGCCAGAAGGACAAGCAGTCCTCGTGAACCGATGCGCATGGTGTCGTTCCTCCGCTGTCGTGAATGCCTCGCGGCGATGGGGTCGCCCTGCCGAAGCCGGGTCAGTATCCGGGAGGCTGGCGGCCGTTGTCAACGTTACTGGAAACCATTCTCGGCGTTCGAGCGAGGCCGCAAATGCGGCGGCCGTCAACCCGGGTGGGTGTCGATCCGGGCCACGCCATAGGCCCCGAGCTGCAATGTGATCCGGCCCTCACTCACGGGGATCAGATCGCCTGAGGCGCGGAAGCGGTCCCGGTCCCGGGTCGCCTGGCGCGCGGTGGTGGCGTCGAGGAAGCGGACCCGGGCCGGGCCATCGGGCATTCCATGCAGGACCACCTGGATCGACTCTGGCACCAGGCACGCGACCAGAGCGTGACGGCGGCCGTCCGGCGTCGCGACCACCAGGGCCTCCGCGCGCAGCGGATCCGAGGAGCCAGCCCCGAGGAGCTCGCCCTCGGTCCATTCGGCCAGATCGGCAAGGACGTGGTAGAGGGGGAAGACGTCGCCGGCCGATGACGGGAACAGCTCGGGCATCGGGTTGCCGCCATCGGATTCGGTGACGCCGCGCCAGCCGCTCGTCTCGAACACCGTGACGCTCCCGGCGCCGGCCTCAGCCAGAGACTTGATCGCGCCGGTCGTCCAGGCTGCCCCG
>JANPDO010000204.1:0-1574 GCA_031431535.1 Chloroflexota bacterium
GGCCAGATGCTGATCGGCGCCGAGTTCGACGCGCAGCCGTCGTACTCGCGCCAATCGTCCTTCGATGCCCTGCGCGGCTATGCCTACAAGGTGTCGCTGATGCTCCCGTTCCTGCGCGACATGCGCATCCTGCGCTCGTGGGCGGGCCTGTGCGACATCTCGATCGACTACAGCCCGATCATGGGATTCACGCCGGTCGACGGCTTTCTGGTCACCACCGGCTGGGGCACCTGGGGCTTCAAGGCGATCCCGGCCGGGGGGTCACTGATGGCCGAGCTGATCGCCACGGGCCGTCCACCCGCGCTCATTGCGCCATTTGCGCTGGACCGGTTTCGCGCCGACCACGTCCTGGCCGACCAGGGCTCCTCGGGGACGCGCTGATGCACACGCTCGTGTGTCCCCGCTGCGGTCGTCGCTCGCTCGACGAGTTCGTGTTCGGCGGGGAGCGCCGCCCGGTACCCGACTGGATCACCGATCCGGACGAGCGCGACTACGACGAGGTCTGGGTCTTCGAGAATCCGGACGGCGAGACGGTCGAGCGCTGGTTCCACGCGCACGGTTGTCGGCGCTGGCTGACGGTTCGCCGCGACGCGAGCGTGGATCTCGTGCTGGAGGTGCTGCCGTGACCACGTTGGCCGATCGATCCCTTGAGCTGCAGCTGCGCGGTCGGGTGGCGTTCGGCGTCGGCTCGATTGACCGACTCCCCGAGCTGGTGCGGGGCGTCGGCGGCCGCAGGGCATTCATCGTCACCGATCCCGGCGTTGTCGCGTCCGGCGTCATCGATCGAGTGGGCGCGGTCCTGACCGCTGCCGGGATCGAGGTTGGAGTCCACGCCGAGGTGGAGCGGAACCCCGGAACCGCCTCGATCATGCGCGGCAGCGCGGCCCTCAGCACGTTCCGGCTGGTGGACACCGTCGTGGTGCCGGTCGGTGGCGGGTCCTCGATAGACTCGGCCAAAGCGATCTCACTCCACGCCGTCAATGGCGGCGACGTGCTCGCACTTGGCTATCACCGCGAGGATCTTGCGCCCGGCCTCCCGCTGGTGGCGGTTCCGACGACCGCCGGAACCGGCGCCGAGACCAACACCTTCGGTGTCATCACCGACGAGGCCGCCGGGCGCAAGGATTACGTGGGCCACCCGTCGCTGCTGCCGGTCTGGACGATCCTTGACCCGGCGCTGACCCTTGGGCTGCCACCGGCCGCGACGGCGGCGACCGGCGTTGACGCCATGACCCACTCGATCGAATCGCTCCTGTCGCGCAACCCGAACCCGTTTGCCGAGGCGATGGCGCTCCAGGTGATCCGAACGGTGGGGGAGTGGCTGCCGCGTGCCATCGTCGATGGGACGGACATGGAGGCTCGCTCGCAGATGCTCATGGCATCACACCTGGCCGGGATCGGGCAGGCGAGCGGGACCGGCGTGGGCCTGGTCCACGCCCTGGGACACGCGATCGGGACCCGCGGGCGGCTGCCCCACGGGCTCGCGCTGGCCGTGATCGAGCCGGAGGTGCTCGAGTTCTACGCCTCGTCTTCGGGGCTGCGCGATCGCGAATTGACGCTCATCGGAGTGGCCT
>JANPDO010000205.1:0-11330 GCA_031431535.1 Chloroflexota bacterium
CGTTCCTCGATCAGGTTGTCGTGACCGTGTCGGACTGGCTTCGGGTCCGCTCCGAACCGCGCGTCAGTGACGACTCCATCAGGTATGAGCCCGTGCTGCCGCTCGGCACGGAGCTACTTGTCCTCGACGGACCGGTCAGCGCCTCGGGTTACACGTGGTACAAGGTCGCGCCGGTCTCGCCCGGGGGGCTCGAGGGCCCAGGCTACGGCTGGGTCGCAATGGCCGGCACCGATGGCGAGCCATGGCTCGCCCTCCCCGAGGCCCCGATCGCCCCGACTCAAGTGACCGCCAATGACACGCTCATGTGGCAGCGCGTGCCCACCGCGACCGCCATCGCCGGCGGGGGCAGCCGAGGTTTGAAGGTGCGCTACCTCGCGACCGTGCCAGGCGGCTTCCTCGCCGTCGGCGGGGACGTTCGAGGCGCGGTGGTCCTCAGCTCGCCCGACGGCGTCCAGTGGACGAGGGCCCGCGACCGCGCCGCGTTTGACGGCGCATCCGTGAGGGCGGTAGCGGGTCGGGGAGGGCTGATCGTGGCGGTCGGAACGCGCAGCGGCTCGGCGCGCGGCCTGCTGTGGACCACGACCGACGGCCTCACCTGGCGAGATGGCGGCTCGGCCTTCGCCGGCAACATCGAGGTCGTCGGTGTGGCGAATGGAGCCGGCTCGTTCTCGGTGGGCGGAAGCTTCCGGACCCGGGCGGATGCGGCAGGGCTGCGTCGACTGGTTGGGGCGGCCTGGACGTCGGTCGACGGCCGCACGTGGGATCGGTTCGCCATGCCCGCCGACGCCGAGGTCGGCGACTTCCGGCTCACCTACCTCACCGTCGCGGGGTCTCGATTCGTGGCCCTTGGGCGAGCGTCGGACATCGACGCCCACCCGGGGATGCTCGTCTGGACCTCGACGGACGGACGCGGGTGGCGGCGGGGCCAGGACATCCCCGTCGGCCGTGACGGGTCAATCGCCGATATCGCCCTCGGGCCAACCGGCGCCCTGGTCGCCGTGGGCTGGACGACCGCCTCCCCCGCCCATGCCGCCGCGTTCACTTCGCCGGACGGTCTTCGCTGGGCCCCGGTCCCCGATGGGTCGACCTTCGATGGCGCCGTCATGCGCGGGCTCGCCTGCGACGAACTCCATTGCCTCGCGGTCGGCCAGTCGGCCGACGCCTCGCCGTCCAACGCCGCCGCATGGACCACCCTTGACGGCGTGGCCTGGTCACGGACCGACTCGATGTCCGAGCTGGGGGACGTCGGGATGGCTGATGTAGCCCTCACCGACCTGGGGGCGGTCGCCATCGGTTGGGCAGTGGGGCAGTTCGACGGCGCCCCCTACATCGACAATGCAGCGTTCTGGATCACGCCGCCGGTCGCGCTTCCGGCCGCGGTCCCGCCGTCCGCCGTCGCGACGATCGCCGGTCACTGGGAGACCCTCCCGTCGATGATGACGCCGCGGCTCAATCCGGTCGCGACGGTCGGGAAGGACGGCCGCGTTTACGTGTTTGGCGGCAAGACGAGGCCCGTCGGGACCAGCACGACGATCACATTGAGTTCTGTCGAGATCTTCGACCCCGCGACGAATGCCTGGTCGTCCGGGACGACGATCCCGGGACCCGGGAGGACTCGCTCGGTGGCCGTGACAGCGGCGGACGGTCGGATCTTCCTATTCCACAGGCCAAGCCACGCTGTGCTGATCTACGACCCGGCCCGGTCGGCCTGGGCCACTGGGCCTTCGGTTCCGTCTGGAACGTACTTCATCGGGGCGGTGGCAGGGCCCGGCCCGCTCCTGTCCCTCCTCGCGTGGAGAGACGCGGGCCTCTGGCTCTACACGCTCGATCCCGTCACGGAGCGCTGGCGCAGCCGTGGTGCCATAAGCGGGGCTCCGGTCGGGGTTCCGGTCGCGTCAGGGGCAGATGGGCTGCTATATGGCGTCTCGGCCCACCGGGCGTGGGCGATCGACCCGACGACGCGACAGGCAAGCGCACGGAGCGCGACGCCCGTGCTCATTGGGGGGCGGGTGGCGCCCGGCCCAGGTGGGCTCATCTGGGAGGTCGGTATCGAGACCCTCCATTCGCCGAGCGCCAATTTTGAGCAGTGGCGGCGTCCCGCCGCGCAGGCTTACGATCCTGCGACGGACTCTTGGCTGATCGCGCCCGGGCCGACCTTCTTGCGCTGGGGGCACGCCGTCGCAGGCACGGGTGATCGTCTCTACGTAATCGGCGGGAGTACTTCGACCTACTCCAATTCGGTCGAGGTGTTCATCGCGGACTAGGTTCGCCACGAGCGGCATCCGCTCGCGAAGGTCAGGGCGAACAGGAGGGGGTTGCCCCCGACCTGGGTGAATATCTGGCTGCTCGGGAGGGCGAGGAAGCGCCGGTCGGCGAAGAGCCCTGGATCGGATCGCCGGCGTTCGCCGCGCCGGTCACGACGGCGATTCTTGCGGGGGTTTGGTCAGCGCTGTGCTGCGCCCGGCCCGATCCGGTTCCCGGACCCAGAGGAGCGGGATCATCCCGCACAGCAGGTAGACGACGGCGAGGATGAACGCGGCGCGTGGGCCATTGCCGGGGGTGGCCCTGTCCATGGCGTCGAGGAGCGGGCCCCCGGTGGCGATGGCGAAGATCCCGGCGGTCGCGGTGGCCACGTTCGAGATGCCCATGTAACGGCCACCCGAGGCACTTGGGACAACCGAAGTCAGCAGGGCCCAGTCAACCGAGAGGAAGGAACCGAGGCCGGTGCCGAACAGGCCAGCGCCGAGGACCGCGACCGCGAAGGAATCTCGCGGTGCGAGGGCGCACAGGGCCATGCCGACCGCGGCCATCGCGCAGGCGGCCCAGACGACCGGCTTGCGACCGACTCGGTCGCCGATCCGTCCGGCTGGGATGACCGCCACGAGGTTACCGGCGATCACCGCGATGAGGATGGCCATGTTCGGGCCGAACGTCTCATCGAGGCGCAGACCAAAGGTTCGGGTCAGGTAGAGGGTCGAGAAGTTGATGAGCATCGTGCCGCCCATCAGGATCAACAGACGCGAGACGACGATCAGGATGAAGTTGCGCTCGCGGAGGATATCGGCACTCCACGCCTCGCGGGCGATCGCGACCCAGGAGCGGCCGCCGCGCGACTTCGCCGGCGGTCCGGTCGGAACTCGCAGGACGACGCCGAACATCGTGATGAACTCGACGGCGCCCAAACCGAGCAGGCCGAGGGTGAAGTTTCCGGTGGCCACGGCCGCGGCGGCGATTCCGAAGCCGAGGACGTTGCCGAGCACCGAGAACAGTCCGACGAGCGAGGAGGCAATCCCCGTCTGCTCGTCCGGGATGAGGTCAGGGATGTAGCCCTGGAAGGGGCCCTGGGCCATGTTGGCGCTGATCTGGAGCAGGGCGATGAACGCCGCGATCGAGACGAGCTCGTTCGACAGGGCGATCCCGGCGAGGAAGACGAGATCGAGCACAGAGCCGACCACGATGTACGGCTTGCGCCGGCCCCATCGCGACACGGTGTAGTCGCTGAGCGTGCCGATCGTCGGTTGGACGATGGCGGCGATCAGGGCACCGGCGACGGTGAGCCGAAAGAGGGTCGTGGCAACCGTGTCGCGGGCCACTCCGAGCGTGGACTCCGGGTCCTCCATCCGCCCGGTCAGGATGGCGTTCAGCCCGATGAAGACCGAGGACAACCCGAGCCAGTAGAGGCTAATCCGGATCAGTGACCCGTTCGAAAGGCGGGTCTTCGGCGGACCGATGGTGATGACGGGTGATGTCGCTTCATGGCCCATCGGGCGATCCCTTCCGTGCTGGTGCGACGGTGGTGGCGGGCTGCAGGGCGGGCAGGACGGGGGTGATCGAGGGAATGACGACGGGCAGCCCGTCGTCGTCGGGGGACGCCGGGCGGACCGGCGAGTCGGACCAATCGTTGAAGAGATCAGAGAGGACCCGGCCGAGCGGCCAGCGCGGGGCGCCGGTCTCGGGCCAGTCGGCGACGAGCCCGAGCAGGGCCGCCCGGACGCGGGCGACGAAGTCGGCGTCGGTCTCGCCGGGGGCGATGGTGAGCGGTGCGCCGAAGCGGACCCGGACCGGGCGGCGGAAGGCGATATAGGAGGTGCCGTTGATCGCCATCGGCACGACTGGTGCACCGCTCCGCCGGGCGAACAGCGCGATCCCGCCCGACAGCGGCTCGACCCGGCGCTCCCCGACATGGATCCGACCCTCTGCAGCGATCGCGAGCCGCCCGCCGGCAGCCATGACCGCCTCGACCCGGCGCACGATGCCGACGAGGTCGCGCCGGTCGGGCCGGAACGGCAGGGCGACCCGGGTGGCAGCGATGAGCCGGTTCCGCAGGCCGACCGACATGTCGGCCTCCTTGGGGCCGAACAGATAGAGCCGGGGCTCCGCCGGCAGCGAGGCAAAGACGACGAAGGGGTCGGTCCAGGACAGGTGATTGAAGGTGAGGATCGCGCCGCCGGCCGGGAGACGATCGCGGCCCTCATAGCGCGGCCGCAAGTACGCGCCGACGAACGCCCGGCAGAGCGCGTGGAGCAAGCGGATTCGGCGACTCGGGTGCGGGTTCAGGTCGAGCGCGGGCTCTGGTGCATCGGGGCGGGTCATCCGGCGAGGAGCCGCTCAACGGCCTTGGCCCGCTGGACCTTGAGGGTATGGGTGCGCGGAACGTCGGGGTCCGGGTAGAAGCGGACGGCACTGATCCGCTGGTGTTCTCCGAGACGCCTGTTCACCCGCTTGAGGGCAGCGGCGCACTGGCGGATATGTTGAAGGCGTGCTCCGCTATCTCGGTGACCGTCGTCGGAGCTGGAGGCATGAGGTCAGATATTCGACGCAAACACGGATTTGTCAACAGGGCTTCCGGGCGGCGATGGCACGACCGGGACGGCCGCCTCGTCCGGAGACATACTCGGCGCCGGCTTCCAAACGTGGGAGCCGAAGGCGGCGCGACAAACTCGCCGGGAACGATGTCCGGCCATGGCCAGGGGACACCGGCGTCGCGCGGGTCGGGCCGCAATCCCATTTCGAGCATTGGGCCCGCATCCAGCAACTGGCCCGGCAACGGTCGGACACCCAGACTGCGTCAACAGGTTGCCGCCGCGGTCGATGTTGCGAAGCTGGTCGGCGAGTGGCTCCCAGGGATGGCTAGAAGATCCTGATCATTCGCGGATCTCTACGGGTCGATGATCGTGGTGGTGTACAGCACGGTACTGTCCGGAGCAATGGCGAGAATGCTCGCCGAGGAAGTGTTGCCACCCTCGGGCTCGATGGCCAGCGCAAAGACGGTCCCGTCGGAACCGACGACGACCGACCAGAACCCGGCGCCCACCCGGGATAGCACGACCGGCCAGCCGGGACGCACCCGGCCGTCCGGACCAACGGCGACGATGCTCCCGCCGACGGTCGCGTCGCGGGCCTGTAGCGGCAGGTACAGCGTGCTGTCTGGACCAACCGTCGGGGTGTCTCGTGGATCACTGCACCAGCTGAACGGATCGCGCACCATCGGTGTGGACGGCCGGTATGGCCAGCCACGCACCACCTCCAGTGAAGAGTCGAGAGCGAAAACCCTCGGGTCGAGTTCGCTGAAGACAAAGACCGTGCCGTCGACGGCGACAATCGGGGGGTTCGGTGTGCGCACGGCGCAGACTTCCGGGTCTGACGGCTTCTCCACGGATGCGATCGGGAGCTCGGCGGAACGGGCGAGGACCGTCTTCCTGTCAAGGTCGAAGATGAGAACGCGAGTCGCGCTCCGTTTGAAGGAGCCAACGGTGATAACGATCCGGCCGTCGGGCCCGAGCGAGGGCCGCGATTCGATGCCGTCCTCGAACCCGCTGACCAGAGCAATGTTGTCGGCCACGCCGTCGGGCTCGTTCGCGAACATCGGTACCTGGACGCCCCGCCGGATCGAGCCATCGGCGGCGACCGTCGAGACCTGCTGTATCGAGACGGGCTGACCGGCTGGCACAGGCTCCACGTCGGTGGTCGGCGAGGATGCAAGAATCACGAGTGCGACGCCTACCAGGTGCCCGTCGGTGATGCAACATCCAAGGACAGCCGGCCACCCCGCGAGCATGGCCCCCTTCGCATCCAGCGCGAAGGCGCCCATGGGGTCGTACAGATTCCCGGGATTTTCAAGGGTGCATACGACTCGGACGGAGCCATCCCCGACCGGCAGCAGCAACTCACAGGAGACCGTGTCGGCGAGGACCACGGGCCACCCCGCCTGCGGGATACCGGCCTGGTCGAGCAGCGCCAGGCGGACTGGGCCCGCTGGCGCGGAGATCGAGACGTACAGGCTCCCGCCAGGTCCGGGAGCCATCAGGATGGCGCGAACGGCGGAACCATCGAGGGCAGATCCGCGGATCGGCAGGGCGGCCGATATCGGGGCCGGCGGTTCGGTGCTGGCCGACGGCGCGGCGAGGTCTACGTCGACCGGGACCCTGCTGCCAGTTGTCGAGCCGTTCCCGAGTGGGCCGCCGGCGTCTTCGCCCCAGCACTTGATCCCACCGCCGCTCAGGAGCGCGCAGGTGTGCCTGTAGCCGACGGCGATCGCGCTGGCCCCGCTGGTGAGGCTCGCGACGTCGCCTGGCACGAGACTGTCGGTCAGCGAGCCGTCGCCGAGCTGACCGGCCCAGTTGGAGCCCCAGCACTTGACTGCGTCGCCGAGCGTGAGCACGCAGGCGTGCTCCGCGCCCGCGGCGATCGCGCTGACCCCGCTCGCGAGACCCGAGACGTCGACCGGGGTGTTGCTGTCGATGGTCGTTCCGTTGCCGAGCTGTCCGAAGCCGTTCATGCCCCAGCATCTGATCCCGCCGCCGCTCGTGAGGGCGCAGGTGTGCCTGGAGCCGGCGGCGATCGCGCTGACCCCGCCCGCGAGCCGCGAGACATCAACTGGCACGCTGCTGGTGGTCGTCGTGCCGTTTCCAAGCTGACCAGACCCGTTGGAGCCCCAGCACTGGACTCTGCCACCCCACGTGAGCGCACAAGTGTGTTCATGGCCCGCTGCGATTGCGCTGACGCCGGTCGCCAGACCCTTGGCATTGATCGGGACATTGCTGTTAGCCGTCGTGCCGTTCCCGAGCTGGCCGAATTCGTTGGCGCCCCAGCATGTGACGCCGCCGTCGCTGCTGATCGCGCAGGTGTGATGGAAGCCCGCGGAGATCGCGCTGACGCCGCTCGCGAGGCCCGAGACGTCGACCGGAACGTTGCTGTCGGTCGTCGAGCTGTTCCCGAGTTGGCCAAACAGGTTGACACCCCAGCACTTGACTCCGCCGCCGCTCAGGAGCGCGCAGGTGTGGTAGCCGCCCGTGGCGATCGCGCTGACCCCGCTCGCGAGGCCCGAGACGTCGACTGGGACGAGGCTCTCGGTCGTCGTGCCGTTCCCGGCCTGGCCGGCCGAATTGGCGCCCCAGCATCTGACCCCGCCGCCGCTCGTGAGCGCGCAGGTGTTGCCGAAGCCCGCTGCAATCCGGGCGCCCACGGGATTGACGGCCGAAGTCGACTGTGTCGGGAGTGGATTAGGGGGCAGCCGCGACGCGGTCGGGAGTGGACTAGGGGACCGGGTTGGGCTCGGGGCTGACGCGCAGGTCATGACGAGAAGGCCGACGACGATCGTAGCTGTGACTTGCAATATCGAGGAGCGCATCCATGTCCTCCGGGACGGTGTGCGCCAGAGACGTTCGATCGTGCCCATTGTTACTCATGCCGCGCGGGTGATCGTCGCGCAGGTGATCGTCTGGTCGGACGAGTTGATCGCACGGAACCGCAGGGTCTCGACCTTGAGTCCTTGCCAGTTGTCCATCGCGCCAGACCGCGATGGTTCGACGGCACGGCCGAGGGACGGCCGTCCACAGTCAGCTCGATTGGTCGGGGAGCATCGGCCAGAGCGAGAAGGAGTAGATCGTCTTGCCGTCAGGTCCGCGGAAATAGATCCGCTGGACAACGCCGCCGTTGTCCGAGAGGCCGAGGACGGCCGCCTCGTCCGCCGACATGACCCGGCGCATTTCGGTCAACTCGCCGGGATTCGCTGGTGCGACGAACTCCTCGGGTTCGATGTCCGGCCATGGCCACGGGACAATACCGGCGTCGTGGGGTCATAGGAATTCCTCGCCGTCGGGCTTAAAGGCCGGGCGCCGGGCAACTGAAGCCGCTGTAGTCAGTCGGGTTGTTCGCCGGGCTATACAGGACATGGCCACCGAGCGTAGTCGGACATGCGCCCGTCACCGAGTCCGCGACAGGGAAAACGACATAGAGAACGCCGCCCCCGATGGTCGCCGTGTTGCCTCCGACGGTTGTCGGAGGAGAGGCGAACGTGAGGTCGCCGAAGAAGCTCGCGATGCCCCCGCCGGTGTGAGCCCGGTTCCCGCTCACCACGGAACTCGTGATATTGAGTGTGCCGAAAACATTCGCGACGCCCCCGCCGTTGGTGGCAGCGTTGTTGCCGTTCACCGTCGAGTTCTCCAGCGTGAGGTCTCCCCGGTTGAGGATGCCCCCGCCCTCGCCGTCGGTAGCTTCGTTCCCGCTTACGTTCGTGTTCCGGATGAGCATCGTGGTGTGCCGAGCGGGCGAGTTATCGGCGTTGTAGATCCCTCCTCCGTGGTCAGCTCTGTTGGCGCTCAATGTCGAGTTCGCCACCATGACGCTGCCCGCGAGGTGGAAGATGGCGCCACCCGCAAAGGCGCTGTTCCCGGTCAGCATTGAATCCCGAATCGTGAGGGTCCCGCCCCTGAAGTCCAGACCCCCACCTAAACCTCTGGAGGTGTTGCCGGTCACGGTCGAGTTGTTGAGCGTCAGAACGCCACCGCCGTAGATGCCACCCCCGCCGTCACCCGCCGAATTGTCGCTCACGGTCGTATTCGTGAGCGTCATGACTCCTCCGTGGGCTTGTATCCCCCCGCCGCCAAGGACTCCGGCCGAGTTGCCGGTCACGATGGAGTTCCTCAATTCGATCGTGCCTCCCTGGACAAGCAGGCCGCCACCCCCATTACCGTCCTCACCTAATCCATGTGTGATCGTCAGGTTCTCCACGGTGAGCGTGAACGCCCTGCGATCGGCGTCGAAGAAATCCACGAACAGGACTCGGCCCGTGCCCCCGCCGTCCAGGGTTGGCACGCCAAACGCCGGGTTGCTCCTACCCCTGAGCGTCAGGCTTTTCGCGATCGTCGTGGAGCCAAAGCAGGTCCCCTTGATGACGAGCGTATCGCCCGGAGCCGCAGCGTCGACAGCCGCCTGGAGCGACCGCGTGCCGAGGCCAGAGCGCTCGTTCGAAACAAGGCAAGTCGGGCGACCCACCGCGTTCGCCGCAGGCACGATCATGGCCCCGGCCAGGAGAACGAATGCGACTGCCGGGGCGAACGATCTGGGCTTCATGGCTAGCACCTCTTCCAATCCCTCGTGACAGTTACGTGGTCATGGCAGGCGGGGCTGCCAGGCCGGCGATCGACCAGCACCGTCATCGCTCCCGACGAGTGTCAGATTGCCGCTTGCTGGCTCGACCACGGCGACCGGCGATCCGCTGTCTTCGTGGCCAAGGAGCAGCCAGCGACCGTCGGGCGACCACTCGGGCACCGACGCGAAGCCGACGTCGCCAGAGACGCGCCTGAGGTTGGTCCCGTCAGGATCGATGACGAAGACACTCGGCGCCGGTGCGTCGGACGCCGAGAAGGCGATCGCCCCGCCGATCGACCAGGTCGGCATTGACCCAGGCTCCGCTGTCAGCGGCGTGATCGATCCGGACGCGACTTCGACCAGGACCAGGCCCGCGGCGGAGACCACCAGGCGCTCCCCATCGGGAGACCAGGCGGGCGGTGCCGAGGCAACGAGGACATCGCTGACCTGGCGTCGGTCTGCGCCGTCGGCAGCCTGCACCCAAAGGCGGGTGGAGTCGCCGTCGGTGACTGTCATGGAGAGCTGCTGACCATCGGGCGACCAGGCTGGGTTCGCGCCTGGCCCAAGCGCTCTGGCCACAGACCCGTCCGTGCGAACCAGGACCACGTTCGAGTCGACCGGCGCCAGGGGATCGAGCTCCAGCTGGCGGAACGCGATATGCGTACCGTCGGGCGACCACGCCGGGCTGTCGTCGTCGACCTCGTTGGCTGTCAGTTGGACGAGGTTCGAGCCGTCGGCGTCGATGACGAAGATCTCGGACCGACCGTCGGCCGCATCGGCGAACCTGCCCACGAAGGCGAGCCGACGGCCGTCGGGCGACCAGACCAGTTGTTCATAGTGGATGACGTTCGGATCGGTGAAGAGCACAACCTCGCCCGTCGTCCCGTCGGGGCCGACGGTCACAATGGTTTCGCCCGAGCTATCGGTGGCGTCCCTGACCAACGCAATCAGCCCGTTTCGGACCGGCGCCAGCCAGGGCTCGCCGTCACGGCTCGCGGCCGCCGCCCACCCCTCGATGACGCCGAGCCGTACGCGGAACCAGGGGTAGCCGTCCGCTTCGACCGGCCCCTCGATGGTCAGGACGCGCTGGCCTGGATAGAGCCCCGTCTTGAAGATCGCGGAGTCAGCGCCGGTTCCCGGCTTGGTCCGGATCACCAGCCGACCCGTGCTGACCATGGCCGCGATTTCGCCCGCCTGAAGCGGGCCATCGATAGCGGGTGCAGGGCTGCCGGCTGGTGCCGTCTGGGCTGGCGTGGGCGGGACGGGCGAGGGCGAGATGGAGGGCGATGGCGATACCGGCGAGGATGTCGGCGAGGCCGTGGGGCTGGCCTGGGCCGTGGCCATCTCAATGGGGGCCGAGGCCGTTGGCGACTCGGTCGGCAGCAGGTTCAAGCCGCGGTTGCCGACGATGACCGCTGTCCCCCCCAGCACGACAAGAAGCGAGAGGCTGGCCGCCAGCAATGAACGCAGGGCGGGACCTCCGCGGCTGCCGCGCAGGGCGGCCCCGATCACGACATCCCGCACTCGACTCGGGGTTCCGATGTCCGAGGGGCGCCGCAGGACCGTGGCGGTGGCACGCATGGCGGCGGCTTGACGGCGGCATAGGGAGCAGGTCTCCAGGGCGGTTTCGAGTTGCGCGCGCTCGGTTGGATCGAGCTCGAAGTCGATCGCCACCCCCGCCAGCGCCAGGATCTCGTCGTGGTCATGCACGGCGGCCAACCTCGCCGGAAAGCCGAGCCTGCACCTTCATCCGCGCGCGGCTCAGCATCGTTCGTGTCGCGGCGTGGGTGCGCCCGAGCATCTCGGCGATCTCCGGACCATGAAAGCCACCGGCCGACAGCAACAGGCCCTTGCGCTCATCAGGGGTCAAAGCGGCCATGGCCGCGCTGAGCTCGGCCCCCAGCTCGTGGCGCAGGTGCCGTGCCTCGGGGGTCTCGCCGACCTCACGCGAGGCGAGA
>JANPDO010000206.1:0-21887 GCA_031431535.1 Chloroflexota bacterium
CCAGCTGGCGCCGTGACTCCGGCCGCCGCGGCCCATGTCGCCGCTCGTTCCGGTGGATCATGGCACCATCACCGGCATGACCGTTCCTGCGACTGCCACCGCTTCCGAGCCGACCCATGCCTGCGTTCGATGCGGGGCGCCTGTGGCTCAGGGGGTCGGCCTGTGCGAGGACTGCAATCCGCTTGGTCTGAAGGATGTCTCGGCCAGCCAGGTCCACGGCACGGCGTTCATCGGGATCGTTGCGGCGATCGTGCTGCTGGCGCTCGTTGCGCGCCTGGCGGTGTCCGGCGTCGGGCCGTTCACCCCGGTTCTGTCCGGGGTCGCGCCCGACGGTGATGCGCTGGCGGTGACACTGGCCATCACCAATCACGGGTCGAGCGCCGGTCGGACGACCTGTCGGCTCAGGGATCCGGCCGACCGCAACGGCCTGCCTGGTGGGCTGCTCCTCAGCCCGGAGATTGAGCCGGGGCAGACGGTCACCTTCACCAAGCGGGTGACTGGTCTTGGCACCGCGGTTCGTGACCTCGCGATCGAGTGCAACGCCCCGTGACGGCATCGGCGGAGTCACTGGCCCAGGCTGCAACCGGATCCACGCTGGCTGACGACCTCGACTTCAGTCTCGATCTCGCACAACGTGCGGGAGCCGTCCTGATGGACCGCTACGAGCGCCTGGAGCAGATCGACTACAAGAGCGCCCGCGATGTGGTCACCGAGGCAGACCATCAGTCGGAGGCACTGATCGTCGCGGCCATCAAGGAGCGGTTTCCGGGCGACGCGATCCTGGCCGAAGAGACCGGCGAACATCGGGCGATCGCCGGCGAGGCTCCAACCTCGGGTCGAGGCCGGGTCTGGATCGTGGATCCGCTCGACGGGACGGTCAACTACGCCAACGGGATCCCCGTGTTCTGCGTTTCGATCGGACTCGTGATCGACGGCGCACCTGCCGTCGGGGTGATCCTCGATCCGACAAGGAATGACGCCTTTGCCGCCACGGCAGACGGCGCCGCGACCCTCAACGGTCGCTCGATCCGGGTCTCTGCCAAGGAGGCCTTGTCCGACTTCGTGATCTCGATGGCCCTGGGCGGCCGAACCGCCGTCACGTGTGCCCGGAACGTCCGAAAGCAGATCCGGATCTCGCGCTCGATGGGCTCCGCCGCGCTCGCGCTGGCCTATGTCGCGAACGGCCGGTTCGATGCCTTCGTCCAGCAGGGCGGGCTGTCCGCCTGGGATGTTGCGGCGGCCGGCCTGATCGCTGAGCGAGCCGGGGCGATCGTCAGCGCCATGGATGGTGGTCCGTGGTTTGACCTCGCCCGCGGCCCTCGCTCAATCGGGATCCTCGCCGCCCCGCCGGCGCATCACCCGGCGCTGCTGGGCCTCGTCCGCGCGTAGCCGAGCAGCCGGCCCACCCGCTCCCTGGCCGAATCGAGGAGCGAATAGACGACCGGGATGACCAGCAGGGTCAGGAAGGTCGAGCTCAGCAGCCCACCGATGACCACCGTGCCGAGCTCGGCCGCCACGATGGAACCCTCGTTGAAGCCGGCCGCCAGCGGGACCAGCGCGAGGATCGTCGCGACCGCGGTCATCAGGATCGGCCGAACTCGGGTTCGGCCGCCCTGGATCAGGGCATCGCGCGTGGTATGGCCCTCGGCGCGCAGCCGCTCAACCAGGTCCAGCAGGACGATCGCGTTGGTGACCACGATCCCGATCAGCATCAGGAACCCGATCATGGCGCTCACCCCAAGCGGGCGACCGGTCAGCACGAGCGCCGGGAAGGCGCCGATCGTGGCCAGCGGCAGAGTGAACATGATGATGAACGGCGTGATGAGGCTATTGAAGGCGAGAACCATCATCACGTAGACCAGCAGGATGGCGACTGCCATCGCGCTGAACAGTCCGCCGAATGCCTCGGCCTGCTGTTGGCTGACGCCGGCCAGTTGCACGTTCACCCCGGCCGGGATCGCACCCGACGCCTCGAGCGCATCCAGCTCGGCCTGGATCGACTCCGATACCGCGCCCGTGTCCTCGCTGGCGATCTCGGCCGAAATCGACGCCGACGGTGCCCCGTCGATCCTCGTGATGCTGCCCTGGACGGTGACCTGTTCGACCGTCGCGATCGACCCGAGCGGAACCCGCGCGACGGTCCCGACCGGCAGCCGCCGAAGGTCCTCGACCGAAGCGACGGCGGCAGGATCGAGCCGGAGGACGATCTCGATCGGGTCCGACCCGTCGATCGACGCGTTCGTGGCGGTGGCCGGTGTCAACGCGCCACGGACCTCGCCAGCGACCTGGGCGGCAGTCATCCCGACCGCGATCGCCTTATTGGGATCGACGCTGATCCGGATCTCGGGCGTCGCCTTGACGAGGTCGCTGGACAGGTTCAGCAATTCGGGCCGATCCGACAGGGCGGCGACGATCGCCTCGCTGGCGGTTTCCACCCGGGCTGGATCGTCGGCACTGACGACCACGTTGAGGCTGTTCGACGAGAAGCCCTGCGCCTCCGCGACGGCCACGTCGAAGCCGTCCGTCCGGATCGAAGCCAGGGCGTCGAGGATCTCCTGGGTCGCCGCGTCGAGGTTCACCGCGGGGTCGAGTCGAACGGTGAGCGTGGCGGTGTTGGCCGGTTGACCCGAGAACGCCGCCGTCAGCGCCCGAAAGCCGGTGTCGCCATCGGGTGGGACGCTGGTCTGGACGAGGATCACATCGGCGTTCCCGCGCACGATCGATTCGGCGGCGGTCGCCCGGTCGAGCACGAGATCCGAGCCGGCGCCGGAGGGCGGAATGATGGCGACCCTCAGGATCTTCTCCGATCCGGTGTTGAAGAACTGGGTTGGCAGCCCGGTCACAAGGGTCGCCGAGCCCGCGAACAGGACGGCAGCGATGCCCAGCACAGCGAACTTGGTCCAGCGGTTGCGCAGCGCGGTCGTGATGGCCGGTGTGTAGACGTGCACCCAGAACGAATCGGTCGGCTCGCCGGTCTCATCGACCGACGACTTGACCCGATCGATCAACAGGTAGGCGAAGACCGGCACCACCGTCAGCGCGATGACGAGTGACGCCAGAAGGGCGAAGGTCACGGTCAGCGCAAACGGCAGGAAGAACTGGCTGATAAAGCCGCCGACGAAGCCGATCGGCAGGAAGACGGCCACCGTGGTCAGCGTGCTGGCGGTGATCGCTGTGGCCACCTCGCGGCTGCCGCGCACCACCGAGGTCAGCCGGTCGTCGCCGAGTGCTCGATGTCGATAGATGTTCTCGAGGACCACGATCGCGTCGTCGACGACCCGCCCGATCGCCACGGCGAGCCCGGCCAGGCTCATGATGTTGAGCGAGACGTTGCTGAGCTGCATCATCACCAGGGCCGCCAGCACGGACATCGGGAGGCTGATGGCGGCGACGATCGTCGAGCGGAGGCTGAACAGGAACAGGAAGATCGTCGCGACGGCGAACAGCGCGCCAAGGCCGCCCTCGCGAACCAGGCCGTCCTGCGAGTCGGTGATGAAGGTGGACAGGTTCGACACGACCGTGACCGTGAGTTCGCCGGCGTGTCGTTCGGCGGCCGCGTCGAGCTCGGCCATGACCAGGGCGGCCACGTCGACCGTGTTGGCGACCGCGGTCTTGGTCACCGTCAGGCTGAGCGAGGGGCTGCCGTTGGTCCGGGCGTAGCCGGTTGTCGCGACATCGGTCAGTTCGACCGAGGCGACCTCGCCGAGCGTGATGGGTGTCGGCGGGCCGGCTGGACCGCCCGGCTGGCCGTCGGCGGGCATCTTGACGCCGACGACAAGTCCGGCGATCTCATCGATCGTCGAAAACAGGCCGGTGGTCGAGACCGGGATCTTGTCGCCCTCGGCCACCAGTTGTCCGGACGGCAGCGTCAGGTTGTTGGCTCGAAGGACGCCGATCACCTGCTGGCTGGAGACCCCCGCCTCGGCGATCGCCGCGGGATCGAGCGTCACCAGCACCTGGCGCTCCGTGCCGCCCGTGAGGTCCGCGCCGGCCACTCCCTCCAGGCCAAGCAGCGAAGGCACGATCTCCGACCGGGCGATCTCGGCCGCCCGATCCAGCGATCCGCCGCCGGCTGCCGAGATCGAGGCGATGATCACAGGCGAGGCATTGATATTCAGCGATGACACGCTTGCCTCGACGCCTTCGGGCAGGCCGGCATCGGCGAGATTGTCCTCGATCGCGGCCTTGATCTCCTTCGAATCTGTCCCGAAGGCGAATTCCGCGACGACCAGGGCCACGGAGTTGGTCGAGGTCGACCGGAGGCTCTCGAGGCGTGGGACGCCCGATATGGCCCGCTCGATTGGTTCGGCCACCTGGGTCGCGATGTCCTCGGCGCCGGCGCCGGGGTACGGGGCGATGACCGTGATGACCGGAAAATCGACATCGGGGATCAGTTCCTGCTGGAGGCTCCCCCAGGCCGACACCCCGGCGAGAAAGATCGCTGCCGTCAATAGCAGCGTCACGCTGCGCTTGGCGACGGCGAGTTCGGTCAGTCGGTTCACGGAGTCTCCTCGGTGGTCGCCACACCGGCATGGCCGGGGCGGGGGATGGCCGCCGCGGCGGCGGTCAGGATCTGGATCGAGCGTTCGACGATGGGAAGATCCTCATCGTCGATCTGGGCGAGCAGGTCGCGGAACTGCTGCTGATTGAGTTCGCGCAGGTGTTCGAGGTGCGCCCGGGCCGCCGGAGTGGTCGTGATCAGGACGTGGCGGCGGTCATGCGGATCGGCCTGCCGCACGAGCAGGTCGAGCTCGACGAGCCGGTCCACGAGCCCGGTCGCCGTCGATGTTGACACGCCCAGCTGGACCGCCAGGTCGGACATCCGTACCGCGCCGACGGTGACCACGAAGTAGATTGCCTTGGCCTGGGCCATGGTCAGCTCGGTCTCGGTGAACGCCGGCACATGGCTCGAGGCCACATGGCCCATGAAGACCGCGAACGACTCGACGGTTCGTTCGACCGTTTCGTCGCGCGACGCTGTGGCGGGATGCTTGGGTGTTAACGGAATATTCGTATGTCCCGTACTATTTGGTGCAAACGAGACAATAGCACGGTTCGCCCAACGTGCAGACCTATGTGGGCTGCCAGCGGTGCGGGCGGCGCGCCAGGCGGTCAAGGCCCCACTCGTCGCAGAAGGCTTCCCACTCGGCCCGGGGCGCGCCGTCCCAACGCAGTTCGTCCACGTTCACCTGGCGGATGGGGACGCCGTCGGCGGCGGTCCGCAGGCGGGCGAGGTCGCGATAGAGCAGCGCTTCGGCCCAGTGAGCGGCAAGCGTCGAGGCCAGCGCCACGGCCCGTGAGCCACCGAGACCGGGCACTTCCCACGTGCTCGCGTGCCGCGGGATCGCCTCCAGAGAGCCGTAGCGGGCCAGGATCGCGGCGGCTGACTTGGCGCCCCAGCCCGGCAGCCCCGGGTAGCCGTCCGAGGCATCCCCGACGACGGCCAGGTAGTCGGGGATCGAGGTCGGCGGGACGCCCCACTTTGCGCGCACGCCGGCGTCGCCGTAGACGATCCCGCGGCGCCGGTCCCACAGCACGATCCGGTCGTCGCGGACGAGCTGGGCCATGTCCTTGTCCGGCGTGCACACGAGGATCCGCTCGACACGTGCGTCCTCCGCAAAGCGGATCGTCGCCGCGGCGATGGCGTCGTCCGCCTCGAATTCGACCATGGACCAGAGCACGATCCCAAGGGCCTCCACGGCCGCCTCCGCGATCGGGAACTGGGCGAGCAGTTCGGGCGGCATCCCGGCCGACGACTTGTAGCCGGGGAACAGGTCGTTGCGGAACGACTCGATCACCCTGTCCGTGGCGCAGCCGACGTGTGTCGCGCCCTCCTCGCGCAGCAGGTAGAGGACCTGCTCGACCAGCCCGGAGACGCCCGACAGGGGGATGCCGTCGCGGCCAAGGACCGGCGGGCGCGGCGCGTAGTGGGCCCGAAAGAGCTCGTAGGTGGCGTCGACCAGGTGGAGGTCCACGACGAACTCAGCCGGCTTTCGCGGGGGTCTCGATCAGGTCGCGGAGGTGACCGAGGTCGGCCTGGAAGATGCGACCAAGGATCGGCCGCAGAACGACGCCACCGAGGTAGGGGAGGTACGGCGCGACCAGTGTCTCGACCCAGGTGACGACCGTCGTGCCGCCGGTGGCGCCCGGTTCGAGTTCGATCGTGCCGTCGCCGGTGAACTGGCCGACATGGCGGATGGCAAACCGCCGCGGCGGTTCGAAGGTCGTGATCACGACCGGATCCACCGCGCTGATCCCGAGGATCCGGATCTCCGCTTCCGCGCTGGTGCCCACGCCGATCGGACCAGGCGTCAAGACCCGGACGGCCTTCATCTCGTGCATCCAGCGTGGCTGGCCCTCGACATCGGCGACGACGGCCCAGACGCGTTCGATCGGGGCATCGATCACAATCACCGACCGAATCGGTTCCGGCGCGTCGCCGCCGCGGCGGGCCGCGATCAGCCGATCCGCGATCCAGCCGATCGCCAGGCCGACAACACCGAGTCGCAGCAGGCCGCGGATCACGGGATGGTCGATGCCTGCAGCGCGACACCGGCAGTGCGCAGCTCCTCGAGCGCCCGGTCGCCATCACCGGGCGCCAGGTTGACCGCGGCGCAGGCCGTGGTCAGCACGACGGTCCGAAAGCCGAGTCGAGCCGCATCGAGCGCCGTCGCCTTGACGCAATGGTCCGTCGCCAGGCCGACCACCGCGACGGCATCGACACCCGCGGCCCGGAGGAGCGCCCCGAGTTCCGTCGACCTCGTGGCACCGCTGGAAGAATCCAGCATGGTGAACCCCGAATAGCCATCCTCGCCGTTGGCGCCCTTGCGAATCCGGGGCGCGTCATCGGGGAGTTGAAGGTCCCGATGGAGGTCCGCGCCCCAGGTGTCCCCGACGCAGTGGACCGGCCACGGGCCGCCGTCCGTCACGAAGTGGGGCGTCCGCTCCGGATGCCAGTCCTGGGTGGCGACGATGAGCGCACCGGCCGCGCCCGCCGCCGCGATCTCGCGGTTGACCGCCGGAATGATGGCCTCACCGCCGGCCACGCTCAGCGATCCGCGCGGATCGGCGAAGTCGTTCTGGACGTCGACGACGATGAGCGCTGTCGTCGGACCGTGGGCCTGCATCCGCGGAGGGTAGCGCAGGTCCGTCGCCGACGAGATGGGCTACCCTGTGGCCCGCATGTACTTTGACGAATTCAAGCACCAGCTCCCGGACATCGACCCCGCCGAGACCGAGGACTGGCTGACATCCCTCGATCAAGTCGTCGCCCAGGAGGGCGAGACCCGGGCCCGGTTCCTGATCTACAAGCTGCTCAAGCGTGCACGCCAGCTGCACGTCGGACTGCCACCTCTGACCCAGACCCGCTACATCAATACGATCAGCCCGGAACAGGAGCCGTCGTTTCCCGGCGACGAGGCGATCGAACGGCGGATCCGTCGGCTGATCCGCTGGAATGCCGTGGCGATGGTCCTGCGGGCCAACAACCAGTTCGCGGGGATCGGCGGACACCTGGCCACCTATGCCTCGGCGGCCACCCTCTACGAGGTGGGCTTCAACCACTTCTTCCGCGGCAAGGACGGTGCAGGGAGCGGCGCCGGCAGCGGGGACCAGATCTTCTACCAGGGCCATGCCGCCCCCGGCATCTATGCCCGGGCGTTCCTCGAAGGGCGGCTGACAGAGGATCAGCTCGATCACTTTCGACGCGAGACCGTCCCCGGCCAGGGCTTGAGCTCGTACCCGCATCCGCGTCTCATGGCGGACTTCTGGGAGTTCCCGACGGTCTCCATGGGTCTGGGTCCGATCAGCGCGATCTACCAGGCCCGCTACAACCGGTATCTGCAGAACCGCGGCCTGCTGGATACCTCGGGCTCGCGCGTGTGGGCGTTCATGGGCGACGGCGAGTCCGATGAGCCCGAATCGCTCGGGGCGCTCCACGTCGCCGCCCGAGAGGGCCTGGACAACCTGACCTTCGTGGTCAATTGCAACCTGCAACGGCTGGACGGGCCGGTCCGCGGCAACGGCAAGATCATCCAGGAGCTGGAGTCGGCGTTCCGGGGGGCCGGATGGAACGTGATCAAGGTGATCTGGGGCCGCGAATGGGACGAGCTGCTGGCTCGCGACGTCGACGGTCTCCTGGTCCAGCAGATGAACGAAACGCTCGACGGGGAGTTCCAGAAGTTCTCCGTCGCCGGGGGCGCCTACATCCGCGAGCACTTCTTCGGGCCGGATCCGCGGTTGCGCCGGATGGTCGAGCACTTGTCGGACGACGATCTCGCCAAGCTGCGTCGTGGCGGTCACGACTACCGCAAGGTCTACGCAGCCTACCGGGCCGCGGTCGAGCACAAGGACGCCCCATCGGTCATCCTCGCCCACACGGTCAAAGGCTGGACGCTGGGTCCCGGCGTCGAGGCGCGCAACATCACCCACCAGGCCAAGAAGCTCAACGAGGCCGAGCTGCGCATCTTCCGGGATCGCCTGGAGCTTCCGATCCCAGACGCGACGATCAAGGAGGCCCCGTACTACCGCCCGGCGCCCGATTCGGAGGAGATCGAATACCTGCGAGAGCGGCGACGTGTGCTTGGCGGGCCAATCCCCCGACGCGTCGTGCGGGCGGCGGCGTTGCCGATGCCGGCATCAGCCGCCCTGTCGGAATTCGACAGCGGCAGCGAGACCGCCGTCTCGACCACCATGGTCTTCGCCCGGATCCTGCGCAACCTGATCCGCGACAAGGAACTCGGATCGCGCGTGGTCCCGATCATCCCCGACGAGGCCCGCACCTTCGGGATGGATCCCCTATTCAAGGAAGTCGGCATCTACGCGGCGCTCGGCCAGCGCTACGAGCCAGTCGACTCGGACCTCGTCCTGTCGTACCGGGAGGCCACCGACGGGCAGGTGCTGGAGGAGGGGATCACCGAAGCGGGCTCCATGGCGAGCTTCCAGGCCGCTGGCACGTCCTATGCGACGCATGGCCTCGCGACCATCCCGTTCTACATCTTCTATTCGATGTTCGGGTTCCAGCGAACCGGTGACCAGATGTGGGCATTTGCGGACGCGCGGGGACGCGGCTTCCTGATGGGCGCGACCGCCGGCCGCACCACGCTCACCGGCGAAGGGCTCCAGCACGACGATGGGCAGACCCAGATCCTGGCGTCCATCATTCCGAACTTGCGCGCCTATGACCCGGCGTTCGCCTACGAGCTTGCCGCCGTGGTGCGCGACGGGATCTCCCGGATGCACGGCCCGAAGCCGGAGGATGTCTTCTACTACATCACGATCTACAACGAGAACTATCCGCAGCCGGCCCGGCCGGAGATCGCGGACGAGGCGATCCTGCGCGGCATTTACCGGTTTGCGGCGGCTCCCGAGGTCGGTCGCGGCGCCCACCTGGCGCGCCTGGTCGGATCGGGGGCGATCCTCCAGCAGGTGCTGGCCGCCCGCGACCTGCTGGCCGAAAAGTTCGGGGTTGCGGCCGAGGTCTACAGCGCACCGTCGTTCCCGCTGCTTCGGCGGGACGCCCTCGAGGCGGAGCGCTGGAACCGGCTGCATCCGGAGGCCACGACGCCGCGGGTACCGTACGTGAGCACGATCCTGGCGCACGACGGCGGGCCGATCGTGGCCGCCACGGACTGGATGAAGGCGCTGCCCGATATGGTCTCGCGCTGGTTGCCACCGCACTTCGTGCCCCTGGGTACGGACGGGTTCGGGCGCAGCGATACCCGTGAGAACCTGCGGGCCCTGTTCGAGATCGACCCGCCGCATATCGCGGCCGCCACGCTCTGGTCGCTCGCCCGCTGTGGGGCCATGACCGATGCCCAGGTTGCGAGGGCGATCCGCGATCTCGGCATCGACCCGGACAAGACGGATCCGCTGGCCCTCTAGCGGCGGGATGAGATGCAGGCCTGGGAACTGAGTGCCATTGAGGCGGAGCGGGCCGCCGACGGGCAGCGGTACCGCGAATTCCTCACGGTCCCGGACCTGTCCGCCGGGCTGTATGTCCTCGAGGCCGGAGCCGTCGACCCCCAATCGCCTCATACCGAGGACGAGGTCTACTACGTCGTCGCGGGGCGCTCCCGCATCACGGTTGGCGATGAAACGCGCATGGTGCAGCACGGCTCGGTCATCTTTGTCGCGGCGACCGTTGCGCATCGGTTTCACGACATCACCGAACGGCTGGAGCTTCTCGTCTTCTTCGGGCCGGCCGAGGGCTCCCTGGGCTGATCAGCTGGCGCCCTGCCGAAGCAGCGCGACGGCATCGCGGAGGGCCAGGGCGAACTCCGGGCCACGGCCTACCTCGTCATGGCGGAAGAAGACAAACGCATCGTCACCGGCGGCGAGGAACGGCTCCAGGCGGGCGGCCCAGGCCGCGAGATCGGTCGGGCTGTACTCCTCCCGACGCAAGCGCAGGTAGATGAACGGGCCGGTGCGGCGCAGCGTCGGTGGTTCGGGGTCGCCGGGAAGCTCAGTGGCACACAGCGTGGCGCCCACCCGCCGGAGCGCGGCAAAGGTCTCGTCGACGTGCCACGAGGGATCCTGGAACTCCATCGTCAGGGGCAGGTCGGACGGCCAGGCGTCAAGCAACGCGCGAAGTCGGTCGTCGTCGCGGATTACACCGTCGGGGACCCGGAACAGGACCGTCCCAAGCCGCTCACCGAACGCCCGATACGGCTCTGTCATCCACGGGACGCTGGCGATCGGGTCCACCATGAGGGCTCGCTGCGATCCGCCGCGCTGAGCCTTGACCGCGAAGCGAAAACCCGCCGGCACGGCAGCCAGCCAGCCCGCAACCGCCGCTACCGAGGGACTGCGGTAGAAGGTGTTGTTCAGCTCAACCGCGTTCAGGCGGCTCGCGTAGTGCTCCAGGAACCGACCAGACGGCAACCCCGCCGAGTAGAACCGTGGCGCCCAACCCGCATAGGCAAAGCCACTGGTGCCGACGTGCAGCCGGCCGGGCACGTCCGTCAGTCGTCGCCGCAGGCGTCGACAGCTCCGGCGGCGGAATCGGCGTTGCGCGCGATGGCCGACATCGCGCCTTCGATCGCCTCGAGGTCGGAGGCGCCGAGGATCGCCAGGAAGTGCTCGTCGATCCCGCGAAGGTGCGTCGTCGAGGCGGCGCGCAATCGAGCCAGGCCGCGTTCGGTCAGGACCGCCTCGGCGCCCCGGGCATCGGCCAGACAGGCGCTCCGCTCGACCAGGCCGTCATCGACCAGGCGATCGATCAGACGGGTGACGCCGCTCTTGCTCAGGACCACCTCGTCGGCCAGGTGACGCATCCGGATCCGGCGGTCAGGTGCCTGGGCGATGGTCAGGAGCGCGTCATATTCCCCAAACGACAGGTCGTGCTCGGCACGAAGTTCCTCGTCGAGACGACGGGAGACACGCTTGTGGGCCAGGAGGAATGCGCGCCAGGGTGCCAGTCGAGGGTCGCGCGGCTGGAGTGGTCGGTCGACTGGTCGCTTGGTGGTCGCCGGCGCGGTCATGGCGCGATGCTACACCCGAGGGCCAGCCGCGCCCGAGGCAACGTCGTGCGCAGGTCAGCGCCAGCTGTTCGGGTCGAACAGGAAGAAGGTCGTCTGTGCCCAGGTTTCGCGGGCGGATACAAGCCAGTCGGCGACTCGCTCATCCTCGGAATTGCCCGCCAGTTCGCCGCGATCGGGATCGCCCGGCGCCTCCGTGCTGACGCGGGGCTCGACCACTCGCGTGGCGCGCCGGCCACCGATACCGGCGAAGCGCGGAGTTGCACCCTGGAGCCTGACGCTCGCGGAATAGCCAGCCACGTCGACGAGACTACTCCTGGATCGTCCGCCGTCAAGCCCCGACCGGCGCGACGCGCCCAGGCATGCGCGATCCGGCTTGCGCGACCCCATGGCGATTCCAACCGGGTTGGTGTAAGCGACCGATCACGGTGCTCTTCCGTCGGATTCGCCAATGGGGCTGGAATTCGCGACAGATTCAGCCCAGAACCAGTCGAACCTTCCAACTGGGTTGGTGAAAGCGACAGGCGCGTGTCCCGTTCACCAACCAGGTTGGAATCTGCGAGCGAGCGTGGATCCTGGCCGGCACGCGCGGCGCGACCAGTCGGCGCGACCCGCGCGGCGCGACCAGTCGGCACGTGCGGCGTGACCCGCCGGCGCGACCAGTCGGCGCGAGAACCAGCGTGGCGCGAAACCCATCCGGCGCGCCGTATGCTTCGACGGTGGCAGCCACGCTCGACCAATTCGGCGCGCAAAGCATGACGGCACCGTTGCGCGACGTGCTCGTCAAGCCGCCCGGTCCTGCCTTTGGAGCGGCCTTCGACGATCCGGCCCACGGATTTCTCCACCCGGTCGACCTCGAGGTCGCGCGACGCGAACACGCCGCCTTCGTTGACACGCTGGCCTCGCTTGGCCCGCGAGTCCACTTGCTCGATATCGAATCGCCCAGCCCGGATCTGGTCTACACGTACGATCCGTTGCTAGTTACGGATCAAGGCGCGATTCCCCTCCGGCCGGGCAAGCCGAACCGCTCCACCGAACCGGCCACGCTCGAGGCCTGGACGCTTGCCGCCGGGATCCCGACCGCCGGACGGATCGAGGCGCCCGGGACGATCGAAGGCGGCGATACCTTCTGGCTGCGGCCGGATCTGCTGTGCATCGGGCGCACGTTGCGAACCAACGACGGTGGCGCCCGCCAACTGGCCGCGCTGGTTGGCGGCGATGCCCGGATCTTCGATGTCCCGTACTGGCGGGGCTCGGCCGAACTCCTTCACCTGCTGTCCGTCATCTCGCCGGTGGCCGATGACCTCGCGGTTGTCTATCTGCCGTTGCTGCCGATGGGGCTATGGGAACTGCTGCACGACCTGGCGATCCGCCTCGTCGAAGTTCCCGATGAGGAGTTCCCGACGCTGGGCTGCAACGTCCTGGCGGTCCGGCCGGGCGTCGTCATCGTGGCCGAGGGGAATCCGCGAACCGCCGCAGCCCTCATGGCGGCCGGCTGTGAGGTCCACACCTACCCCGCGACCGAGATCGGGATCAACGGCTCGGGCGGCCCGACGTGCATGACCCGGCCCCTGTTTCGTGGCTGAGGCTAGCTCGGTGGCTGCCGGCATCAAGATCAATCGCGGGCGAGTGGTTGAGGACCTTCAGGCGCTGATCCGGATTCCAAGCATCACCGGCTCCGAAGAAGCCGCCGCCACCTGGGCCGAAGCCGCCCTCCGCGACCTTGGCCTGGCGGTCGAGACGATTCGGCCGGAACCTGCCCTGATCCGGCGCGATCCCGCCTGGCCGGGAGCGGAGATGCCGCGAGCCTCGCTGCCGGTCGTCATCGGGCGGATCGGTCGGCAGGGCCGACGCCGGATCGTGCTGTCCGGTCACCTGGATGTCGTCCCGCCGGGGGATCCCGGGACGTGGACGACGGATCCCTGGGGTGCCGAGATCCGCGCTGGTTCGATGTATGGCCGCGGCGCCTGCGACATGAAGGGCGGTGTCGCGTCAATCATCGGTGCCATTCGCGCGCTTCGGGACGCCGGCGGTCTCGGGCGCCTGGACGGCGAGCTGATCGTGGCATTCGTCCCATCGGAAGAAGACGGTGGACAGGGGACGCTGGCGGCGATTCGGGCGGGGGTCGTGGGTGACTTCGCGATCATTACGGAGCCGTCGAACATGGACGTGGTGGTGGCTCACGCCGGCGCGATCACGTTCCGATTGACCGTTCCGGGTCGGGCCGCCCATGCATCACGCCGGCGCAACGGCGTGTCTGCGCTCGACAACCTGTGGGTGCTGGCTCGTGCGCTCGAGGCAGACGAGACGCGCCGCAACGACGCCGAGACCGATCCGCTGATGACGGCACTCGGCCTGCCGTATCCGACGATCATCGGGATGGTGGCCGGCGGGGAGTGGGCGTCCACCGTGCTCGATCGTGTCGTCGCCGACGGTCGGTACGGGGTCCGGCTGGGCCAGTCCGAGGCAGACGCCGAGGTGGAGCTGCGGGCGTGCATCGCCGCCGCCTGCGCCGGCGACGAATTTCTGCGCGATCATCCGGCGACGGTCGAGATCAACGGCGGGCGGTTCGGCTCGGCGCGAATTCCATCGGACCACCCGTTGCCGGTGGGCCTGGCGGAGACGATCGAGGAGGTGACGGGGCGCCGGCCCGCCCTGCTCGGGGAGCCGTATGGAGCAGACATGCGGCTGTTCGTGAACGTGGGCGGGACACCGTGCGTCATCTTTGGGCCCGGCCATGTGGATGTCGCCCATAGCGCAGACGAGCACGTCCCGCTCGATCAGGTCGAGGACTGTGCGCGGGTTCTCGCAACGTGGCTGCGGCGCGAGTTGCTGCCGGGGGGCTAAGCCAGCTGCGGCACGGGCTTTCGGATCAGCTCGCGGAGCTGCTCTCCATCCGGCCGGACCAGGGCGTTGATCCGGTCGCGGGCCACGTCCGCGACGATGATCTGACCGATCTCTGTCCTGACCACGGAGAACAGGCCGAGCTCCTGCATCCGCTGGGTCTGGCGCTCGTTGTCCTCGCTCGGGGTGACGTAGTGGAGCGAATCGGCCCGATAGCGATGCATCAGGTATAGCTGGATCAGCGTCATGAGTCGCCGGCGTCTGACGGGCGGTGCCGTGGTCTGGTCTCGGATGGACAGGATGCTTCGGCCACGCCGATCACCGATCGACGCGAAGATCACGCTGGCCAGCGTTTCGCCGGCCTCGTCGAGCACGCGGAGGCCCAGGAGGTCCGAACCGGCCGAATGCGGCCGCAGTTCGACCCGGATCCGTCCGGTTCGATGCCAGTGGGCGCCCCATTCCGCCAACCATGCCTCCAGGGTCGCCGTTGGTACCTCGGTCTGAACGAGGTGCTGGTGTTGGGTTGACCCCTTGCCCATCGCCTTCGTCGCGGCGGTCCGCCCGGAGACGGCCATCAAGGCTGCGTCCTGGCGGTCTCCGCCCACGAGCGTCTGCGGCGTCCTGTACGGCGATTCGAGCAGCCGGAACTTGCGCTGGAGGCGGGCCAGGGCGAGCATCCCGTCGTCGCGCAACGCGGTCGCGAACTCCTCGGCGGCGAGCCCATCGATCTGGTGGCCGCCGTAGGTGATGAAGTTGAACACAAACCCGAGCCTGCCCAGCTCGTCGGGGAAACTGCGCATCTCATCGTCGGTCAGCCCGGTCGTGTCCCAGTTGAACGACGGCGACAGGTTGTACGCGAGCATCTTGTCCGGAAACGCGGCATGGATGGCGCTTGCGAACTGCCGGGCGTCCTCGAGATTCGCCGTCTTCGTCTCCATCCACAGCAGGTCCGCGAACGGAGCTGCCGCGAGGGACTTGGCGATGGCGTAGTCAATCCCGCCCTGGACCTGGTAGTAGCCGTCCGGCGTCCTCGGGAGCTCGGGATCCCACGTGACCCGGATGCCGAGGGCGTGCGACCTGTCGCGGAGCTCGGAGAAAGACGCACGTCGCGCGAGCGCGCGCCACGCATCGATCGTCAGGTCGAACGACTCTCCCTCGCCAATCCGGCGTTCGAGCGTCCGGGCGATCGCCTCACTATAGGTCGTGAGGCCAGCTTCCGCCTGCCAGATCTCGGCGTAGCGGGTCTCGATGGCGTCGAGCTGGCCGTCGAGCAGCGCGCCGCCGTCGAGCTGGCCGTCGAGCTGGCCGTCGAGCAGCGCGCCGCCGTCGGTGCCGAGCACGACCTGGGCAGCCTGTTCCACAAGGGCCAGGAGCCCAACCCGGGCGAGCCACTCGCGGGCCCTGCGATACTCGGCCTCGGGAGCCGCAGACAACAGGTGGCCGCGGACCTGGTCCAAGCCCAGATCATGCAACGTTCGCTGGATCGCCAGGAAGCCCATCCGATAGCTCGGCAGCGCGACGTTCGTCGCCCCGAGGATGAACGGCTGGTCGCGTTCGTCGCTGCGGCTGTCGATGAAGGTGGCCGACTCTGCATCGGTCCGGGCGACGATGATGCCCGCCACCCCCATGATGTCGAGCTGGAAGCGCGCCGCATTGAGCCGCTTGTTCTGCTCCTCCTGGGCGACCAGCACCTTGCCCGCCTGATGGCCGCACTTCTTCGCCCCGGGCTTCTGATCCTCGATGTGGTAGCCGGGGACGCCGGCCTCCACGAAGCGGCGAACCAGGTTTCGCACGTGGGCGTCGCCGCCGTGCCCCGTGTCGGCATCGGCAATGATGAACGGCCGGAAATCGACTTCGGGGGTGGTCGCGCGCTGTGCCGCGGTCATTCGCGAGCGCGCGAAGTGCTGGTTACGATCCGCCGCAAGGAGCGCCCGCACGAGACCGGCAGCCTCGTCCGGGACCTGGCTGAGCGGGTAGCTCGCGAGGTCCGGGCCGGGGTCCTCGGCATGCGAGCCCTTCGCCGAGGTGGCCCAGCCACCCAGGTAGATCGCCTCGATCCCCATCCGCTTCTGGACAACCGCCTGACCGGGAGAGTAAGGGCCAAAGGTTGTGATCTGGCGACCCGCCGCGAACAACTCGCGCAGTCGCATGTAGAACCCCTCGGCCGCCGTTCGCGCCACGGCGTGGTCGGTCTCGATCGTGCCCTGCTGAGCGGCGACCTCACGCGGCGTGTACAGGCGGACGATCCCATCGAACCGGGCGCGCGCGAACCATTCGAGGGCCGCCGCTACCTGGTCATCGAGCGTGGTCACCGTCGCCTCAGGGTCCGTTGGTCGATGGTCACTCGTTACCGTGATCGCGCTGGCAGTCATCCGGGCACTGACACTCGGCCCAGGTGCTGTCCGGGAGTCGGCGGAGGCCAAGGATCGAGCCGTCATCGTCGCGGGCAAGGCCAAGTACCCAGAGGTGCGACGGCTCCAGGGTACCGAGGGTCAGGTCAAACGTGCCTCCAGCATCGGCGGCGGTCGGCATCTACGCGCTCCTTCCTTGACGTGGCGGCTGGAGCACGAGCCTACGATGCCGGCTATCATCCGTCCAATCGAACGTTCAGCACAGTAATATCAGTATTAGCTATCAATCTCCCGAGGCGCGCGTCATGCTCTATGGTCAGATCGAAGCCTTTATCGAGATCGCGCGACAGGGGAACATGCGCCGAGCCGCCTATGCGCTCTCGATCAGCCAGCCGGCCCTGACCGCCCGGCTCCAGGCGCTCGAGGGGGACCTGGCCACCTCGCTGTTCCGGCGCTCCCACGCGGGGATGGTGCTGACTCCCGCGGGGCGCGCCTTCCTCCCCCACGCCGACCGGGCGATCGAGGCGATCCAGAGTGGCAAGTCAATCGTACGTGAACTCGAACATGGCGTCACCGGCGAACTCGCACTCGCGGTGGCTCCTGCGGTCAGCGCGTATGTCCTGCCGGAGATCCTTGTCCGATTTACCGAAAGACACCCCGAGGTTCGGCTCCTGGTGCGGACCGGGCACTCCGAGGAGATCGTCGACCAGGTGGTTCGCGGCGAGGTGGAACTCGGGATCGTCCGGGAGCTGCGCGACGCCCGCGTGCGCAGCCGGGCACTGTACGAGGACGAGCTCGTCCTGGTCGCGCGGCCGGATCATCCATTCGCCAGCGCGGGCCGGATCGATGTGTCGGACATCCGCGGAACGCAGCTCATCCTGTTCGATCGGACGTCGAGCTACTACGACGTGACCAACGCCCTCTTCCGGGTGGCCGGCGTGGTTCCGCGTGGGGTCACGGAGGTCGACAACATCGAGGCAGCCAAGCGGATGGTGGAGCGTGGGCTGGGCGTCGCGTTGCTGCCTGGAACCGCAGTGGCGGACGTCCTCGAGGCCGGTGTGCTGCGCGAGATCGAGCTGGCCGGCGCTCCGCCGATCCGGCGGCGGATCGTGGCGGTCGAGCGGCCCGGGGTCCGCGCCACGGCGCCGTTCATCGCCAGTCTGTGGGGCCTGCTGGACCGGATCCCAGAGCTGATTCCGCGGGCGCTGCCGATCCACTCCGGCGGCTGAGGGATCAGCCGAGGGATCAGCCGAGAGATCAGCCGCCCGGCGCGGTCCCGCGTGCGCGGCGCGTGAAGACCAGCCAGGCGGGCACGATCACGATGGCTGCCCCGATGATTCCGAGCGCGGTGAACCCGGCGACCGCCACCACGACGCCCGATCCAAGAGAGGCCGCGGCCGCGGAACTCCAGATCAGCGCGTCCGTGGTGCCCTGCAGCCGGGTTCGTTCGGCCAGCTCCAGGCCGTGCGTGAGCAGCGCGGAGCCGGCCACGTACCCAAGGTTCCAGCCGTATCCGATGAGGAACAGCGAGAAGAACAGGACCGGGCCGCCGTCCGGGGGCGCCACGGCGGAAAGGATGGCCGCCGACGCGCTGACCGTGAGGCCGGCCAGCACGATCGCGGTGCTCCCGAAGCGGTCCGTCAGGCGCCCCGAAATCGGTGACAGGGCGAACATCCCGAAGGTATGTCCGCTGATCACGAGCCCGACCGCCGCCAGGTTATGGCCATGGTCCGTCATGTGGAGGGGGGTCATGGTCATGACCAGCGTCATCACGACCTGGCCGGCGACCAGCGCGGCGATTGCGGCCGGGACGTGCGGCCGCTGCAGGATGCGCTCCAGCGATGTCCGGCCGGAATCAACGCCGACCGGGAGGTCCTCGCTCCGATCGGCCAGCTGGTATGGGTCCGGTCGAAGCAGGGCGAATGACAGGAACGCCGCCGCGCCCACGAAGAAGACCGGGATCAGGTAAGCGCCGGCGAGCGCCGGCAGCCCGATCCCCTCGCTCAACTCTCCGGCCCAGCCGACCAGGTTTGGTCCCAGCACGGCGCCGAACGTCGCGCCCCACACGACAAGCCCGATGGCCGAGGCGCGACGAGCGACCGGAAAGAGGTCGGCCGCCGCGTAGCGCGACAACTGGTTGGAGCTGTTGCCGAAGCCGATCATGACCGTCCCGACCAGGAGCAGTGGTAACGATCGGCTGATGACCGCGAGCGTGGCGACCCCGGCGCCCGCCACTCCAACGAGATAGCCAAGGGTCAGGCCCGTCCGTCGTCCGCGGTTCGCCATCAGCCGCGACAGGAGCGTTGCCCCGATCGCCGCCCCAAGGACGACCGAAGCGCCCGGGGCGCCACCCCAGATCGTGGATCCGGCGAGGTCCTTGGCCACAATGGTCGCGACGGTCACCGCGGCAATGTGCCCGGTGCTCCCCAGTGCCACCCCGGCCATGAGCGACAGGACAGTCCTCCGCCGCAGCCAGGCCAGCTGGCTCGGGGCGACCGCCGCCGCCGCAGCCTCAGTCACGCGGCGTCGCCAATTCCACGAAGCGGCACAGGGCATCGACCAGGTGCATCTGCTCGGGTGTCCGGCAGCCGGCGTCGAGGAGGGTCGGCGAGGCAATGAGTAGTGCGAGGCTCTGCGCCCGCGAGATCGCGACATTCAGGCGGTTGCGTGAGTACAGGAAGGTCATGTCGCGTGGGGCGTCCTCTCGGCTTGAACTGGCCATGGAATAGATCGCGACCACGCCCTCACGGCCCTGGAACTTGTCCACCGTCCCAACGTTGCCTCGAGACCCGATCAAGCGCTCGAGCGCCGCCTGGATCTCGGCGACCTGCGCGTTGTAGGGGGCCACCACGATAACGTCATCGACCGTGAGCTGCCGATGCCGACCGTCCCCGGCGGTCCAGGTCATCCCGATCAGGTCCCTCACCGCTGCCGCCACGACCTCAGCCTCTTCCCTTGAGCGTGGCCCGTTTCCGGTGTGGCGCACCGGCAGCCAGCGGACGCCGGATCCGGACAGGATCCGATGTTGGCCGTCCACCACCCGTCGCCACGTGTCGGGATGGGTCTCGAGCCGATCGTCATAGAACGCCCCGGAGATGAACGCATTGACGTCTGGGTGCATCCGCCGCGAGGTTGCCAGGAACAGTCCGCGATCCGCGGGCACGGTCAGTGCCGAGCCCACGATGTGTTCCAGTGACGACGCGGCCGCGCCCACCGGTTGGACCCCCTGGGTCACCATCGGCAACTGGTTCTGGTCGCCGATCAGGACGATGGACCGGGCACACGTGCCGATCGCCACGGCGTTCGCCAGCGACATCTGACTCGCCTCGTCCACGAACAGCACGTCGAACGCGCCATCGAACTCGGGTCGAGCCAGGAGCCAGCCGGTCCCGCCGACAATCTCGACGGTCCCCGCGCGGAGCGCCTCGGCCACCTCCTCGTTGGTGCCGACGCGGGTGACCCCATCGAGGTCGCCCGCGTGCTCGTCCTCCTCGCCGGCCTTCTGGATGGCCCGGAAGGCGAGGCTCTCTTCCGTCGCGGCGCTCGATACGGCCTCAAGCAGGTTGCTGATCGTCTTGTGCGATTGCGCCGTCAGGGCAACCGTCTTCCCGGCACGAACGAGGTCAAGGATCATCCGGGCGCCGGTGAATGTCTTGCCCGTGCCCGGTGGGCCCTGGATGGGCAGGACGCCATGATCGAGCTCGAGGGCAATCCGCCGTGCGGCCGTGACGACGGATTCGTCCGGCTCGACGAGCCGATTGCCCTCTCCGTTGGCCCGCCGCGGTGGCAGCCGGAGGAGCAAGTCCCGGATCGCCCGAAAGGCCCCGTCGCCCTCAATCCCGTCCTCGACAACGGCGTCGGCGACCCGCAACAACGCGTCCCTCTGCGCCCTGCTCTCGATCGGCTTGACCGGTATGAGCGCGCGCGGGTGCGGCCAGGTCGACGTCCTTGAGCGCTTCAAGTCGACGATACCGCGGACGTCATCGATGGCCACGATCGTGCCGGCGCCCCGCCCGGTCTCCTTGTCCAGCGGCTGGTCGCCCACGTGGAAACCATGGTCCTGTGGCTCAAACCGGTAGCGTCGGTGACGCATCAGGCCATCCCCCTCGAACTCGCCTTCGAAGGCCAGCCCAGCCAGGGCGTCCCGCTCGCGCACGAGCTCCTCGATCGTCAGGTCGTCCCGCAGCTCAAACCAGCGCCACCACTGCGACTTCTCCTCGCGTCGATGCCAATCGAGCAGGTCTGCTAACAGGCGACGACCGACCGCCTCGCTCGACTGATCGTCCGGGGCGAGGCCCCCGCTCAGCGCTTCGACGCGGCGCTTGACCTGGATCAGCCAATCCGTGAGCGCCGGCGATGGCTCTGACACCGCCGCAACCGGCCGATCCCACACGAGGTCGGGCCAGCGCGCCACCGCCTCCGACCGGCGAGCCTCCAGCCAGTCCCGAAGGAGCCAGGTTGAAACGCAGTCGTCGCGGTTGTAGGCGGCAATCCCGTCGAGGACTGCCTGATCGCCGTCCTTGAGCCAGGCCTCGAACGCGACGACACTGAATCCGGCTTCGGTGACCGGGCCCTCGCGCTTCGGCATGTAGAACTTTTCGATCTGCTTGAGGGAGTACGACTCGACCGAGGCGCGGACTCCCTGGCGGACGACGTTGAGCAGGTCGACCAGCACGTCGCCGCGCAGGAGTCGATCCACTTCATCCACGCAGACGCCGTGGCGGTGCATCAGGCGCTTGATGGCCCCCGATTCGTAGCCGCCGTAGTGATACACGTGCATCTCCGGATGTGCGTCAAGACGCTCCACCACGAGGTTGATGAACCGTTCAAAGGCGGCCTTCTCTTCCTCCTGCGTGGTGGCCCAGATGTCGAGGTAGCGCGGTTGGCCGTCGACTTCCTCAACGACGCCGAGCAGGTACTCGAGACCGACCTCCGTGGCCCACGGATCCGCCTCGATATCGAAGAACAGGTCCCACGGAGATGGATGTGGAAGCGCGGCGAGTCCTCGGCCGGTGTCGGCGCCGTCGGGCGGGATCAATTCGAAGCGCAGATCGCGGGCCGTCCTGCCGTCCAGCTGGAGGCGAGCCTGCTCGCGGATCCGCGTCAGTTGGCGCGCCGGAATCCCTTCGATGGCCCGTGTCGGCTCGAGGACCGCCAGCGCGGCGAGCGTGGGCACTCCACCGGTTACGAGGCGTTCGGTGTCGGAGCGTCGAAT
>JANPDO010000207.1:0-12774 GCA_031431535.1 Chloroflexota bacterium
GTTCAGGCTGGATCCGGATCCTCTGGCGGGTCATCTTCCCGAACCTCCGGACCGCGCTGCTGTCCGGTGCCTTCCTGACATTGGCGATCGTGATCGGCGAGTACACCATCGCCCAGTTCCTCGGCCGAACCCAGGCGTTCGGGCCGTATCTCTCACTGCTGGGACGCAACGAGCCATACACGCCGGCATCCGTGTCGTTGATCAGCTTCGGACTGACCTGGCTGGCAATGGGGCTGATCGCATTCGTCGGCCGAGGCGCGCGAACCCGGGTCCAGGTCGGCGGCGCCCGATGATCCACCACATGAGGTTGCCATGACGTTCCTGGAGCTGACCGGGGTGCAGAAGCGCTTTGGCGACGTGGCGGCCGTGGAGGACTTCAACCTGGTCGCGTCGCGAGGTGAGTTTGTCTCGTTCCTCGGGCCATCGGGCTGTGGCAAGACGACCACGCTGCGGATGATTGCCGGCTTCGAAAAGCCGACGGGCGGCGCGATCGTGATCGACGGCGCCGACGTCACCTACAAGCCACCGAACCAGCGCAACGTGGGGATGGTCTTCCAGTCGTACGCGCTCTTCCCGAACATGACCGTGGCGGCCAACATCGGGTTCGGGCTCAAGGTTCGAAAGCGCCCAAAGGCGCAGATCGAGAAGCGCGTCAGCGAGCTGCTCGCGCTGATCCATCTCGAGGATCGCGGTCACCGTTATCCGTACCAGTTGTCTGGTGGCCAGCAGCAGCGCGTCGCGCTGGCCCGGGCCCTCGCGATCGAGCCCCAGGTCCTGCTGCTCGATGAACCGTTGTCCGCGCTTGACGCCAAGATCCGGATCATCCTGCGCAAGGAGATTCGGGCGATCCAGCGCCAGCTGGGGATCACCACGGTTTATGTCACGCACGACCAGGAGGAGGCGCTCTCGCTGTCCGACCGCGTCGTGGTCATGAGCGAGGGCCGGATCGAGCAGATCGGGACACCCTTCGAGATCTACAACTTCCCGGCGACCGCGTTCGTGGCTTCGTTCGTCGGGACGCTCAACCTGGTGTCCGCCGGTGTGATCGACGCCGGCGCCGGGCGACTATCCATCGACGGCCAGGAGGTCAGGACACCCAAGGCCGTGACCGATGTGGGCGCGCACGGGCGTGTGACGCTGGCCGTCCGACCAGAAGGTATCTCTCTTGGTGAAGGTTCGGCAGGGATGAACCGGCTCCATGGGGTGATCGATGACATCAATTTCCTGGGCTCGATCGTTCGTCTGCGGCTACGTCTCGGCGACGCGACGGCGGGCGACGGGGCCACGTCGATCGCGCTGGACACGTTCAATGAGCCACACCTGACCCTTCCGCCGGTCGGTGGCCCGGTCACCGTCTCGTTCCCGCCGGAAGCGTGTTTCGTGCTGGGGTCTGCCCGGTCGGGGGCCGTCACGGCGGGCGGCGGCGCCGAGGTTTGACCCGGACGCTCGACGGGATCGACCTGGTCATCTTCGATAAGGACGGCACCCTGATCGAGTTCGGCGCGATGTGGGCCGGCTGGGCGGTTGATCTGGCAGCGGGGCTGGAGCGGGCGACGGGCCTCTCGATCGAGGGGAGTCTGTTCGCGATGCTCGGGTTTGATCCGGCGAGCGGGCGGATCGTGCCGGGCGGAGGCCTCGCCGCGACACCCATGGCGCGGCTACGTGAGCGGACGCACGGCCTGCTTCTGGCCGTGGGCGCCACAGCAGCAGGGGCCGAGGCCGCTCTGCACGACGCCTGGCACGCGCCCGACCCGGTCGCCCTCGCTCGACCGCTGACGGACCTGGGTCAGCTGTTCAGCCGCCTGCGAGCTCATGGCCGACGGATCGCCGTGGCCACCAGCGACGACCGAGAGCCGACCGAACGGACGCTGACGGCCTTGGGCCTCGACACCTGGATTGATGCCACTGTCTGTGCCGATGACGGGATCCTGGTTAAACCGGCGCCCGACATGGTGCTCCATCTGTGCCGGACCTTGGGCGTCGAGCCGTCCCGGACCGCCGTCGTCGGTGATTCGATCGCCGACCTGACCATGGGCCGGAGCGCCGGCGCCGGCCTGCTCATCGCCGTCCTGTCCGGCACCGACGATGCGGACGCGCTCGAGCCGTTGGCCGACCTGCTACTGGCCTCTGTCGCCGACCTTCCGACGGACTGACCGGGTGGTCCGGGCGACAATCACGTAGCCGCCCCGACCGCTCGTTCCCGTCATCAGCCCCGACGTCACCGATGACGCGGCGGCCGCTGTCAGCGCCTTTGGTGTGATTCCCACGGACGTTGATGACAAGGGCGGCCATCGGCGCCTGCCCGTCCAGGGCGGTGTGAGGCCGGCCGTGGTTGTGAAGTCGACTCAACCGTGGGTGGGCGGCGAGTCGCTCGTGGTTGGAATGGTAGAGCCGGCCGTAGGCCCACTCGGCGAGGAGGGTCTTGATGAAGCGCTCGACCTTGCCCTGGGTCTGGGGCCGATACGGTCGGGTCCGCTTTGTGACGAGCCTCGATCGCCTCGACTGCCTCGGCGTCGACGTGGGCGACATCGGCGACCCGACTCATGTCGTCGACCACGACCTCGAAGTGATCGTAGCCGTTGGCCAGGCCGGCCCTGTTGCGGACGCCGATCGAGCGACCGAGGAAGCGATGACCGCCACCCGGCGGAATCCGGCCGAGCTTCTTGTGGTCCTGATGGACGAGCGCCCCCGGATGGTCGTAGACGTAGCGGATCGGGACGCCCGACGGCCGGTCGCTGTGGCGGCCCGGGACGTCTTCAAGGCCCAGTCGGAGTTCGGTCACAACGTCGAGGTCGTGTCATTCGATTTCGCGGATCCGGCGACATTCGGCGCGTTCGACGGGGCGGAGCGGATGTTCCTGCTGCGGCCGCCTACGATCGCCGACGTGGACGGAGTCATCGTGCCGGCCCTCGAGGCCGACGCAGCACGAGGCGTGCGCCACGTCGTCTTCCTCTCCATCCAGGGCGCCCAGCGTAACCGCATCGTGCCCCATCGCAAGATGGAGGACCGCCTGCGAACGTTCGGACTGGCGTGGACATTCGTGCGCGCGGCGTACTTCATCCAGAACCTCTCGACGACCCGTGCCCCCGAGATCCGCGAGCTCGACGAGATCCGGGTGCCCGCCGCGTCCCGGCCGAGCGTCATCGACGTGCTATGCGTCGCCGGCTACGGCATCACCCGCTTCGGCTGGGGGATGCAGACGCACCGGGCCGCGGTTCGCCAGGTGATCGGACGGCGTCGCCAGTGCGCCCTGGCGTGGGCCGAGCGTCGGGGTCGAGGAGCCGCCGGGCGAAGAGTGCCGTCGACAGGCGCACGACGACGTCCCCGACCAGCGGGCGTCCGATGAGCGCCTCGACGCGCTCGAGGCGGTAGCTCACGGTCCGGACGCCAACGCCGAGGAGCCGGGCGGCCGCCCGCAGGCTCTGGCGAGCGGCGAGGTACGTCTCGACCGTGCGGAGTAGTTTTTCGCCGTTGCGCGGCGCCCCGAGAATCTGGCCGAGTTCGCGCTCGACGGCGGCACGAAGGAGCCGCTCGTCGGCCAGGAACGCTCGCTCGAGCAGCAGGTCATCGGCCGAGTGCCGCCCATCCATCCCGAGACGCTCGGCGACGAGGAGCGCATCGAACGCGGCACCGAACGCACCGGCGACCGTCGCCAGGCTCGAGGCCGGCGGGGCTTCGACGGCGAGCCAGCGGCGCGGCCCCGTGATCTCCTCGAGGACGAGGTCGAGAGCAGCGACCCCGGACCAATTCGCCCGCGCAAGCAGCGCGAGCCGACCCCGCTTGGTGGCGATGATAGGCAGGCTCGACGCCCGCTCGACGCCGGACCGACCCGGTCGGTCCAGGGCGAGCGCTACCCGCAGGATCTCAGGGCCCTCGTCCTCGATATCGCGGCCGACCCCACAGACCAGGACCTGGAACGTCTCGCTCGAGGCGAGCCCGAAGTGTGCGGCGCGCCGAGTGATCCGGGCGGTCGCGGCCGGGTCGCCGGACGGCAGGTCGAGCAGCTCGTCGAGGAATTCGCGGCGGGCGGCACCGGTCCGGGCGGCGATCTCGCGCTCGGCGTCCGCGTAACCCTCTCCGAGGGCGGCCGCGGCCGCGTCGCCGGCCTTCAGGAGGGCCGTTCCCAATGCAGCGACGGCGGCCCGGCTCCCGCTCGGCCGGCTCGTGGCCGCCGACCACAGCACCCAGCCCGACGTAAGGTATCGATCCAGGAGACGATGCAGGGACTCGCCGTCGCGGGCCGCCCGCGAACCGGCGAGTCGCAGGCGCAACAGCTCGGCCCCACTGAGCTCTTCGGCCCGCAGCAGGGCGGCGATCGTCGACTCCACGGCCACACGAGTGGACACTGCGAGCGCCTCCATGTCGTCGCCAGGGCCTGCTACATCCCGGACGATCTCAGCGACGATCGGACCCAGGCCCGGATGGAGGGCTTCCAGCAGACCGGCATAGGGCGGCGGCGACTCATGATAGTGCGTCATCCGGGCAGGATACGCCGACAGGACTTGCTGCATTGTGGTCTTGTTTGCCGGTAGCTGGAAGCGCGACACTGCCCGGGACGAGGCGAGCCAATGTGGTTGATCCTCTCATGGCCCGCCCGCCGCCGATCGCGCTGGACGGGCCGCCAAGCTTCTCCCATACGGCGGCCGCACAACCCCGGCCGCCGTCCGCCTGTTCGAAGGACAACCATCACGTTGGACACGACCATCCTCCTCGGTGCCGGATTCACCGTGTTCATCGTCGGCGCGCTGGCCCTCGACCTCGGGGTCTTCCATCGGAAAGCCCATGTCGTCGACGCTCGCGAGGCGCTCAGCTGGACGGTGGTGTGGGAGACCCTGGCCGTCCTTATCGGCATCGGGGTTTAAGTTGCGCGAGGCAGCGAAACAGCCGTCGAGTACTTCACGGGTTACGTTATCGAGTACTCGTTGAGCGTCGACAACGTCTTCGTGTTCAGCCTCATCTTCACCGCCTTCGCCGTCCCTCGCGAACTCCAGCACCGGGTGCTCTTCTGGGGCGTGGTCGGCGCCCTGGTCATGCGACTCGTGATGATCGTGGCTGGAGCGGCGCTCATCGAGCAATACGACTGGGTGCTCTACCTATTCGGCGCGTTCCTGGTCATCACCGGTATCCGGATGCTCATGGCCCGCTCCGGGCACGAGCCCCACCCCGAAAACAACGCTCTCGTCCGGTTCGCCCGGCGCCACCTGCGGGTGACCGATGGCTTCCACGGCCAGGCGTTCTTCGTGCGCACTGCGGCGGGCCGCGCTGTAACGCCGCTCTTCCTGGCACTGCTCGTCGTCGAGTTCAGCGATCTCGTCTTCGCCGTCGACTCGATCCCGGCAATCTTCGCGGTGACGACCGATCCGTTTGTGGTCTTCACCAGCAACGCCTTCGCGATCCTGGGCCTCCGGTCGCTCTACTTCCTGCTCGCCGAAGCGGCCGCCCGCTTCCGGTACCTCAAGGTCGGGCTGGCGTTCGTCCTCGTCTTCGTCGGCGTCAAACTCCTCGTCGCCGACATCTTCAAGATCCCGCCGCTCATCTCGCTCGTTGTGATCCTCTCCATCCTCGGGCTGGCCGTCGGGGCATCGCTCCGCCGGGCCGAAGACCCGGAGAGCACGTCCAGCTAGGATCCATCCCAGACGCGCGATCGATAGGCAGTACGCGACATGCCGCGGGGTCCTCGTCACCGTGTCGGCAACGGCCGACGAAACGGTGCCCGAACGACGGGTTCGTCATGAACGGCTCGGCCACTTCGCGGGCCGGAGTCAGGCCAAGCCCAGGACCGCCAGCAGTAGGAAGCCGATGAGGACGGTCACGCCCTGGGCGTAGGCGATGACCACCAGATGCCGTCGGTCGGCGAGGATCGGGGCCAATCGGTCTCGATTCGCAACGATCGGAAGGATCGTCATCGCCGCGTAGGCAGGAACCCCGACAGTGAACGCCACGACCGTCAGATAGAGCGTGGCTTCGTACGAACGGAGGCTCGGTGCAAAGGCGGCTATCACGATCGCGTAGGCAACAGTGCCAGCCGTCGCAAACAAGGCAACTGGCAGGGTCAGGCGAGCTGACGCATAGCCGCTCCGATGCAAGGCCGTGGAGAGCAGGCCATAGCCGACGACGACTGCCCCGACCAGGAGCCAGCCGGTCAAGCTGGCGATCGTTGTCAGGCCGAACGTCTCGAACAAGGGCCTAAGAGCGAACCAGCCGAGAAATACCGAGAAGAGGCTGATGGGCGCTCCGGCGTACTGCGCGGCAGCAAGGTCGAATGTCGTGACCTCAGCGCGATGCGACACGTTGGCGAAGAGAAGGCTGGAGGAGAAGTACCCCATACACGCAACGATGTTGCATGTCTCCGAATCCTTCCGGCGCATCGCGGCTGGTCTCGGCCGGCCCTCAGCGGCAACTCCCGCCAAGTCGAGGCTGGCGGGAGGGCCGACTCCGCCCGCCGCCCCGTCAGGCCGGCTAGTTTCGGTTGCCGCCGAAGATGCGCAGCATGAACAGGAAGATATTGATGAAGTCCAGGTAGAGGTGGAGCGCGCCGATGACGGCCGCCTTCTCCATCGAACCGGTCCGGGCGGCGAGGTCGCCGCTCTGGATGCGCTGGACGTCATAGGCCGTGAGCGCGGTGAAGATGACCACCCCGACGATGGAGATCGCCCAGGTCAGCACGCTGCTGGCGAGGAAGAAATTGAGCACTGAGGCGACCAGGATCCCGATGATGCCCATGAACAGGATGCCTTGGAGGCCGGCGAGGGATCGCTTGGTGGTGGCGCCGTAGAGCGCCGCCGCCCCGAACATGGCCGACGCGGATAGGAACGCCGTGGCGACCGAAGCGCCCGAATACGCGGTCACGATCAACCCGATCGTGAGCCCCAGCGTCGCCGCATAAACAAAGAAGAGGGCGAGGGCGACCGTCGCGCTGATCTTGTTGATTGCCGCACTGATCGCGATGACCAGGCCGATCTGGGCGATGAACAGGATGAAGAAGTTGCCGGCCGCGAATTCGAGCAGTCGATCGTTCGACTGGACGGTCCATGCGACACCCGCTGTGACCAGCAGGCCGGCGAACATCCACACGAAGGCCTGGGTCAGGAAGGCCGTCGCGAGTCGCGCATCCGGCTTCACGCCCAGCGCTGACGGTGCTGCAAGCTGTCCGGGGAATTGACTCTGGTTCATTGGTTCACGATCTCCTTGTTGATGCCTGCTACCACATCAAACCCGCTTCCTTGGGGTCCCAGCGTTCTGCCAGCAGGGTCACCTTGACTTCGTGATCGACGACCGATTCCGCCTGCTCCTTGACCTGCGCGATCATCGATCCCGCATACGGACAGAACGGCGTGGTCAGGATCATCTTGACCTCGGTCGAATCCTTTCCGAGGATGATCTGCTTGATGAGCGCTAGTTCCACGACGTTCATCCCGATCTCGGGATCCACCACGGCGCGCAGCGCATCGAGGATTGCGAGCTCCGTGGCTCGCCGCTCGGCATCGAATCCGCCGGGTTCAATCGTCGAGGCCGCCGTCGCGTGGGGGGTCGTCGTGCTGATATCGGTCATGCGATCGGTGTCTCCGGTTCGTGCGGATTGCCAGCGTACCACCGAGGCCCATCAGGGCTGCTCGTACCGGATCTCGATGGACCCGCGGCCTGGGCGTCAGCCGGCGGTGACGACTCCCGGAATCCGATACTGGTCCGGGAGGATGGCCGCTTCGGATTCCGTATAGCCGGGCCCCACCAACGAGCCGTCTGCCTCGAAGAAGTCGGCGTAGCGCTCGCGGTGGGCATCCGCGTAGGCGAAGGCGGCCGCCACGCCCATGGCGCGCAGCTCCGGGTGGTCGTTGAGGATCCGGGTCAGGTCGTAGCCGTTCGATCGAAGCTCCAGGAGCTGGCGCACCGTCAGGCGCGAGTTGTAGCAGAAGGGCTCGCCGTTCATGACGAGCGGATCCTGCTGGACCCACTTGATGGTCACGCTCAGCCGCCCTTGTACAGGAACTGCCCCAGGGCGTTTCGCTTGCGCGCGTCACCGGCCAGTCGGCGGTGCCATCGATAGACCTCGACCATGGCGCCGAGGGCGGCATCTGCAGCAGGAAGCTCGACCGGGGCGAGGACGCTCGGGAGCGTGGCCCGGAGGCCATCGCACAGCCGGACAAGATCGTCCATCGAGACCTGCCGACGGCGATAGACCGGAGCGGTCATGTTGGCGTACTCGGAGGCGGACGAAGGATCACCGGTCGAGACCGCGAGGGCCACGCGCTCGGCCAGCAACTCGGCGTCGCGCAGCAGGTGACGCTGTCCGGCCTCGTCGAATCGCTCCCGGATCGTGGGGTCGGTATCGATCGCAACGGCGAGCGCACGAGCGGCGAGTCGAGGTGCGCTCGAGCGGATCCGCTCAGCGGCGGCCGGGGATCCGGCGGTCAGGTCGACGGGCGGCAGGCCCAGGCTGGGGTGGCTCACGATGGCTGAGTCTAGCGTGGAGCCCGGCGCGCCGCAGCGGGGGCCCGGCGGTCGGGCAAGCATCCCGATGACGGCGCTCAGCCGTCGCCGCCGGCGACTTCCGGGAGGGACGTGTCGTCGTCAGGCGCACTCCCCGCACAGATGAGCGCGAGCATCCCCGACTTTCTGCCGGATCTGACGGAACTCATGCCTGTCCACGAGGAAGCTGCTGCAACACCGCGCCTGAGGGCGACGCCCAGGGCTGCCGGGCCAAGCTACGGGCCATACCAGGCCTGATCGGGCGCGGCAAACGGGATGGTGCGCGCGCCGGGCGGTGCGGCCTGTCGGGCGGCAGGGGGACGGCAGCTGGCGCCCCCTGGGTGCCGGAGTGAAGCAGGGCGTCACGCTACGATGCGTCGGTGAGCGATCCAACCGCCGACGTACCGTCACCGACGCCGCCCCAGATCCCCGGGGAGCGCCGGCTGGCGCATCCGCCGTCCGATCGATATCGCAAGGCTGAGCCACCCGTGCCCACCCCGGACCCGGGCGCGTCCGCGGGCCGTGGCCGAATCTTCGGGTTCGTGGCCGCGGACGCCGGTGCGGTCGCCATCATCGTCTTGGGTGGCGTGCTGGCGCTCTCCGGGGGATTGCTCGTGGTGGCGGGCGTAATCGGCTGGGCTGTTGTGGCCGCGCTGCGCGCAGGAGCCGGCTGGCACAGTTCGCCCGGACCGGGACTCGGGTGGGCGGTCGGCCTGGCCGTCCTGTCAATCACGCTCGGGCAGCTTGGCCTGTGGGTCTACGCGCTGACGGAGGGCGGCGTTCTTGGTCCGCTGGACTACCTTGCCCAGGCTTTCGGCCTGCTCGTGCCCCTGGAGCTCCTCATCGCCGCGCTCGTCGCCTGGCTGAGCGCCCGATGAATGCGACGCTCGGGTTTCGCCGGCCGGTCGAGGCCGACCATGATCGGCTGGTCGGCAAGCTTGATGAATGGTGGGGCGGGCGCAGGATCCACGTCCTTCTTCCGAGGCTCTGGTTGCAGCACTTCACGGGGACGTCGACCATCGCGGAGGACGAGGGCGGGACCCCGGTCGGGCTTCTGATCGGCTTTGTCAGCCCGGATCATCCGGACCGGGCCTACATCCACCTGGTCGGGGTCAGTCCCAACCACCGGCGAGCCGGACTGGGTCGGAGCCTCTACGAACGATTCTTTGAGGACGCCAGATCGCGTGGCGCCCGTCGCGTCGGGGCGGTAACGTGGCCGGGCAACCACGCCTCAATCGCCTTTCATCGCGCCATGGGCTTCGCGATCGCCGACGGGGCCGGCACGCAGCGCTTGTACGGCACGCCGGCCTTCCCCGACTACGACGCCGAGGGCGACGACAAGGTGGTCTTCAGCCGGGACCTGTGACCGCGTCCGGCGTCAGTTGCTCGTGCAGCAGCCGGCCGAAGCGCGCGATCTGCGCCTCGGGCGGGACCACGGCGAGCCATCGTGCGAGCAGCGCCTCGCCCTCGGCGTAGACGAAGACATAGGTGCGCCAGAGCGGGTGCTCAATGAATTCGAGGCGCTTCGCCGCCGCGGCCGGGTCGTAGCGCCCGACTTCACGAAGATAACCCAGGACGTCGTCGTGCGACCGACCGTCGGCGTGGAGCAGGATGCCTGCATTGCCGCGGATCGCCGATAGCGCCTCGCGGTGCGTCGCCAGCCGGATGGTCAGGGCCGCTGCCTCGCGAGCAGCAACGGGGTCTGCCGCGACGGCGAGCCCGGCGCGTGCGTACAGCTCAACAAGCAGCCCCTCCTCCTCATCGGGTGAGACGGCGAAGCGTCGGCCGAGGTCGGCCAGACCCTCGCTGATGAGGCATTCGGGCGTGTTGATCAGGAGGATCGATGCCTCAAGGCGCCCTGCTCCGTCCACAAGGTCAGCTTCCTTCCAGGCGTGCTCCAGGTGGTGGCCCGGGAAGGTCTCACGGGCGACCGTGTGGATGAGGCTCGCGGCGCGGACCGGGAGGTCCGTGTTGATGTCGACTCGTGATCGGCGCCCGCCATCGAACCAGTTGTAGGCGGACCATGGCTGACCCGACACGAGCGAGACCCTGAGATCCTCGCCGTCGGGCAAGCCGAAGAGCAGGGAGGCCCGTGCCCGGAACCGTTCGATGAGCCACGCGGCGACGGCCGCGAGACGATCGATCGGGACCTCGAACTGCGCATCCCACGCCCCGAGCCGCTCGGTCAGCGGGGCATCGCCCGGCAGCAGCGCATTGATCGCTGCGGCAGCCATCGTGAACTCGGTATCGGCGCGACGCCGCGGCGCATAGGCGAAACAGCGTTCGACGTGGTCGAGATAGGGCAGGGGCTGGCCGGCAAGCGCCGCCGCCTGGGTTTCGAGCGCGACGAGCTGGGCATTCAGCCACGCGCGACGGGCCGGATCGGCCACCTCGTCGGAGAGTCGATCGCGCAGGACCGCCGCATCATCGCGCAGGCGCGCCGGAGCGCGGAGCTGCTCCATGTCGACCCGGGCCTTGAGGTCGGCCGGCCCGAAATAGCCATCGACCAGCCCCGGGATCCGCTGGTCGAGGCGAAGTGCGAGCAGCAGGTAGTCCCGCGCGATCGGGTCGGGCGGCGGGACCAACCGGGCGCCACCGACTGCGGGGACCCAGTCGTCCCGTTTGATGGTGCCGGTCACCGCCGCATTCGATCGGGCCTGGGTGCCCGGGGGGCGTCGTGATCGAGATGCTGGTCGGCGCGGCGGCGGGCATCGGCCAGGCGTTCGGCGAGACCCGGGTCTGGGGGCAGGCCGTATTGATCCGGGGCACGGTCTGGGGCAGGCGCCGCCTCCGGGCGACCCGGACCAACACCACCGGTCTCGCCCACAAAGGGCATCGCCTTGCGTTCGATGGCATCGAGACTCATGCGCAGGGCGGCGGTCTTCTGGTCGGCGACCTCGCGCACGTAGGCGGCCTCCACGTCGGGTGTCATCGGGCGGCCGCGGACGATCCCCTTCGGCTTGCCGACCATGAGCCAGGCGAGGTGGTAACGATCCATGCTCCCCCACGCCAGCGAGAGCAGGTCATCCGAGCGCTGGAGCCAGACCTGGAGCCCACCGAGCGACGGGTTGGCGACCAGCCGCTGGCCCTCCTCGACGAGCTGGCGCGTGGCGGCAATCACCTCATCGCGGGTCATTCGTCGGCTTCGGCGCCTTCGCTGCCCATGGCGCCGGCCAGGGTGACGGCCTTGGCGCCTTCGTTGCCCATGGCGCCGGCCACGTCGACCTCGCCGCGGAAGAGCGCCTCGCGATCCGCCCGGGCTCGCCGCGTCCACGGCCCGGGCACTCCCGTGCCGATAGGGCGATCTTCGAAACGGGTCACCGGCAGGACGCCCGCAACGCTCGACGACAGGAACGCCTCATCGGCAGCCGTCAGATCTGCGGGCGTCAGGCGAGCCTCGACCGGGCGAAGCCCCACGCGGCTACCCCAGGAGAGCAGCCAGGACCGGGTCGTCCCGGACAGGATTGCGCAGTCGAGTGACGGCGTGGCGAGCTCCGTGGCGCCGTCCGCCGTGCGCCTGACCAGGAAGATGTTGGCGGTCGTGCCCTCGGACAGATGGCCTTCAAGCGTCATGAACAGCGCGTCATCCGCGCCGGCTCGCCGAGCTTCCAGCCGCGCGTAGACGTAGTCCGCACGAGACGTGGTCTTGAGGCCGACAAGGGGATTGGCCGGATCACGGCGGATCGCGGAGGCGACCAGGTGAAGACCCGCTTCAAGATGGCCGGCGGGCGGCGGGACCACCGGCCAGGCCTGGATCGCGATCGTTGGTGCCACGAGCTCGTCGGGTGGCAGGAGACCGCGGCCGTGAAAAGCGCCTCGCGAAACGGTGACGCGAACCGAAGCGTCGGCCGTGGTCCTCGCGAGACCGTCCGCGGCCAGCAATTCGGTGATCCCGGCCGCGAGCCGGCTTTCGATATCGGCGGGCAGAACGATCGCCAGCCCCTCGGCTGACCGGCGCAGCCGGGCGACATGCTCCGCCAGTTCGGTCGGGCGTCCACCGCGAACCCGCAGCGTTTCGAAGATGCCGTCGCCGAGCTGAAAGCCGCGATCGAACGCCGAGACGTGAAGCCCGTCGGCGGGCAGCAGCCGCCCGTCGATCCAGACGTGGCCGGGCGCAACGCGGCGATGCGCCGTCATGGCGGCCCCACCCCAACCTGCCGGGCCGCCAGGGCGGATGCAGAGCAAGGCGCGACCGAGCACACGAGCGAGCGTACGCGGACGTACGTGAGCGAATGCGCGCAGGGCGCAACGCGGCGATGCGCCGTCATGGCGGCCCCACCCCAACCTGCCGGGCCGCCAGGGCGGATG
>JANPDO010000208.1:0-13140 GCA_031431535.1 Chloroflexota bacterium
CTGCCAGTCGCGCCTGATGGGCCAGTGTCGAGGATGCCGACCGATGCCGACCGATGCGGACCGTTCGGTCCTCGGTGTCGACTGCCAGTCGCGCCTGATGGGCCAGTGTCGAGGATGCCGACCGATGCCGACCGATGCGGACCGTTCGGTCCTCGGTGTCGCCTGCCAGTCGCGCTTGAGGCGCCATCAGGCGGCGGCGGCATCCTCGGTGGCGAGTACTACGAGGTTCTCGCCCCAGGCCACCCTCGCCCCACGACGCGTCATGACGACCACGCCGTTCGCCGGCGACGCGACCTCCGCCCGGACGCCGGACAGGGGATCCGTCACGACCGCCACGACCTGGCCCACCGCGACGTCGTCGAGCGGCCCCACGAACATCTCGCAGATACCGTCAATCGGGGCCACCATGGCGGGCACGTCCATGTTGCCCTCGCCAACGAGCCGGCGCGGCGCCGGACTCGGAGTCGCCTCGCGAGCATCCAGCATCCCGGCCGCGACCAGCAGGCGCCGGATCCCGGCCACATACATCTCGACGTGCGCGCCCGTGACCGTCCCGCCACCGGCCGCCTCGGCGTAGATCGCCGGGATGCCAAGGTCGTGCGCGCTCGACAGGGTCCGACCGGGCGGCACGGGCCCGGGATGTCGCCACAGGACTGGGGCCGCAAACGACGCCGCAGCTAGCGCACCCGCCGCACAGGTCGCGCAGCCGTCGTCCGCCCAGCCGACGAGCAGCGGCATGGCGTAGGCGGTGCCCGCACTGTGCAGGTCGACGAACAGATCGGAGCCATCGATGACGTGTCGTCGCAGCGCATCGGCGAGGCGCTCGGTAGGTGAGCCGTCCGGATTGCCGGGGAACGTGCGTGCCAGGTTCAACCCATCGACCGGCGACGACCGCAAGCTCGCGAAATGGGCCGCCTCATGCGCGACCGCGACCAGGCGAACGCGGCCCCGAAGCACGATGCCCGCTAGTTCTTCGGCCAGTCGGAGGCATGCGACCGGGCCCTCGAATTCGTCGCCATGGATCCCACCAACGACGGAGACCGTCGGCCCGTCCGTCGCGCCCGGAAGCTCGACGATCGTGAAGCCCTCATCTGGATGGGCCGGCAGGGTGAAGCGTCGGCGCGCGTCCGTTCTCACGCCCCGGAGCGTATCCGAAGATGGACCGCTTGACCGGGCCACTGTCGATTGTCGACAATCTACGTGGGTCGGTTCCGCCGGCACGCCAGGGAGGAGTCCAGGATGACGCTCGCTCCGGACAGGGCAACCGGCATCGTCGGGGTCGCGCGCCCACGGACCGATTCGAACGAGAAGGTCCGTGGAGCGATCCGATTTGCCGCCGACATGCCGATCGTCGGGCTGCTCCATGCACGGATCGTGCCGAGCCTCTATGCCCACGCCAGCATCCGGGGCATCGATGCGACAGCTGCCCTCAGGCTGCCCGGTGTCGTCGCCGTCCTGACCGCCGCCGACCTCCCGATTGTCGCGGTCGACAACATGCGGATGTTCGAGCCTCTCGCCCGCGGGGAGGCGCTGTTCGCCGGGCAGCCGGTGGCGCTGGTGGTCGCCGAAACCGAAGCCGCAGCCGAGGACGCCGCCGAGCTCGTGCAGGTGGAGTACGACCCCCTTCAGGCCGTGGTGGATCTGGCCATGGCGATGCATGTCGACAGCCCGCTCGCCCGGCTTGCCCCCCTTCTTCCGGACGACAATGCTGAAGGCGGATCGGCCAAGGCGGCCCACGCCGCGGTGGGCGGCGAGGGTGCCGAACTCAAGCACGAGGATCTCTCTGCCAACGTGTTCAACCGGCAGCGCTACGCCACGGGCGACGCAGCGGCTGCACTCGCCGCGTCGGACGTGATGGTCGACGGCAGTTTCGAGACGAACTGGGTCTACCAGGCGTACCTGGAGCCGCACGCCGCAACCGCGTGGATCGAGCCGGATGGCACCTTGGCCGTGGCGTCGGCCACCCAGGGGACCTTCTACGTCCGCAAACAGCTCGCCCGGATTTTCGGCCGGGCGATCTCGAAGGTGCGCGTCCAGGGCACCCCCCTCGGTGGATCGTTTGGCTCCAAGATCCTGATCGTCGACCCACTGGTCGCCGGGGCGGCGTTGGTCCTTCGTCGTCCGGTTCGGCTCGTCCTCGATCGTCGCCAGGACATGGCGGCGACCAACCCGGCGCCCGCGTCGCTCATCGAAGTGCGGATCGGGGCGGACTCGGACGGGACCTTTACCGGTCTGGACGCACGCCTTGTCTTCGACTCCGGGGCCTACACGGAGTGGGGGATCGAAGGTCTCGCAGCCGTCCTGATCGGCGGGCCGTACCGCTGGAGCGCCCTCGACGTGCGTGCCTACGGTGTGCAGACCAATCGGTTCGGGACGGGGTCGTACCGCGGTCCCGGTGGGCCGCAGGCGGCCTTCGCACTCGAGTCGCTGATCGACGAGCTGGCGGTCAAGCTTGAGCTGGATCCGATCGAGCTACGGCTGCGCAACCTGGCGGCAGCTGGCGATGCCATGGTGGACGGCGAGCCCTGGCCGCTGCTGGGCCATCGCCAGGTTCTCGAGGCGGCGGCGGCACATCCGCTCTGGCGCGGCCGGGCGGACCTGCCGCCCGACGAGGGGGTCGGGCTGGCGGTGGGCGTCTGGCCGGGGGGCAAGGAGGCCGCGGCCGCGCTCTGTCGCCTCGATGCCGACGGCAACCTGACCATCGTGACCGGCGTGGTCGACATGAGCGGCACTGCCTCGGTGTTCGCGCTGATCGCGGCCGAAACGTTCGGGGTCGCCGCCGACGCCGTCCACGTCGTCTCGCTCGATACGGATGGCGCGCCACAGTCGCCGATGACCGGCGGCAGCGTGATCACCTACTCGGCAGGACGGGCGATCCGCGAGGCCGCCGCCGACGCGCGGCGCCAGCTGCTGGCCTACGCCGCGCTCGAGATGGAGATCGACCCTGGGGACCTCGAAATCGTCGACGGCGTCGTCCGGCCGGTCGGATCGCCCGATCTTGGGCGGCCGATTGCCGAATTTGCCGCCAAGCTGCATGACTTCGGGAGCGGCCAGGCGCCCGTGGAGGGGCACGCGTCTACGGTTCAGAAGAGCCTGGCGCCATCAGTCTCCGCGCATATCGCGCACGTTCGCCTGGATCGTGAGACCGGCGAGGTGTCGGTCCTCGGGTATGTCGTTGCGCAGGACGTCGGCCGGGCGCTCAATCCCGCCCTGGTGGAGGGCCAGATGCGCGGTGCCGCAGCCCAGGGCATTGGCTGGGCGCTGTACGAAGCCCTGATCCACGACGAGGGTGGCCAGCTCCTGAGCGGCTCGTGGCTCGACTATGCCGTGCCGCGAGCGGTCCACGTGCCGGATATCGATACGCTCGTGGTGGAGGTCCCGGCCCCGGACGGCCCGTTCGGCGCGAAGGGGATCGCCGAGGCGCCGGTGATCCCGGCCGGCGCGGCGGTTGCGTCGGCGATCGTTGCTGCCGGTGGGCCGCGCCTCCGAATCCTGCCGATGACCGGACGTCGCATCTGGGCCGCGCTCCAGGGCGCCGGCGGAGGCTGACGGGCGCTCGATGGTCGCTCGCGGATGACTGCCCGTACGCACCCCGGCGCGGTGATCCACTGCTGGGATCACCTCGTGATCACGCTGCGCGACGGGGCCGGCAGCGAGACGGGATTCCTGAGCCTCTATGCGATCGCGTATTCGGCGTCGCTCGGAGCCGGGCACGTTGCCGTCATTGAGGTGGCCGTCTCGCCTGCCGCCTCATCCGCCGGCCCGTACGCCGCCACGTTCACCGACGATGTCGGGCTCGGCCAGCGCCAACAGGAGCGGCTTCGCGCCATGGGCGATGAGCGCGCCATCCGCAGCGGGCCCCCGCGGCTGGCTCGATTCGAGCGCGAACCGTACGGGCCAGCTGGCTTTGGCTTCCGAATCCGGACGGACGGTTTGGAGATCGCGGCGCGCTGGGAGGACCTTGAACCCCCGTTCTGGGTCGATGGTCAGGGCGGCGGCTTCAGCGACACCGAAGACATCTGGGCCATGTTTGTCGGTGCACGACGAGCGAGCCTGACGATGGCCGGCGTCGCGGTCCCGGGCACGCCCTTCGAGGATGACGTCTGGCGTCCGAAGCTCGGGCGGTCGCTGAGCTCCGCCCACGGCGCGTTCGCCGAGGTGCGGGTCGAGCCCGTTACACCCATCAGTGGTCGTGCCACTGCCACCGATCCGGACTGACGGCGATGACGATGTACTCGGTCGTCGCGGTGATCGTCTCCCAGTGCGGCGACACGGCATCCTCAGCCATGTACTTGCGGCAGACGTCGAGGGTGCGCTTCCGGGCCTCGTCGCCCTCGATGATCGTGGCCGTTCCGGTGACCTGGACGTAGTCGCCATTCGCCACATCGTCGATGCACAGCACAATCCGCGGGTCGCGCCGGAGGTTATGCGTCTTCGCCGCGCCGATTGGGGTCGAGATCCAGAACTCTACGCCTGTCCACAGGTACCAGTTGGGGGTCAACTGCGGAGCCCCATCGCGTCGAACGGTGGCAACGATCACGTTGGGCATCGCGGCCAGCATCGCCGCCTTGCGCTCAGGCGATGGGATCAACGGCGGAGCAGTGTCATCGCGCCGTCCAGCCCCCGTCGATCATCTGGGCGGACCCCGTGATCCCGCCGGCGGCATCCGAGCACAGGAATCGAATGTAGGCGGCCACCTCATCGGGTTCGAGCAGACGGGGGATCGCCGTCCCGGCCAGCATGATCCGGTCCAACACATCCGACTCCGCGATGCCGGCCAGCCGCGCCTGATCGGCGATCTGGCCAAGCACCAGGGGCGTCCGGACATACGTCGGACAGACCGCGTTGCAGGTCACCCCGTGCGAGCCGGCCTCAAGGGCGGTTGCGCGGGTCAGTCCCAGCAGCCCGTGCTTCGCCGCCGTATAGGCGGACTTGTTTGGCGATGCGATCACCGAATGAACCGAGCCCATGTTGATGATCCGTCCCCAGCCTCGCGCAGACATGGCCGGCAGAACGGCCTGGGTGAGCACGAACGGCGCCGTAAGCATCACCGCGAGCATCGCGTCCCAACGCTCCATCGGGAAGTCCACGATCGGCGCCATGTGCTGGAAGCCGGCGCCGTTGACGAGGATATCCAGGCGACCATAGCGTTCGAGCGTCGCGGCGATCATGGCCTGACAAGCGGTAGCGTCAGCGAGATCGATCGCGTAGGACCATGCGCCCGGGAGGCCGGCGGCAACCTCATTGGCCCCAGTCCCGTCGCGGTCCGCGACCACGATGGTCGCGCCATCTGCTGCCAGCGCCGCCGCGACCGCCGCTCCGATACCACCTGCCCCACCGGTGATGAGGGCGACCCGCTCGGCCAGGCCGCCGATTTCAGCCATGGCGCTCAATGGATGATCCGCTGCCCGCCCTCTCGATCGAACAGGTGGACTCGACCGGGCGCCAGCGTTGCCTGGACGGCCTGGCCGATCTGAAGGCGCACGTCCGGAGCCACCCTGGCCACGACCGTCGCATCTCCGGCCTCGAGTTCGACAAAGGTGTCGGAGCCGATCGGCTCCAGCAACTGGACAGAGGCCCCGAAGCTGCCAATCGGGTGGTCGCCGCTGCCGGCGTCGCTGAGGCGGATATCTTCGGCGCGCACTCCGAGGGCGACGTTTGGCCACGCGCCGTCCCGCAGCCCCAGCTCTGTGCTCGACCCGAGCGCGATGCGCAGGTCTGGCGAAACAAACGACACGGAGCCGTTCGAGCGCTCCAGGGCGCCGTCGACGAGGCTCATCTTCGGCTTGCCGACGAACGTCGCGACGTACAGGTCTTCCGGGTGGCGGTAGATCTCGCGGCTCGTGCCGAACTGCACCACCTTCCCGTCACGCATGACCGCGATCAGGTCGGACAGCGTCATCGCCTCCTCCTGGTCGTGGGTCACGAACACGCTGGTCGTGCCCAGCTTCAGGTGCAGGTGCTTGACCTCGGTGCGCATCCGGCTGCGCAGGCCGGCATCGAGGTTGCTGAACGGCTCGTCGAGCAGGAAGACCAGCGGCTCCTTGACGAGCGCTCGACCGAGAGCGACGCGCTGTTGCTGGCCACCAGACATCTGGCCGGGCTTGCGCCGCATGAGATGGGTGATGTCCAGGGCCTCGGCTACCGCGCCGACGCGCGACTTGATCTCGTCCTTCGGACGGTGCTGGAGCTTGAGGCCGAAGGCGATGTTGTCGAACGCGTTCAGGTGCGGATAGAGCGCGTAGTTCTGGAACACCATGGCCATCCGCCGCTCGTTGGGTGGCGTGAGCGTGATGTCCTCGTTGCCGAGCAGGATCCGCCCCGAGTCCAGGCGGTCCAATCCGGCGATCAGGCTCAGCGTGGTGCTCTTGCCGCAGCCCGACGGGCCCAGCAGGGTCACGAAGGCACCCGACGGGATATCGATCGACAGGTTGTCGACGGCCTTGACCGCGCCATAGTGGCGAGAGACGCCGTCGAGGCGGAGCGCGATATCGGCCATGGTGGTTGGGCTACCTCTCGGCGGGCGGTTTCGACGCTGGGACGGGAAGGACGGCGCGGCGCACGCCCGCGTACATTGTCGACAATCTACGGTGGCACGGGACCAGCGTCAAGGCAGACACCGTCAGAACAGGGACTCGCCCGGCGCCAGGTAGCGCGCCGCGATCGTCGGGTCAATCTCCACGCCGAAGCCCGGCGCATCGGTCAGCGGCACGTGGCCCGTGTCGTCGAACAGTGGCACGCCCTCGCGGCGGACGACCTGGCCGATCCACTTGGCGTCCCAGAAGTGGTACTCAAGCCCAATGAAGTTGGGGCAGGCGGCGGCGAGATGCGCCTCGGCTACGGTGTTCATCGCCGAGCCGTTGTTGTGGATCGCCAGCGGGATCCCGTTGAGGTCCGCGTAGTCGGCCACCTTCTTGCCCTCGTGGAGCCCGCCGACGAACAACAGGTCCGGGTGGACGATGTCGACCGCGCGTCGATCGATCATCTCGCGAAACTGATCGGGGACCAGCATCTCGCCGGCGCAGATCGGGATCGGGCTCTCGTCGCGGACGCGCTTCTGGGCGTCGAAGTTGAGGATGGGAACCGGGTCCTCGAACCACTTGAGGTGCAGCGGTTCAAGCGCCTTGGCCAGCCGGATCGCTGTCTCGACGTCGAAGCTCATGTGGCCGTCGAGGGCGATCTCCGCGTCAGGTCCGGCCACCTCGCGCACGACCGCCAGGCGCTCGTACGTGAGCCGCACCTGGTCGGCCCGCATCTGGCGGTTCCAGGGATCCCGGTTGACCTCCGGGGCGATCCACTCGGCGTCGAACTTGAAGTCACCGAAGCCGTCGGCGGTGACGCGTTCGGCCATCGCGCGCCAGGCTCCAAGGTCGGTCGGATCGGCGACCCCGCTGCGATCCAGATAGACCCGAATCCGATCCCGAAACGAGCCGCCGAGCAGGTTGTAGACCGGCGTGCCGAGGACCTTCCCGGCGAGATCGCACAGTGCCATCTCGACCCCGCTGACGGCCCAGACCGCCGGCCCGTCCACCGTGGCCGTGGGGCTCATCTGCGGCTCGTAGGGCGGCAGGCCGCCCGACAGCATCGCCCGCACGAACGGCCTGATGGCCAGCGGGTCGCGACCGATCAGCCAGTCGCGGGCGTAGGCGATCGCCTGGCGGTCGCCCATGAAGTTGCCCGCCTCGCCCAGGCCATAGATACCCGCGTCGGTGTCGACCCGGACCAGCAGCACGTGCCAGGTTCGTTCGATCCCGCCGACGCCATGTGGGTCGGGCCCATTAAGCAGCGTCGTCCGGACGTCGGTGATCTTCAACGTCGCATCTCCGGGTGCAGCGGCTGATCCGTCAGCTCGGCGACGCGCCCGCGTCCGTGAGGGGAAGATCGACGGCCCGACCCGTCCGCGCGGAGAGCTTGGCCGCCTGGGTCATCTCGATGGCCGCCCGCCCATCCTCGCCCGTGATGGCCGGCGTCGTACCGGCCCGCAGCGACGCGATGAAGTCGACCAGCTGGCGGGCCGTGTTGCCGATCCGTCGCGGGTCGCGCGGCTTGAAATCGGGCAGCGTCCAGCTCGGCAGCTCGAAGATCTGCTCGTCGCGCGCGCCGGTGACCAGCTCGACCCGGTCCAGATCCCAGAAGATCGAGCCCTCGGTCCCGACGATCTGGTACTGGTTGTTTCGCCGGGATCCGAAACCGGACGGCCCGATCTCATAGCACAGCAGGATCTGGGCGATCGCCCGGTTGGACAGGCGGATCTGGACCATCGCGGTTGGGTTTTCGAGCGGCAGCCCGGTGCGGTTGTCGTAGTCGGCGTAGACGCGGACCGGCTCGGCGCCGGTGAACCAGCGGATGGCATCGCAGGCGTGCGAGCCCCAGTCGAGGAACGCGTCGCCTTCGCGCGGGTCGGAGGGCCAGCTCTGCGGGACGTTGGCAAACCCGGCGCCGGGGGTCACGCTCATCGGGCGAAGAAAGAGGATGTCGCCGATGCGGCCCTCGTCGATGTACGACTTGGCCCGCATGGACATCTCCATGTGGCGGGTCTGCTTGGCGATCGTCAGGAGCACGCCGGCGCGCCGACAGGCATCGATGATCTGGTCGCATTCCGCGACATCGAGGGCCATCGGCTTCTCGAGGTAGACGTGCTTGCCGGCAGTCGCGGTCATCACGGCCAGCGGCAGATGCGTCGAGTGCGGAGTCGCGATGACGACCACATCGACGTCCCCACGCGCGACGAGATTCCCCGCCGACGCTTCGACCCCGACGTCGAATTCCGCGGCCAGGGTTTCCGCGCGCGATCCGAGCGCGACCGCGACCAGGTGCCCGCCGCTCACCTGGGTTGCCAGGGCATCCGCGTAGACGCGGGCCATGTTGCCCGAGCCGAGGATGCCAAAGCCGATGGAAGTCGCGCTCATGACGTCGCTCCTCTGTCCCTCAAGGTCGTGTGGGCCACCGAGCCGGACGCCCCCGCCGGGCCTGGCCCCGCAGTGTACATTGTCGACAATCCACGAGTTGCAGTGAGGCTGGAATGTCGGACACACTCGCGCAGCGGGTCGCCATCACCGATTCGCAGGTCCTGCTGGAGCCCGCAATCACCCTGCTGCGCGAGCGCGGCGTCGACGTTCAGGTGGTTCCGGACGGGGCCAGTGCAGCCGAGGCCGCCGCCCTCACCGCCGACTGCCCAGCCGCCATCATCGGCGTGTTGCCGTTTCGAGGGCCCGAGATCGCCACCTTGCGCCGGACCGGCCTGCTGATCCGGGCGGGGATCGGCTACGACATCATCGATGTTGAGGCGGCCACCGCCGCGGGGATCTGGGTCGTCAACGTCCCGGACTACTGCGTCGACGAGGTGGCCGACCACACCATCCTGCTGCTCATGTCGGCGTGGCGCCGGCTGACGGAACTGGAGCGGATCTGGCACGCCGGAGCGTGGGTGAACCCGGCACTGATGCCGCCGGTGCGAAGGGCCAGGGGCCGACGCCTCGGGATCGTCGGTTTTGGGCGGATCGGACGCGCTGTCGCGGCGCGGGCCGCGGGTTTTGGCTTTGAGGTCGTGGCCTATGACCCGATGCTGTCCGAGGGTGACGTTCGCGCGGCCGGCGCGGCCCCGATCGGGCTGGACGAGCTGTTCGAGACGAGCGACGCGATCACGTTGCATTCACCGCTGAAGGCCGCGACGCGCCACCTCGTCAATGCCGAGCGGCTGTCGCTGGCCCGGCCTGGTCTTGTGCTCGTCAACACGAGTCGCGGTGGGCTGGTGGACCTCGCGGCGCTCGACGCGGCGCTCGAGGACGGCCGGGTCGCCTCGGTCGCGCTGGACGTCCTCGAGGATGAACCGAACCCGGACTTGTCGCGCTCCCTGTTCCAGCGTCCCAACGTGCTGTTGACGCCGCACCTCGCCTGGTATTCGCAGGAGGCGCGGCACGACCTGGCACTGCTGGCCGCCGAGGAGGCCTGGCGGTTCATCTCCGGCGAGCGTCCTCGCAACGTCGTCAATCCGGAGGCACGCCAGGCGCCCTGACCTAGCGAGCCACGCGTGGCGCGCTCATCGGGGCCGGGCGGAACCGCGTCAAGCGGGCGGGGCGAGCTGTCGGGCAAGGGCCAGGTGAACGCCGAGCCAGGCCCAGCCGGCGGAGTAGAGCAGGACGCTGAGCAGGCCGACCTCGGTCACTCCGGCGAGCCCGGTCGGGCCGAGCACACCGACCACGGCCATGCAGGCGAGCAGGCCACCCGCCCCCGAACCGATCAATGCGCTACCCCAACGCGGCCGGCGCCTTCCGTCGAGGCCTGCGACGCCGAAGATGACGGACCCGACGAACAGGACGACGAACCCCGGCCCGAGCAGACCAGCCTGGCCCAGAATGCCCGCGAGGAGGAAGACTGCGGCAGCCGTGGCGACGTTGAGGTCGCCGATGAGATCCACCAGCTTGAGGACCGGCGCGGCACGCAATTCCATTACGGCGATGACCGCGACGAACAGGAGCAGCGAGATTCCCAGGGGCAGGATCGGGAGCGGACTCGGCTCGGCGCGTGGCGCGGAGGCCGGTGCCGGCGCCAGTCCCGCGGTCGCGGCCAGATCGGCGAGGGCAACGGGCCACAGGATCGCTCCAGCGATCGCCCCCCACCCGACCAGCCGAGCCACCGGATCCGGAACGTGCATGGGCGCTACCTCGGCGCCCGAGCCGACTCCACCGCCTCGGCCATGGCCCGCAGGTGCGCCATCCTGCTGTGCAGCGGATCGGGGTCGAGGGCCTCGGCCACCTCCTGGAGCGGACCCATCCGGGCGATCCCGACGGCCTCGCCCATCTGTTCGATCTTGCGCCGGGCGGCGTGACGGCCAATCGAGCGCAGGCTGCCGTTGGCAGAGATCCCGATCCGGTCCGTGATCCGGTCGGCGTGCCCGGCCCAGGCCATCGCCCAGACCATCAGTTCTGGGTCGTCGCGCAGAGGGTTCGCCGCGTCGAGCGCACCAACGACGATGCCCCGCTCCGGTGGGACGGCCAATACGAAGCGCCAGGCGTCGGGGCCTCCGAACGCATCCACCAGGTAGCTCCGATACGCCCCCGCAAAAATGCTCTCATGACCGGCCGGGTGGACGGCGCCACGATAGAGGCCCAGGCTCAGGTGGCGCGCCTCGAGGCCCGCGGTCAGACGACGTTCGGTCTCGGCGTAGAGTCGCCACTCTTCATCGTCATCGCCGATGGCGGTGAGGGCACCTTCGTCGATCTGGATGTATGGGCAGTCGGCTTCCACCAGCGCCCGCAATTCCAGGTTCAACGCCTCGGCGAGGCCGAGGGTGAGGGACTCGCGGGAGATCGGGCCCGGTTCGGCCAGTCGGGCCAGGGTGTACGGGCCGATGAGCACCTGTTTCACGAGCTGGTCCGTGCAGTGGTCGGCCCAGCGCCAAGCCTCCACCATGATGGGCGCCTGCCAACGCGCAGGCGCGTCGAAGTGCGGCGCATGCACCTCCGCACCATCCGGTAGCCTCACCGAGTGCCCCGAGCTGGTCCCGCCGAGCCCATCAACCAGGGGCCCGAGCCGATCCGCGTAGGCGACGTCGCCGTGGCAGAGCATGCCCAGCCCGGATAATTCCTGCTCGTCGACGACCACCTTGACGACCTCGCGCATGACCGCAAGGTGATCCTCGGCACCGATGGCATCATCCGCGAGCTGGCGATCCGCCGCCCCGAGCCGATCCGGTTCACCGGCCCGTGGCTCGCGGGGATAGTCGGCGGCGAGCGACGCGAACATCGGAAATGCTCCCAGACATGGGCACAGGGCGCGAGAGCCTCGACGCCCTGTGCCGGAACTTCTTCGATGGCCGGCGGGTGCCGGCCGGATTTGCCCTAGGCGCTCAGGAACTTGATGATCAGGTCCTGGGTGCCGGTGACGGCGGCATCGTGCGCCTGCTGCGCCGAATACTCGCCCTGGATGATCTTGTTGACGACATCGTCAAAGACCGGCGCCCAGTCATACGGCGTCGACCACAGGCTGGTCACGCCCTTGGCCTGCGCCTCGTGGGCCGGGCCGAGCGGCTGAGCGGCTTTCACGGCCGGGTCCGCAAGGACCGAAAGCCGGGTTGGCGGGTACAGCTCGGGCAGGTTCAGGCTGATCTTCAGGGCCACGTCCGGGGTGAACAGCCGATTGAAGTAGCTCCAGCACGCCTCCGGCTGCTTGGTCCACTTGTTGACACCGGTGCCGTCGGCGCCCTGCGCAGAGCCTGTTGTCCCGGACACGATGCCCGGGAACTGGCGTACGGCCAGCTTGCCCGCGGCGACCAGTTCCACCTCCGTGGGCTCGATCACGGACTCGGAATGCATCACCGTCGCCATGTTGCCCTTGGCGAACTCGACGTACGCCTCGTGCTCGTTGGTGATGTTCAGATAGCGGGCGTCCCACCAGCCACTCTTGATGCCGGCCTCGATCGTCTGGAAGGCCGACAGGCCTTCCGGCCCATCGAACAGGACCTGGGTCCGGTCGTCGCTGAACATCGGGTGCCCGGTGGAGTTGTAGATGTGGGTCCAGTACAGCTTGGCAAACGTGCCGCCGACGCCCTGCCAGGGCTGTGCGCACGGAATGATGCCCGCAGCAACGAACTTGGGCGTGAGCGCAAAGAGCGCCTCATATGAGTCGGGTGGGTTGGATCCGTCCTCACCGACCGAGTTCCAGAGTTCCGGATTCCAGGTCCACAGCCATGAGCTGAAATGGATCGGCAGACCGCGCAGGACCTGGTCGGACTGGCTCGTGAACCCCGGGAGCGCGGTCTGGATGAAGTCGCTGAGGTCGCCCGTGTAGTTGCCCTCGAGTGGCAACAGGAGGCGGACGCCGTAGCGCTGCATGAACACGTCGTAGGTGTAATGGAGATCCCACGACGCGTCCTGGGTGGCGATGAAGCTGGCGTACTTGACGGGCTTCTCATCGAACGGGATGTTCGTAAAGGTCGCGTTGCCGCCGGTATCGGCCTTCCACGCGTCCAGGCCGAGCTGGAACGCCAGGATCGAGTAACCGCCGGTGCTGTTGTTGAGGGTGACGCCGGCATAGCTCACGGGCTCCGGGGTCGGGGCCGCTGTAGCGGGGGCCGCGGTGGCACCAGGGGCCGCCGTCGGGGCGGGTGGGGCCGCGGTGGGAGCCGCCGTTGCGGGTGCC
>JANPDO010000209.1:0-1661 GCA_031431535.1 Chloroflexota bacterium
GCGCACCGCGGTCCAGGGCTCTGCAGGACCGGCATCGCGGTAGCTCAAGGCCAGCACGACCTTGCTGATCGATTGCGCCCGGCGAGTCCCGACCTTGCGGAAGCGCGTTTCGCGACCGGCGGCCAGCGGGATCCTGATCGCGCGGAGCAGCTCGTGATCGGCGAGGGCCGTCCGGCGATAATCGATCCAGAACGACTCGGCCGGAATGGTCCGCTCGCCGAATGACGAGCCGCAGACGAATGAGGCATCGAGCGCGAGGAGCACCGGCAAGGTATCCCCGGCCGGGGACGCATTGACGATGTTGCCGCCCAGGGTGCCCCGGTTCTGGATCTGGGCGGCGCCGATCGCCGCTGCCGCCTCGACAAGGATTGGCACGTGCTCGCGGCACAAGGCCGACTGGCGGATCTGGGTGAAGGTCGTCAGGGCACCCAGCGAGACGGCGCCACCATCGATCGCGATCCCGCGCAGGGCATCGAGTCGCCACAGGTCCACGACGCGCGGCGGCGGATCGGCGAATTCGCCGGCAAGCGCAACCATCATGTCCGTGCCGCCGGCGATCGGTCGAGTGGTCGGGTCCGCCAGGGCCGCATAGGCCTCGTCCAGGTGGCGGGGACTGATTGCCTCGGGTTCGAGTGAGCCGTTCATGAGATCGATCGCGCGCGGCGGGTGGCGGCCAGGGCAATCGCCTCGATGATCTTGGTGTAGCCGGTGCAGCGGCACAGGTTTCCGGCGATCGCCTCGCGGATGGCATCGTGATCCGGTCCGCCGCCTCCATCGAGGTAGGCGTGCGCGGCCATCAACATGCCCGGGGTGCAGATCCCGCACTGAGCACCACCGGTCTCGAGGAAGGCGACCTGGAGACCGTCGAGTCCGCCGAGTCCGCCAGGGCCGGCCGTGCCGAGTGCGCCACGATCGGCCGTGCCGACCGGGCCAGCATCACCCGCGGACCTGGCCGCCAGCCCCTCGACCGTGGCGACCGCCGAACCATCAACCTGGCAAACCGGCACCAGGCAGGCATCCACCGCCAATCCATCGAGCAGGACCGTGCACGCCCCGCACTCCCCTTCCCCGCAACCTTCCTTGGTCCCGGTGAGCGCCAGGTCCTCGCGCAGGACGTCGAGCAGCCGGCGCATCCCGGGCACCTCGACCTCCACGTGGGCGGCATTGACCGTGAAGCGATACGTCGTCATGGGGCGGGCTCCGAGGCACCCGGCGGCAGGGGCGCAACTGCGGTCACGCCGGACAAGGCCGCCAGGATCCGTTCCGGGCTGGCCGGCAGGTCCGTGATCCACGCTCCCGTTGCGTCCGCGATCGCGGCGATGACCGCGGGTGCGCCGACGTTCATCGGCAACTCGCCGACCCCCTTGGCGCCATGCGGCACGCCGCTGAACGGCGCCTCGACCAGGATCGTGGTGATCCGGGGAGAATCGAGGGCCGTGGGAATGATGTAGGTCGCCAGTCGGTCATTGAGATACCGGCCGTCGCGCAGCTTGATCTCCTCGATCGTGGCGTAGCCGACGGCCTGCAGCGTGCCGCCCTCGACCTGACCCTCCGCGAGCACCCGGTGGATGACCCGGCCGATGTCGTCAGCGGCGACGACATCGCGGACGTGGACCTCCCCGGTGTCCAGGTCGACATCGACCCGGGCGACGCACGCCGCC
>JANPDO010000210.1:0-1738 GCA_031431535.1 Chloroflexota bacterium
CGACGAGTCCCGCTCCCATCCAGAGCAACAGGCGAAACCACGTGTCGCCGGGCAGACCGGACATCAGATACGCGCATGTCGCCATCCCGAGCAGCGGCACCACCGGCGACCACGGCGTGCGGAACGGACGCGCAAGGTCCGGTTGCGTTTTCCGCAGAATGATCACACCAGCGCACACGATGACGAAGGTGAGCAGGGTCCCCATGCTCACGAGCTCACCAAGCACCGCGATGGGCGTCGTTCCGGCGATTATGGCCATGACGAGGCCCGTGACCATCGTTGTGATGTGCGGCGTGCGGAATCGTGGATGGATGCGCGCCACCCACGGGGGCAGGAGTCCGTCGTTGGCCATCGTGTAGAAGATTCGCGACTGCGCCAGCATGCCCACCAGCACCACCGAGCTCAGGCCGCAGATCGCGCCCAGTTTGATGAGGGAGGACAGCCACGTGATCCCGGTAGCGTCCACACCGACGGCGATCGGATCGGGCACGTTCAACTCGGTGTAGGGCACGAGGCCGGTCAGGACAATCGCGACGAGGATGTACAGCACCGTGCAGCCCGCCAGCGAGCCGAGAATGCCAATGGGAAGGTCCCGCTGCGGGTTCTTGGCTTCCTGGGCGGCAGTCGTCACCGAATCGAATCCCATGAACGCAAAGAAGACGACGGCCGCGCCCCGGACGATGCCGGAGTAGCCGAAGTGACCGAACTCGCCGGTGTTCCGCGGAATAAACGGTGTCCAGTTCTCCGGCCGCACGAACGCGAAGCCCACGCCGATAAAGACGACAATCACCGACACTTTGATCACCACGATGGCCGCGTTGACGTGTGCGGACTCCTGAATCCCGACGACCAGGATCGCTGCCATCACCAGGACAATGACGGCCGCGAGAAGATTGAAAATTCCGGTCTCGTGCGCCAGCGTGGACGGGTCGATGCCTTGCGCCGCCAGCCGGTCGGCGACATTGGACAGGATCTCCCAATGGCGCGGCGCCGTTTCGACCAGCACCGTGCCTGGTGGCGCGGTGAACGCCGGCGGCACGGTGACGCCGAAGTCGCGGAGCAGACTGGTGACGTAGCCGGACCAACCGACGGCCACGGCGGATGGCCCGACCGTAAATTCGAGCGTCAGTGCACAGCCGATAATCCACGCGGCCAGTTCGCCGAGCGTCGCATACGCATAGGTGTAGGCCGAGCCCGACACCGGCAGCATCGCCGCGAACTCGGCATAGCAGAGCGCCGCGAAACTGCAGGCAATCGCCGCCAGCACGAACGACAGCACAATCGCGGGCCCGCCGTACTGCGCCGCGGCCAACCCGGCCAGAACGAAGATGCCGGCGCCAATGATGTCGCCGATCCCGATCATGACGAGTTGCGACGGGCCGAGCACACGCTTCAGCGAATGCCCGCCAGACGACGAGGCTTCCCCTTGCAACTGCTCGACCGATTTGGTCGTTGTCAGAGACGTCACCCAGCTCATTGATGCCCTCTCGCGAACCGCGCGCCGGTCGGATGTGAGACCCCCTACACTAACACCGGTTCGCGACGCGGTACTGGTAACCTGATTTCTGCATGCCCGCACACCACACCGCGCCCTTCGACCTGGATTTTGTTCGCGCCCAGTTTCCCGCCCTTGGCGGCGACTGGGTGTTCCTTGATAACGCCGGCGGTTCGCAAATCCTTGGACGCGTGGTCGATCGGATCCGCGACTACCTGCTGACCAGCAACGTGCAGCTTGGGG
>JANPDO010000211.1:0-6836 GCA_031431535.1 Chloroflexota bacterium
CAGGCAGATGAGGAGCAGGTCCCTGAGGAGGAGATGGCGACTCAGGGCTCGTTCGTCCAGCGGGAGGGTGAAGCGCCCGAGGAGGAGCTCGAGGGCGAGTAACGCGGATGGGCTGAAGGCCGGCCGACGCGGCTGAAGCGCGGCCCTCAGCCGGGGACCGAGCAAGCACGGCGGGCTCGACAGTGCCATGATCCCGTCGTGCGCCGGCAGTCGACCAGATCGCGGCACCCACAGGCTCGTGCGATCGCGCCGTTCGGGCGACGATCGGGCGGGCCGCGCGATGTCGGTAGTGCGCTCGGACACCTGGGGGCGGCGGGCCCTTCGGATGTTGCGACCCTCCTGCGCAAGGCGGACGGCGGGTCACGCGGCCGGATGGTCGGTGGGCTCCAGGAGCGACATGGCAATGCAGGCGTCGCCTCGATGATCGCCTCCATGGTGCTCGGAGACGCGGCCGCGTCCGCGCTGGATTCGCTGACCGATGGCGTTTCCGATGTCTTTGGCGCTGACGAGGATCCGTTGTCCGAGGAACTTCCGACCCCGACCTCGAGCGGGACCCAGATCATCGTCAACGAGTCGCCGTTCGACGTAAGTGGAACATTCAAGAGCGTCGCCAATCAGCTGGCGGCGCGCGAGGAGGCGGCCTCGGTCACCTCATGGTTCAAGGACATCTACCTGTTCCCCGACGGCTCCGACCCCATCACCCTGGCCAATGTGACCATTCTTGAGACGATCAGCCTGCCGTCCTGGAAGGATCGGCCACAGGCAACGGAGCGAGAGAAGCGGGAGTGGGATCGGTTTCATGCGGCACTGGCCGGCCACGAGGCGCAGCATGTGGCCATCGACAAGGCGGAATTCGACAGCGTCCACAAGAAACTGCTGCGCAAGACCCACGAGAAGGCGAACGCGGAGATCACCGCGGCCGAGGCCCGGGCAACCCTCACCAACGCGGAATTCGACACCAAGACAAACCACGGCCGGAACGCCGGGACCAACCTCGACCTATCGGCCGCCGAGCCCGAGGTGACGAAGGTACCCGGCTAGATCAGGCCATGCCGGCTAGATCAGGCCCTGCTTGATCGCGTATGCGACGGCCTGGGTCCGGTTGCGCAGCTCCAGTCGAGACGTCACGTCGTGGATGATGTTCTTGACCGTTCGTTCGGAGTAGAACAGGCGCCGGCCTACCTCGGCCGTGTCGCATCCCTCGGCGAGCAGGCGGAGCACGCCGGTTTCGCGCTCGGACAGCCCGCTCAGCGTCAGGCCGCGCGGGGACAGGACCTGCCGCTGGAGGGCGCCGACCTGGCGCAGGAGTCGCCCCAGGAGATCCGGAGGCAGTGTGGCGTCACCGGCAACGGCGGCGCGGATCGCGGCAGCGAGGACTGCGGCGGTCGCATCGCTCCGCCTGACAATCCCGGTTACGCCAGTTTCCGCGGCGAGCAGGAGCGCCCGATCATCGATCCGACCGAGCAGTGCCACGATGCGCGTATGGCCACGGGCGCGGAGCGTCCGGACCACCGTCGCCGTTGCATCGTCGAGTTCATCGGTGACCAGGAGCGCAACAGCATCGTCGGGCGGGTCGTCGTCGGGCGCGATCGTAAACCCGCCACTGGAGCGCAGCTGACTCACGAGGCCAGCCCTCGAAAGCGGGTCGGTGGCGCACACGAGGACGGGGATCTGGCCGCGGAATGGGATCGCCTCAGCCACCATGACCTGCACCCCTCAAGATCTGCCGCTCGGCGCCCCGGACACTGGGCACCAAAATGCGTGCATGCAGGGGACCCTACCGGATGGCCCTTTCCGTCCAGTCAACGTGCACTTAACGGGCAGATCGCTCACCCACCAGGGTGACCACCCGATCCGCCCAACCGGCCGGACATAGAGGCCTTTTCGGGCCACCCTCGGACGGCTACACTCCCGTCGTGGGAGCTACCGTCACCCTGATCGCGCCCGTGGTCCGGGTAGAGCCGGGCCAGGAGGCCTGGGTCGAGCTGCGCCTGCGGAACACCGGCAGTGTCGTCGATGAGTTCACGCTCGACGTGCTCGGACCGAGCGGCGCCTGGGCGCTCGTTGAGCCACCCACGATCTCCCTCTTTCCGGGCGCCGAAGGAATGGCCAAGGCCATCTTCCGGCCGCCCCGTCACTCCACGACGCAGGCCGGCGCCATCACCTACGGGGTCCGTGCCAGTAGCCGCGAGGATCCTGCCGGCTCGTATGTTGAGGAGGGGACGATCGAGGTCGGGTCCTTCGTGGAGCCTTACGCGGAGCTTGTCCCGCGCACGTCGCGAGGCTCGCGCGGCGCCAGCCACGACCTGGCGGTCGATAACCGCGGCAACGTGCGACTCAACGCCACCGTCGATGCGGCCGATGCCGACCGGTTTCTCAGCTTTGAGGTCACGCCGCCATCGGTGGTAGTCGCGCCAGGCGACGCCGGGTTTGCCAAGGTCAAGGTCATCCCAACGCAACGATTCTGGCGCGGACCGTCGAAGACGCGACCGTTCCAACTCCAGGTGACGCCGGAGGGCTACACCCCCATTACCATCGACGGCGCCCTGCTCCAGGAAGCGGTTCTGCCGCCGTGGTTCATGCGCGCGATTCTGGCGCTCCTGATGGCGCTTCTGGCCGCGGTCCTGCTCTGGTTTCTCGTGCTCCGACCGACCATCGAATCGGCCGCATCGCAAGCCATCGCGTCTCCTCTGGCGGACTTGCGCGAGGATGCGAACGCCGCCCTTGCCGCTGGAGGACTCCCGACCATGGCAGCGGGAGCCGATGATCCTGCCCCGTCCGCCGCGACGCCAACGCCCTCACCGACTCCCACGCCCGTCCCGACACCCACACCCACGCTTGCGCCTGGTGCCACGGCCCCGCCCGCAACACCAACACCCGCGCCAACGCCCACGCCGGCACCGACCGGCCCATTCGTCCCTGGCCTCGGCAACCTCGTCGACGGCTCGCTCGACAGGACCGCGACCTCCATCAGCCCTACCGGCACCCTGTTCATCACGGACCTGGTCTTTTCGAACCCCAATGGTCGTGAGGGCGCGATCGTGCTGCTGCGCAACGGTCAGCCCTTGCTGCGTCTGCGGCTCGAGAACTTCCGCGACCTCGACTTCCACTTCGTCACCCCGATCGTTGTCGCCGCCGGACAGTCCCTCAACCTTTCGCTGGCGTGCACGAGCGCAGGAACATGCGATCCCGCAGTCTTCTACTCGGGCTACCTGCGGCCCTGAGCGTCGGGCGAGCGCGTCCGGCGCTGGTCGTCGCGCTCGCGCTGGGCCTGGGCATGTCGCCGATCGTGGCCGCCTCGCGCCTCGGCCCGGACGGCGCTATACCGGGGACGCCGTCCGCTCCACGTCTGGACGAACCCGACCCGCGCCGTCTCGCCGCACACTTCCCGCAGCCTCCCGGGGTGACGACCCGAGTCTCCGAGCGCAACGGAGGAGGGGACCCAGCCGGGCCTTCGGCCGAGGCTTCACTCTCCGCCGAGGGACGGTACGTGGCGTTCGCGTCGCTGGCGGATAACCTTGTGCCCGGCGATACCAACCGTTCGCAGGACGTGTTCATCCATGATCGCCTGACCGGCGCGACGATTCTGCTTCCCGTCCTGGGAACCGAGCCGGGGTCGGCCGGCGGACGCGCGTCCGATCCGGCGATCAGCCCCGATGGCGGATTCGTCGCATTCAGCTATTACCCGCCTGCGGACAGCGGCACCAGCGATGGGCCGATCCAGCCGCTCGTGCTGCTATGGGAGGCACGAAGCGGCAGCACCAGGATCGTTTCAATCGACCGGAGGGAGGGCCCAGCGTACGGCAGCTACGAACCCGCGATCTCCGAGGGAGGACGCTTCGTGGCGTACACGTCGATCAACTCGTTCATCACCCCTGGCGACAGGAACCAGCAGACGGACGTCTTCAGGGTGGATACGCAGACCGGCGCGACGACGATGGTGTCCCAGACACCATCCGGGACGTCACCGAATGGGGCCAGTCGAAGCCCAGCGATCTCTGCCGATGGGAATATCGTTGCGTTCGTTTCTGACGCGCCGAACGTACTCATCCCGGATCCCCCTCCGCCGCCGCCGCCCCCGCCGCCGCCTTCGGCCTCGCCGTCTGGCCCGGTCCTCCTTGGGCTCCCGGCTGCAGCCGGTAGCACCGCCGGTGGCGTGGTCGCGCCCGACGATGGCAACGGGCCTCCTCCGGCAGTGCTGCTCATCCAACAGGTGTTTGCTCGCAACGTGGCGGCGGCTGCCACGGAGCTCATCAGCATGACCCCATTCGGCGCGCCGGGGACGCAGCCGTCGGTGGATCCAGCCATCTCGGCCGACGGCAACGTGATCGCGTTCGTCTCCTTTGCGTCGGATCTTGCGCCCGGGGACCCTGACTCCGCGGGAGACATCTACATCCGCGAGCGGAACTTCGCCCGGACGTCGCTGCTCACCGCCGACCTGCCCGACGCCGGTCACGTCGCCGTCTCGGGCAATGGTCGGTTCGTCGTCTTCGCCTCGGCGACCAATCCGCAGGAGGACGGCGTCGAGGTCTACCACCGCGACCGGTTCGACGGCGAGACGATCCATATCTCGGTCGCGCTCGGGGGCGGGAACGGCGGCTCCAACAACCTGGGGCCCGTCGTGTCGGCGGACGGGCGGGTAACCGCGTGGAGTTCGACGTCTGGCCAACTGATCGCGAGTGATGGCAATGGACTCGGTGACGTTTTTGTCCGCGACCTGCCACCCGCCGGAATCATTGAGCCGGCTGCACTCGATTTCGGAACCCGCGCCATCGGAACGACGGCCCCGCCCGGTGCGACTACGCTGACCAGCGTGGGCTGGACGCCCCTCGGCTCGATCGCGGTGACCATCGTGGGCGGTGACGCACTGGACTTCGGGATCGTGTTTGACGGCTGCACGGGGCAGGTCCTGCCGCGACCGCAATCGTGCACCGTGACGGTCCAGTTCAGCCCGCTCGCGGTTGGCCCGCGCGCCTCCTCGCTGGTGATCAGCGACGACGGTATCGGCTCGCCGCACACGGTGCGCCTGACCGGCGCGGGCTCGAATGCGGAGCTGATCCTCGATCCGCCCATCGGTCCACCGGGGATTGTCACGATCGCGGAGGGGAAGGGCTTCCCGCCGAACACCGAACTCGTGATCGAGTGGTCCGTGGGCCTCAACGAGCGGCGCGCGTCGCCGGTCGTGACGGACGGCCTCGGGAGCTTTCGGACACAGGTGCTCCTGTTCCACCACGATATCGAGGGTCCACGAGATCTGATCGTCAGCCCGGCCAACGGGACCGCGTTCCTACCCATTTCTGTGAGCTTCTTTGTCTCCAAGCCCACCAGTCACCCCCCCCGGTTCGATCCCACCAGCATCGGTCTCGAGCCACCACGGGGATTCTTCCTGCGATGAGGTCTGTATGCTGGCGCGCAGGTGACCTCGGAGGCGGGCGCGCGCTCGCGATGAGGGAACCAGCGCTGGGGAAGCTGGCATGATCCTGATGGCCGGGCTGTTCGGGAAGATCGCCGCGGCGGTCGGTGGTCCGCCCATGCTTGCCGGGCTCGTCATCGGCGGGCTCGTCGTTGGCGGCCTTGGCGGGGCCTTCGCCGGCGGTGCCCTCGGCAATGGCGGTTCAAATGTACCTGCCGGCGCGACCCTTGCCATCTTTCCGTGCCCTGGCGCCGGATCGCCGATGGCAGAGGTCGCCAGCGGTCAGCGGATGCTCGCGACCGGCCGGTCCAGCGACGGCGCGTGGCTCCGGGTCCACTTCCCGCTGCCGGGTCGGTCGGAGGGCTGGGTGGAGGCTGCGGCAATCAACCTGGAGCAGGCCGCGGATGGACTGCCCGTGGTTCCTTGCAGTCCCGAGGTGCCGCCGTCGGACGCGATCGCTGCGGCCCCGATCACGATCGCGGCAGCTAACTCGCCGTCCCCTGGTCCGAGCGTCGAGCCCGCCGCCACGCCGACGCCCCCGCCCGTGCCCCAGGCGACACCCACGCCAACGCCGAAGCCAACCCCGAAGGCGACCCCGAAGCCCACCGCCAAACCAACGGCCCGACCGACGCCGAAGCCCACCCCGAAACCGACGCCGAAACCGACGCCGAAACCCACGCCGAAACCCACGCCGAAGCCAACCCTGAAGCCAACCCCGACGCCAACCCTCGGCCCATCCCCGACTCCTGCGGACACTCTGCCACCGGTCTTTGGGAGGGTCGCGCGGAGCAGCGACTACATGAACCTTCTGCAGGAATGCGGCCCGTACAGCATCACGATCTCGGCGATCGTTGACGACAATCTGTCTGGGGTGGCAAGTGTCACGCTCCGCCTTCGAGACGCCCAGTACCTCGGCGTGGCCGGCACATTCGCGATGGGCCAGGCCGGGAACACCTGGTCCTTCACGGTCGACAACTCGCTCCTCGACATCGGCAAGTACACCTACGAATTCCGAGCCATCGACAAGGCGGGAAACACGGCTCCGGATCTCACCAACAAGCTGTTCACCTTCAGCGTGTATTCGATGTGTGGACCCAGCTCGTCATGAGCGCTCTCCTCCTCGTCATGAGCGCTCTCCTCCCGAAGCTCGGCGTGTTCTTCGCCACGGCGCTGATGGCTGGCTCGATCGCGGTTGTCACGACATCCGCGGGGCAGCCCAGCGGTCCCGTTTCCAGCGCCGGTCAACGACCCGATTTCGTCCTCACCGAGGGGGTCGACACGCCCGGCGACGCCCCAGGCGAGGCTCCCCAGCCTCCGTCGACTGCCGCTCCGGCGGCCGCCCTGGCCGCGTTCGATCTCATCGAAGCAGCCGCGCCGGCTCCGATTCCGGTCGTCATCCCCGGCCTCCCCCCGGCCGATCTCG